>JAAOXV010000011.1 GCA_018220955.1 Candidatus Altarchaeota archaeon | reverse complement strand
CTGGCGTTATTACATTGTCCAATTGCGGTAAAAAACAAGTCTAGTTCAGGAAAGCTGTCTGGTGTAAGTACAGAACTCCGTGACTCCATTATGAGTCTTTCTTCTCCGCTCAATTTTATTAGCTCATTCCCAACATATAGATCTTCTGCCATAAATTCGCCATAAGTTAGAGTGCCGGTCTTATCAGTGCAGATGGTATCCACCATCCCGAGTGATTCGAGTGCGCTCATCTTTCTGAGTATGGCCCCTTTTTCAGCCATCTTACGCACGCCTGATGCCAGGGTTAGCGTGACCGCAAGCGGCAAACCTTCAGGGATTCCTGCAACCGACAAGGCTATCATGGTTATCAATAGCTCCATTAAACCAACTCCTCTGGATAGACCTATCATGAAAATCCCGATGGCTAATAGCAGGACTATCTGTGTCAGCTTGAGTGATAATTCTTCACTCTCTTCCATTGCAATTGAGCGTTGGTCTGCTTGGCTTACAAGCTTGGCTATCTCACCTAACTTGGTTGAGTCAGCGATGTTTATGATTACCATTTTGGCCCTGCCTGCAGAGACATAGCTACCTGCAAAGATTTCACCCCCTATTTTTTTCTGAATTGGCTTTGACTCGCCTGTCAACACAGCCTCATCAATATAGAGTATATCAAAAGTCTCAATTACCCGACCATCAGCTGGAATCCTTGTTCCAACATCCAGCAGCACTATATCGCCAGGCACAAGCTCTGTTCGCTTTATTTCTTTGATTTTCCCTTGCCTGAATACCAAATGATTTTCGATATCCAGGTTCTTTATTGACTCCAATGCCTTTTCAGCTTTGTATTCTTGAAAAAATCCGATAATAGTGATATAAACAATAATAAACGCAATTACGAATCCGTGCAGATTTTTTCCGACCAAGAAAGATAGTAGTGAGGCAGAAGCCAGTAAATAAACCATAAAACTCTTGAACTGGCTGGCGAGAATACCATACCATCTTGGTTCTTTGCTTGTAATCCTGTTTTCTCCAAACTTTCTTTGCCGTTTAGATGCCTCTTTGTCACTGAGCCCGGAAAGCGAAGTGTCGAGGCTGCTGAAAATTTCGTCGAGCTTCACAGAATAATCTTTATCCCTTGATAGAAATGGTTTTGGTCTTCCGCCAGTTTTAAAATAGGACAGCTTATTGGAGTGTATGAATAAAGAAATTCAAAATAAGATGATGCAGCTTGAATATATGGGTCAGCAGACCAAGGCGCTTCAGGCACAACTTGAAGGGGTGTTGAAAGCAACAGAGGAGCTGAATGTTCTGTTGGTGGGGCTAGACAATATAGCTGAGACAGAAAAAGGTTCTGACATGCTTGTCCCGCTTGGGGCTTCTGTCTATGTAGATGCTACTATCAAGCATACCAAAAAGGTGTTGGTTGGTGTGGGTGCAGGCATATTCTCGTACAAGCCGATAAAAGAGGCTAAACCGTTGGTTCAAGAGCAAATGGATGCGCTCAAAAAGCAGGAAGAGTTGATTATGCAGAATCTTAATATGTTAAGTCAAGAGTCGAGCACGATTAATAATGAGCTAAACAAGCTTTCACAGGAGAATCAAAATGCTGGGCTTTCTTAAAAAAAAAATAGCAGAGACACTGAAAAAGCCGAGCCAGAAACGTAGGCTGGACGAGCTTGAGACAGTTTTGATTCAGTCTGGAATGGCGCTTGAGGTGGTTGATAGAATAATAGCCGAGCTTAAACAGTCACAAGATTCCCGACAATCACTTAGTTCGATTTTGTCTGATTCAATGAAATCAGGCAAACTGAATTTGAAAAAGCGACCATATGTGATAATGCTTTGTGGTATTAACGGCGTGGGTAAGACAACTGTTGCCGCCAAGTTGGCAAGCTATCTGAAAAAAAAGAAGATAGAGTCAGTGTTTGCGGCATCAGATACTTTTCGAGCTGCGGCTATAGAACAGCTACAGATACATGCTGACAAGCTAGGGGTCAGGATGATAAAACAGAAATATGGAGCTGACCCTGCAGCGGTTGCATATGATGCGGTTGAACATGCAAAAACGAGCGGTAAAGGAGCAGTTATTATTGACACTTCGGGTCGGTTGCATGTCGATTCAGGGCTTATGAGAGAGCTGGAAAAGGTGAAACGGGTGGTGAAACCAGACATTAGCCTGCTTGTGGTGGATGCGACAACAGGTAATGATGCTGTCGAACAAGCTCGAGCATTCAACCAAATAATTGATGGTTTTATCATAACAAAACTTGACATAGATGAGCGTGGAGGAGCAGTTGTATCAGTGTCGGCCGTGACCGGAAAACCCATCTATTTTGTAAGCACAGGACAGAAATATGGTGATTTTCAGGAGTTTTCTGTGAAAAAAATAATCAAGGCCATCGGGCTGTAATTATTTAAACTTAAGAGTGGCTAAACTATCGTGGCATCTGTTAGCGCCATCCATGATGGCCGAGCCTATCAATTAATTGACAGAGGGAGCGCGAGTTGGACTGTTGATGACGGTGTGTTGAACACCGCCAAACCAGGAACCGGTGAACCAGCAATCCAGGCCGAGCTGGTGGAAATAAAGGAAAAACAAGGGTTTCTTTCTTACACGCTAGGATACGTGATTTTGACAGATGCTTCAATACCTGATAGCATGTGGTTGGGTGGTTATGAGGTTAAGTCAGTAAACGATAGTTTAATCAGGCCAGAACTGCCTGCAATCGATGATCCACGTGAAGTTTATCAGGCTGTACCAGGAGCTGAACTCGGTGCAATAGCAGCCTCTGCATATGCATTTTTGCCCCGGACCGAGATAGCTGGATACACAGTCGGGCTTGGTAGTCCGTTGCTGGCTTTGGGCGCACTTTTGGCCTTGCCACTTGCGTATGCAGGTTATCAGGCAGTCAAGTCAATTGGTTCATATATCAGCTCACACAAACAAAGGAAGACACAGCTGATAGACAAGGCTGATGCGATTCTGACTGGTTTTTTCGCTGATTCATAGCTATTTTAATTACCTGACTCAGTTTGGTGTGTGGAAAAAAAGACTTGGGGTGGAGTATTTGATCGGCCAACCCTGTTTACGCTACAAGACCTTTATCATAAAAGGATTTTTTCAGATATAGGAGGCGAAGTTGCGAGTGGCAAAGAGGCCAGAGTGTTTGTTGCATACAATGATACTTTGATTGCGCTGAAGATATACAGAATAGAGGCAGCCGTGTTTGAGAATATCTGGCCATATATTCGTGGTGACCCCCGGTTTTACAAGCTTGGAAAAAACCGGAGAAGAGTCATATCTGAGTGGGTAAAAAAGGAATACAGGAATCTGACCCGACTTCACTCAGCAGGGGTCAGGGTACCTATTCCACTGATTTTTAGAAAGAATGTGTTGGCAATGGAATTTATAGGTGATAAGGGAGCAGCACGACTCTTAAAGGATACCGGGTCAGTACAAGGAATGTTTGAGATTATATTCGATTATATGATTCGGTCATATCAGATAGCCAAGCTTGTGCACGGCGACCTTAGTGAATACAATATAATGGTCTGGAAGAACAAGCCGGTTGTGATAGATGTAGCACAGTCGGTTGATATCAGGCATCCGATGGCGCAAGAGTTTCTTGAGCGCGATATCAAGAACATCCACAAGTTTTTTTCACCTGAGATTAGCCAGAGCGAAATGCTTGAAAAGATAATAGGAGTAAGTGATTGAATGGAAACACCAGTTGAATTTCCCACAGACAGACTGCAGTTCCTGATTGGTAAGCAGGGCCGAACCCGACAGATACTTGAACGAATGGGAGGAGTCAGTATTGAGATACGCGGCGGTTCTGTGATTGTTAGTGGGGACGACCCATTGAAAGTGATGAAGGCCAAAGAGGTGGTAAGAGCCATCGGTCTTGGATTTAAGCTAAATCAGATTTCGACACTTTTTAATCCAGACACTCAGCTAGCTGTGTTTGATGTTCGCGATGCGTGTGCAAACGAACGAGATGCTTTGCGTCAGGTCGGCCGTATAATTGGTGACAAAGGAAAAAATAAACGAATGCTTGAAAAAAAGATGGGCATAGACATATCAATTAATGACTTTTCTGTGGCTGCAATTGGTGAGCCAGAGAATCTACAGGTGTTCAAGGAGGCTATCGAGAAAATGGCTCATGGTTCGCCGCATAGCACGATTTATCGACATATTGAGCAAAGAATGGCCGGGATTTTACGGCACGGTTTTTAGCTCTTGGAAACACTTTTATATCCACTACCGCTCGAAAGCTTGTGACAGAGCAAAAGATGCAAGAAGAGTTCAGTAGAAAGTTCAAGGAGATTGGAGTGGCCGAATTTTTCCGAAAAAACCTGCATATGCTCGGTTATTCAGGCCCAATCAAGTCTTTTACAACGATTATTCACGAATATGTGACTAATGCGCTGGATGCGTGTGAGGAATATGGAATTCTGCCAAAACTCACAATTCAAATACGGGATATAGGGGACAGCAGATATATTGTAGCAGTAGAGGACAATGGACCTGGAATTCCGGCAGAATATGTTCCAAAAGTGTTTGGCAGCATGCTGGCAGGCACAAAATTTCATAGGTATATTCAAAGTCGAGGCCAGCAGGGAATCGGCGCGGTTGGAGCGATTTTGTTTGGTCAGATGACCACTGGCAAGCCGACCAAAGTACTTTCATCTACCGGCGATGAGATTGCGACCTTGTTTCTTAAAATTGATATAGACAGAAATCAAGCAAAGGTGATTGATAGCTCCAAGATTAAGAATGATTGGAGGGGCACCAAGCTGGTGACTGAGTTTGAAGGGCTATCTTACAGAAAGGGAGAACAGAGTCCGTATGAATATTTGAGACGAACGGCTATATCAAACCCGCATGCAACCATTATGCTCAGTTCTCCGACCGGTGAAAAAATTAAATGGTCAAGGACTATATCATCTGTTCCAAAGCGCCCACAGGAGATGCAACCACATCCTTATGGCGTTTCTGCTGATGACTTGTTGAGAATGTCGGCCAGGTCAGATGCATCCAAGTTAGGGATATTTTTGAAAAAAGACCTTTCAAGGATTTCTGCCAAGCGCGTGGCTGAGCTGGCCAAGATAAGCAAGCTTGATATGAATATGGCCCCCGCCCAGCTGAGTTATTCAGAGGCACAAAAGCTTGTGAAGGCGTTCAAGAAAGTCAAGCTGATGGCACCGCCAACAGACGGGTTGATGCCTATTATGGAACAGAACCTTGAGAGATCTTTGCAGGATAGGCTTGAGTCAAAGTTTCTGCGGGTCAGGACCCGCAAACCATCTGTTTTTAGAGGCGGGATACCTTTCCAAATAGAAGTAGCAGTATCATATGGCGGAAGTTCTGGAAGAAAGACTGATAATGGTAGAAAAATGGAAATAATGAGATTTGCCAACAAAGCTCCTTTGCTGTTTGACTCAGGTGCGTGTGGAATCACTCAAGCCATTAGAACCATTGACTGGAAGAGATACAATCTGGGTGATATTGATTCTGCACCTGTGACCGTGTTGGTCAATATAGTTTCACCACATGTGCCATATACATCGACCGGCAAGCAGGCGGTTGCTGATGACCCTGACATTGTTAGTGAAATCAAGCTGGCTGTGATGGAGGTGGCAAGAGATTTGAAGCGTCATTTGGCTGGCGTGGCGAGAGAGAAGCAGAAACATAAGCGAAAGAATATATTTGCAAAATATATTCCAGAGGTTTCGCTGGCGTTGTCAAAGCTGACAAGCTCATCTGAAAAAGAAATAACCACTGATTTGGAGAACATAATGCTTAAGCGACTTAAGATCGACACAGGTGAACAAGATGAGCCCGAGAAAACCCAAAAAACAGAGACAGAACCGATAGCTGATGCTCAAAAAGAAGATTCAGCTTGATTTTTTAGGAAAAAAATAAAAAATGGGGTCAGTCTATTGCAAAGACTGTCCACCATGGTTTTTCCATGCTCATAACTTGTCCTGTTTCTGCATTTGCCTTTAGCTTCACATTTGCATTTATTGGAATAATCGCAAAGAGCCTGAATTGCTTTTGCGCACTACCGGCATAAATGGCTGTTCCATTCTCCTCGGTAAGCTCCAATTCTGCCGTGCTAGCTTTTAGTACATCGACCAGCTCATCAGGAAGCTTGATTGCTTTTCCGTTCAGTTTCAGAAGTCCGTTTTCAAAGTCAAGCTCAAGCTTGGTTCTTAGCTTGACCTTTCTGCTTTGAAGCTCTACTTCATCTGCTCTGATATTCACTGACATGTCTCCATCATCAGTTGACACATCAATGACCGCGTTATCAGTCAAAATGTCTTCACCTTCAATATTCACCTTTCCTGGTGAAAATTTGGTTCGAACAGTCGCCGATATTCTGGCTTTAGACTGTGTCCTAACTGCTTGTCTTATCAAGTCAGCTTTTTGCATTTCAATATCTCCGACTCTTGCGGTCTTTTGTTCTTGGCTGAGTGAATCATCCATCATCAAGAGATGTTTCTTTATTTCCAGCTCACCTACCATTCTGGCTATATCGCCCGCATTATCTGGTCGGTTGTTTGGAGTAAGCTCTTGCATGTTTCTACACTCCTGCTCCAGCTCCTTGGTCTTTTGTATCAAGGCATTCAGCGAGTCCGGACTCTCACCAGTCTCTGACAGTTTTTCTATCTCAATTCTGAGTGACTGAGCTGCCATACAAGGATGGTCTTCTACTTCTTGTGCAATTTGCCTGAAACAAGCTAACTCGTATCTAGCAAAGTCATCTGCAATCGCGGTTATTTCAGTTCTTGCTCTTATTGCGCTTACTGAGCCATCTTGGACGGCTTGCACAGTCTTTTGCACCCGTTGCCTGAGCAAAAATGCGTTTCTGCACTCTTCATTTTTCTTAAGCGCGTCACACGCATTGTGCATATTGTTTCTTGTGTCAATAAGCGAGCTTAGCTTTTCACCGATTGCTTCCTTTTCTATGTCAGCTATGTCGGCAGATTCCATATATTGTTTTAGCTCTTCAATCTGTTCATTTAGGTATTGGACTTTGGTGCAAGGCTCAATCAATCTAAGCCTTTCGTCTATTTCCCTTAGCTGTCTGACCATCTCGTTTCCAACACCAGTGT
>JAAOXV010000068.1 GCA_018220955.1 Candidatus Altarchaeota archaeon | reverse complement strand
ATGCGGTTTGATGGAAAATCCTAGGGACTTAGAATATAGCTCGGAATCTCGTCCATGGTCTCCCATTCTTCTATCTTACCTTTTGCATTGATGATGACTCGAAAATATTTGCCATGACTGTCTTTGAGATAGACTGCCCAACGCTTGAACTCTTTTTTGCTCGCCACCAGCTTGGTTGTTTCACCAGTCACTTTTTTGATATGGTCTTTCGCCACCTTTTCTGCCTCGTCTACTGTCAGCCCAAATCGAATACCTTCAATATATTCGCGTTTTTCTTCTTCAAGCTTTAATCCTTCTCCTTTTTTCCAGCTATGGTAAATTTGGTCGAAAATCAGCACAAGTGCGCCGACTATCGCAAGCCAGGTTCCAGTTGTTATGAGTGATGACACATATGGTTGAATCTGTGATTGAATGTTTTGTGGTAAGTATGGATTAAGATATGAAATCAACAAAAGAAGAGCACCGAAAATGAGCACGAACATCCCGAGTCCAGTCGTCCCTCTTTCTTTTATCCATCTACCGCCTTTTCTCATCCTGACACTGAACCACAATACTATGAAAAGACCGATGACTATAGCAAGAATCGTTTCAGTATACACATTATCCAATCAAACACGGCAAATTTAAGCTTATCTAAAACCAAAGGCATACAGGAGTCGACCCACTATACCGGTTGGTCGTTCGAAATGCTCGAATCCGCCAACCTCGGCTGCAAGAGCCACAATCTCTTTGGACCCAGGACTGTTTGGACTGGCTATCACTGCCGGCACTCCATATCCTAGCGCCCGCCTGATTTTTTCATCTTCTGGAATTATCGCCATTAGGTCCATGTCATCCAAAAAATCCTCGATTTCCTCTGGGTGAAGTTCATAGTCAAACCCACGATAAAAGTTAATCAATACACCACGGATTTCTGTACCTCTTTTTCTCAACATATCTGCTGTTCTTCTTGCCTCAAGCATGCCGGAAATAGTGGGAGTTCCAATTACAATCGCCTCATCAACAGAACTGATTATTCCAGAAGTCTCTCTGCCCAACCAAGGCGGAGTATCAAGTAGAATGAACTCATAATCATCCCTGACTGTATCGAGTAATTGTCTGAGTTTGGAAAAATTGACCTTGGTCTTTCCAGGATCAAGCGGACCAGGAATAATATCTATTCCGGTTCTTGGGTCATTGTATATCACCTTGTTGGCAGGTAGCTTACCGTCCAGAAAGTCCCTGACATGAACCGGCGGGTTCAACAGCCCAAAGTGACTGCTTAGGTCTGCCCCAAAAACATGCGTGTCTACCAACAACACTTTTGTATTGAATTCATGCTTAAGCGCAGACCCGACATTGGCTGTCATAGTGGTCTTTCCGACCCCGCCTTTTGCCGAAAAGAACCCGAGTATTTCACCCACACGATACTCCGGGTTTTTCCTTTATAACTCTCACGGACTCCCTGCTTGGGTAAGCAAACTAACAAATAATGGATGTGGCTTGAGCGGTCTTGACAAATATTCTGGATGAAACTGGACGCCGATGAAAAACTGGTCAGCTATCTCAAACACCTCAATAGTATTATCTGTCTTACAAACACCTGTAAATTTCATTCCAGATGATTCAAGTTTTTTCCTGTATTGTGGATTTAACCCAAATCTATGTCTATGCCTTTCCTTTATTTTATTGGTTCCATAAATCTTGTGAATCATCGAACCATTTTCCAACTCAACCTCTTTTAGTCCGAGCCGCATTGTTCCACCAAGCTTTTTTTGTCCTGCTTCCCAATGTGGAATTATGATTGGTTCGCTTGTTTTTCCGTTCTCAGTTGAATCAGCATTCTTTATCCCAACAACATTCCGTGCATACTCGATTGCAGCCAATTGAAACCCATAACAGAGCCCGAGCCAAGGGACTTTAGTCTCTCTTGCAAACTGAATTGCAGCTATTTTTCCTTTTACTCCGCGTTCTCCAAATCCACCAGGCGTTATCATTGCATTTAGTCCATTTAGCTGGGTTAGCTCGCCTTGCTCAATTTTTTCTGAGTCAATCCACTTTATTTCTGGCCTGAGTCCAATCGATGCGCCTGCATGTGTTAGCGCTTCTTGAATGCTGAGATAGGTATCACCCTTCCCATACTT
>JAAOXV010000067.1 GCA_018220955.1 Candidatus Altarchaeota archaeon | reverse complement strand
TTCATAAACGCCTTTACCGGTACAGTTTTCTCTGGTTTCAGTCGCAAAAACCAGGTAAGTGCCATTCTTACCATTGGTACGTTTCTTGCAAATGCAGTCCAGCTCCTGTCTGGTCCACCATAGTTGTCAATGAATATACCCATTACCTGGTCCCAGTCACTATCCTCGAACGCCTGCTTTTGTTCTCCCATCTTTTCTAAGTCACTTTCTATATTCAGTATCGCTCGTTTAACATTCTGAATTGACACAAGCTGTTCTTTTGCTTGATTTCTTTGATAACTGAGCTTTTGTAACATGGTTCCGTGTTGCTGACTTGTTTCTGAGAATGCAAATTTCTCGCTTAGCTTGATGGCGTCAAACTGCATTCCGCCTGTTCCGGCCAGTTTGTCCATCCAATCTTTTACATATGGTTCCGGAATCCCACCTTCAATCAGAATCATTCTTGGCTGAACTGGTGGCACAAGCCCCTGAAACTCGTCGTTTAGCTCAAAGCTATGTTGTGACATCGGCATGAATGATGAAATTAGTTTTTTCTCTAGAATATCAGTAATACTGATTTCGCCTTTTTTATGGGCTTCAATTAGCCACTCTTTCTCTGTCACAATATATATCCTATCGAGAACAATTTAAACCTTGTCATCTGATTGTTGTGACCCAAATTAGTTCCTTCTTGATTTGTGATAGAAAGACTTCCTTGGGTCAAATAGACCCGCAGCAGGGTCATCCCAGGAGCGAGGCTAGGCCTTTTGCAATGAACCGGGAAGTTAGCTCGCGGGTCATATTCCTATTCAGGTGATTGCTTGAAAGCCCAAATCATAATTGAACCTTTGTTCGTGCTTTTTCTTTTACCTTACTTGTTCTTTTTTCAATCAGAAAAAATAATAATGGTTCGAGAGACAGCTGAGATGACAAATGATCTTGCACAAACTCTGCTTTATTCTGATTGCTTGCCTACAAATCCAACCTGCATTCAACCCTTTGTCAGAGAGCTCAATGAAAAATTCGCAATTTGGGTTGATGGCGTTCAATATATCGAGTGTAGATATGAGTTCAAGTATTGCACTACTCGAACAGGAAAAAAATTACAGGAGGTATCGGTATGTGCCGCGGCGTGTTCTCACTAAGTCTTTTTCTTATTATTGCATCTTCCCTGATTTCTCTATTCTCAACTCAGCTAGTCCTTGAACACAAGCAGTTGAATACTAGCTTAACTATTATTGAGGCCCAAGAACTTTTTTATTTGTCAAAGAACATAGAATGGTCTTTTCAAGACTCTCTTTTGGCTAACAATGAGATAAGTGCTCGGACTCAGCTGACTGATTGGAAAAACTATTGGTCTAAGATAGGCGTTGTCAGATACGGTAAGTACTTAGACGAAACTACTTGTCTGGAAACTGCGATAAGTTGGCAAGCTTTTCTTGAGAAAACCATAACTGTAGTTGGGAATTCAACATATTTTACTGGTTTCGGACTCGAGAAGGCCTGTATCTTTATTGAGCTCGAGAAGCGAAACTTTAAAACACTTGCAACAATTATCTCACCAGAATGCGCTGGCTCGTATTGTTTCTGATTTTGTCAACTGGGTTCTCTCTATGTTCAACACCATATGTCAACAGATTTGACACAGAATTTCAAGTACAAGTGCAAGAATCAGACACTTCGGTGGTCGTCTCAGTTTTGAGTGATCCAAGCATTTCGTCCAGAATTGAGTATGGAATCGTGAGACGGATTTGCAAGCTTGATTCAAGCGATGTTAGCAAGCTCATCAAGATATCTGTTGGAGTCCAGCTCGGTCAAAAGAGCTATCAACAGCTTCTAAAGACCCTAGGACTTTCGGTTTCTAAGAAGGCGTTGACCAAAGCGGCTGCGACATATTTTGTTTCAGAGGCTATTATTGATATGGGTGTTGATGCTCTTTCTCCTAGAGCCATGTCATACCAGGATATTCTACAAGTGATGCGCCGCTCTATCGAAATCGGTCTGGCAGACGCAAAATCAAAGCAAAATCAGATGGTTTGCGGTGAGTTAGAGTCAGCCGCCAAAATTTATTATACATACTCATATTCTGATTATCGTAGGGACGTGTGTGGTTCAGGTAATCTTGAGACTGTTCCGTCTCAAGCCATTCGGTTTGTTGAAAAAGCCATGAAATCCGAACCAGCCGATGTAATCATAAGCTCGGCTCTGGAGTTTGAAGAACAAGGACAGCTTGGAAGCCTTGCTAAACTGATTTTTCCAGAAATAGATGTTGATTCAAAATCAGACAAAAAAATAATGGAAGAGATGATTGGTTATCTCAAAGAGCACCAGTCTTGTAGTCCTGGGTTCGATGAACAATTGGAGTTGCTTGAATCATTGGTTAGAAAAACAGATCCAGGCTTCTTTCACGCATTCTTGGCTGTATGGTCATCAATGAGGTCATGTGATTTTCATAGTAATATCGAATTTGATAATACAACCTTGATTTTTGGTTATAGAGACAATCACACAGTTTATGGGTTTTTGATTGAACCGTTTACAGACTCAGACAACTCATTTGTTGGGTTAGAGTCCAACGCCCGATACACATTACTCGCAAATTATTCTATTCAAAACAGTCTAGCAGAAATCCAATCTTTATCTAATTTTTCAGGAAATATTACACTTGCGTTTGAGTCAGATAATGGTTGGGTGGAAAAGGAAATTTTACTTGAACCAGGAAAGACAACGATAACAGAGATACCTAACTCAGACGGTGTTCTGTATTTTGAACCTGATAAGACCAGCGGCAATGTTTGGATTTGGGCTGGCTTGGCATTGGTGACTTTGTTTTGGTTTTGGAGGAAAGACAATGAAACTAAAAATTCTAATGATTCTGTTGTTTAGTGTTTGTTTTGCATTTTCAATGCAAGACTTTAGACAGGCAGCATTCTCTGACAAAGGGAACGCACTCCTGATTTCGCAGACACTTGATTCTGGAATTGATGACCTTTCCAGACTCTCTTTGCCAGACCAACTGAGCGATATTCAAGAATATTATGAATTTGCAAAAAGCTATAATACAATAGTCCAGAAGTTTGATGAGCTTAAAACAAGTTCTTCTGCCGCAACAAGTTGTTTGAAAAGCAAGTTAGGTTCTGTTAGATTTTTTCTAAGGTCTGTGCCGTTTATCGGAACTGATTGTCAAATAAATGAGATAGTGGACTTGGTGGACATAATTTCAACTCAATATATATCTTTGGCAGACTTAAACGTTCAGGAGAGCCTGGATAAGATTCAGTCTGAAACTGGACTCTTAAATTTTGATTGGCTTTCTTTTCAGGGCATTCCCGCCGCAGCGCTAAGGCAGATTGCTCGCGATGTTAACCTTCCGCTAAACTTGACTGATTGGGCATTTGAGCTTGTACCAATTCAAATATATGAAGTGCAAGCAACATATTCTGGGGAAGAACTTTGGTTAAATCTATCAGAATGGGATCTTAGATACCTTTTATCTGAATCCCAAGAACTCAAAATTACTAATACAAAACCAATTGTCATTGACTATTTGGTGATTCCAAAACCAGATTTTGAAACCAGGAATAACCCGATAAACCAGATTTCTGTTTCTTTGAAAGAGATAGGGGTGTTTTACCAAGCTATTAATGGGTTGTTTTCGAGTTCAGAACAGCTTATTGAAGCAGAGTATTCCGAATTATTGAAGGATACAGCAGAGCTGAAGCGATTGTATGCGAACGTGTCTAGACAAGAACTTGAACTGATTAATGAATCAGTTTTGATTTCATCAGGAATTTTAGGTTCGAGCATTGACAGACTGGATTATATCCAATATGCAAAAAAAATCGATATAGCTGAGTTTACAGTGCCGGAAGCAAGTATATGGAACAGATATGTGGCAATTCATGATAGACGCACTAAAATTGGTTCTGCTAACAAGCAGCTAACCGAACTTTTAGAGAGTTCAGATGGCATAGTTCAAGCACTGAAATATCTCTGTGAGTCACTTCAGCGCAAAACCGGAGTCTATGATATTCCGTGTTCCTTGTCTGGAGCAACACTTGGTCAAAGATTTGAGAGCATCAAAACAGCGTACCTCAAGCTTTCTATGATTCATAAGCTTCAACTGAGTCAGGAAAACGACAACAGAACAAAAACACTTCAAGAGTTTGAGACTATACTTGATTATCAGAAAAACGCACTTCAAAATCTAGAGGAGTTTCTTGACATAAGATTTGTTTTGGATATTCAACAAGACCTTAATGACTTTGAGATTAAAGCGCAAACAGCCACTCAGATAGAACTCATCAAACTTATGCGGTCTGTCTTAGAGATTGATGAAAAAATAAAAATTGAATTTTGGTCTAAGAATTTTGATAAATCAGAGAAAATCAGAGTAGACCTGGCCAAAAGCACGATTTTAGCAGCATCATTGGGTTTATCTGTCGGACAGCATGAACCCTGGCTTTTTTCAAGACTCACTGTTCATGACTCTGATATCAAAAAAGCGATGTTCCTGATAAAAACCGGAAAGCTTGAGCTAGATTTCCTTAGGAACCAGCTTGTTGATTTTGAAACTCAATATTCTTCAAATTTCCCTAGTAGCTTTGTTTGCGAACCAGAAGTCCCGGTTTTGGGTCAGGCCTTTGATGTGTTTTGTAGCTTGTTGATTAACTATAGTTTTCCACATGAGTTGGATGGTTTGTCTTTGGTTCAGCTAAAATATGAGCCTAAAGCTCAGATGAGTTCACGGAATTTTATTTCTGGCAATCTCTCTTTGCTTAAGTCGGCAACCAGCCAAAACCAAGTTCTTAAGATAAAGTTCAACAAACTGGCGTCCCCCCAAATATTTGAGATAGCTTATCGCTCAAGACTACCGGCTGCGAACATAAGTAGAATAAGCGAAACTGCAACAAGCGAATTTTATCAGGGACAATATCAAATATTTTCTGATTGCAGCTTTGATAGTGCCTTTGCTGTTTTGGAAAATCCACTTGGTGGCTTGCCTGCAAACTTTTCATTACCAACTCATTATGATGGTTCACGCGCACATGTTTTGATTAGTTGTAAAGAGCTCATTAGACTGAATATAAGTGGAGATCCGATAGAGATTAGAAAAACCAAGACAGAAGCAGGCATTCTGATTGAAGCTATCAATCATCTTGATCACGCGCTTGATGTATTATTTATTCAACCATATGTTTATGGAGCCTCAGTAAATACATCTTATTCTGTATCAGGTCAGCAGATGTTATGGAGAGCGAATATATCATCCAAACTTGCATTTTTCATTAACTCAGGATTTTTGAATGACCCCAAATGCGGTAAGGACTTTTTTGTTGATGGGGTTTGTTGCAATCTTGATTCAAATGATCCAGAGCTGCTTGAACAATACAATCAGATGTATTATTATTTGAAACAATCGAATCTTGAGGTTCCAAATCCATGTGAATTAGGACTCTCTAATGCAATAAAAGCGGCAATAGGAACCTTTAACACCGTAGTGAACCAAACAAGGGAAAGTCCTGAGGCTTTGTTATTCCAAAAAATTACAGAAACTTCACAAGAACTTAACCCGAATTTGGACGAACTTACCGAGCCAGACCTAGTTAGAAAAAGAACAGCCGAGCAGATTGTTGTTTCTCTTGAAAGACGTTTTGGTCCAGAGTTAGGAAATGTAGATAGAGACATCATTGATTCAGTCCTTGATGTGTTTCCATATACACCAAGACCGATTCTTGTGGAACAAAGAACGCCACCAGAGTTCTTGAAGCTTAAGCAATATTTTGAGTCAGGCGATTTTCAAGCAGTCCTTGAAATTTATCTTGAAAATCGGCAGGAATTTGAGCTTGCCCAAATCAAACGTGAGTTTTATCTTGACAAATGTGATAAGTATACGGAGCTTGCTATCCAAGAGCTTGAAAAGGCGAAAGCAGCTTTATCCTTATTTTCATTAAATGGACAAGAGTTGGTCGAAAAAGCTGAAACCGCGTTTGTAAACAAAGACTTTATTTCTACAATTTACTATTCTAGATACGCAATTCTGGAAAATCCAGTCGGACTCGGAATTCCGTACAGGGTTCCACTTGCAATTGCAATTATAGTTATAGGACTTTATTTGTATCGAACCAGAAGTCCAATTGAAGAAGAACTCATTTAGACTCACGGGTCATAAGATACCAGAGACCGGCACCGAGTAAAAATCCAAACCAAAGTGTGGCAAGTCGAACATACAAGGTCATTTCGGTTGCAAGTGTTTTGCCTGCACCAAAAACCGCCAGAAGTCCGACCATCCCGGCCTCAGCCGAACCTATTCCACCAGGCGTCATCACAATATTACCGATGAGCAATCCACCGGAAAAAACTAGGCCTGCTTCAAATAATCCAATCTGAAATCCAAGCCAGTTTCCTATTATGACAAGTTCCAGAACCTCAAAGAACCAAGCAAGGGCGGAAATGGCAGACAGGAAAACTAAGAGCCGCAAGCTTCCTAATGATTCAATCTCAGTTTTAAAGGCAGTTAGTCGATTCTTTACAAGATAAAGTCCAGCTCCACAGACCAGAAGCCCGACTGTTATCAAAGCAAAGCTGTTGAGATAGACGCTTGCCAGAAAATATGAGCTTACCAGACCGATAATGACATGACCAAGTATATCAAACACCCGCTCGATAACAATTAGAAATGCTGTACTTTTTCTATTGAATCCAAACTTATCTTTCATAAGCTGAGCTTTCATTAATTCCCCCATTTTACCCGGAGTTAGAATAAATGCCAGCCCTGCCAGGTAGGTCTTGATACTATCTGCGAGCCCGATTTCAAACCCATTTTTATTGAGTAGGATTTTCCACCTAAGTGCGCGAAGAACATAGTTGAATATAGTGAGTCCACACAAGAGCAAAATCCAGTCTAGTCTTGGAATTGAGCTCATTTCTCCGAAAAAAAACATAGAGCTGTATACAACAATAACCAAGAGCGCTAGCAACATCTTACGCATAAAGACTCACCAGAACGACAAGGACTAGTGCAAGAAAAGTTATTATGATTTCAGGGACTGCAAGACTTTCATGAACCTCTTTACCTTTCATTGTTTCTCTTAAGTGTAAGAGTATTCCCAAAAATGCAAGTGGAACTGACCAGATAAGAAGCCCACCTTTTCCAAGAGCATATATCGAATATAGCGAAAGACTGGCGGCACCTGACATCGCAACACCCATTTCTGCCATGGGTTCATAATCAGATAGACTTTTTTTGTGTTCATTGCTTGAAAGCTTGAGTTCTGTGATTCTTTTGCAGAATGCGAGATAGATTGCAAACACGAATATCACCAGATAAAACCAATTTGTGGCTTCAATACCTACTGCAAAACAGCCTGCCAATGCGCGCAGTACATAACCAACAGCAATCGTAAAAGCATCTATTATTGCGATATTTTTTAGGTAAAACATATACGCCAGCATCAGGAGAAAATATCCGAAAACGGTCAAATGAGCAAGAGGTCCTGCAAAGAACCCGATAGCCATTGCAAACGAAAATAACACACCTAACATGATAATGATGTTTGTGTCAGATATTTTGCCACTTGCGATTGGCCTTAGCTTTTTCTTTGGATGCATTTGGTCTTTATCCAAATCAATCAAATCATTCAAAACATAAATTGTACTTGACATCAGTGCGAATGAGATAAAAATAAAAAACAGATAGAACAAATCAAGCGAAAATAGTTGGCCTGAAAATACAGGACCAGCTAAGACGATTGATGCCTTATACCAATTTTTTATTCGAATGGCTTTGAGATAATCAACAACACTCATAGGTCTGAGTATGTCTGGGATTTAAAATATTAGAGGAAAGGGGATTAGAATCCCCCGCCCATTCCTCCCATTCCAGGCATGCCTCCCATATCTGGCGCGCCTTTGCTGAGATTGCTTGCAGCGATTACGTCGTCTATCTTTAGTATCATTATTGCTGCTTCACTCGCACTCTTGATGGCCTGTTTCTTGACCTTTGCAGGCTCAATCACACCGAGCTTGAACATATCAGTTACAGTACCGCTTTTGACCTCTATTCCTATGAATTTCTGGCCTTTTTCGTGCTCACTCTTTACCTTTACGAGCAAATCAATTGCGCTGAGCCCGGCATTGTCTGCAAGACTTCTTGGAATAATCTCAAGTGCCTTGGAAAATGCTTCTATAGCTAGCTGCTCTCTTCCACCGACTTTTGGAGCATATTTTGCTAGTCTTGTGGAGATAGCAACCTCTGCAGCTCCGCCTCCAGCAACCACTTTACCTTCTATTACAGTAACCGCCAAAACCTTTAATGCATCTTTGATAGCTCGTTCTGCTTCATCAACCACATGTGTAGTTCCACCACGGATTAGAAGCGTCACTGCCTTAGGGTCTTTGCAGCCTTGGATAAAAGTCATTGCCTCTCCGGCTATCTTTTTTTCCTCAACATTCTTTGCAAATCCAAGGTCCTTAGGGTTCAAGTCACGAATGTCCGTGATTATTTTGCCACCAGTTGCCTTTGCAATTTTCTTCATATCGCTTTGTTTTACACGCCTAATCGCAAAAACACCTGACTTTGCCAGAAAATGTTGAGCTAGGTCGTCAATGCCTTTCTGACATACCACTACATTTGCTCCGACACTTGTTATGGTCTTTGCCATTTTCTTTATTATGTCTTCCTCTTTTTGCAGGAATGCTTCAAGCTGCTCTGGCGCAGTTATTCTGATTTGTGCATCTGTTTCAGTTTCCTTTATCTCGAGCGCAACATTCAATAGCGCGATTTTTGCACCATCAATTGTTTTTGGCATGTTTGCGTGTACACGCTCTTTGTCAAGAACGATTCCGCTAATCATTTCGCTGTCCTCCAGACTGCCACCTGCCCTTGTCTCGATTTTGATATCATCAACATCAAGAATCCATCCCTCCGTAGCCTTTTCCACTACTTTTTTCATGGCCTTAACTGAAAGGTCTGCCAAGTTCTGAACTCCGCTCTCGGTTCCGCGACCATTCATTGAAGTGGCTGCAATTTGTCTGAACAACTCAATATCATCTACTGAAATGTCCTTGGCAATTTCATCTACGATTTCCATTGCTTTCTTTGCAGCAATCTTGTAACCGTGTGATATCACAGCCGGATGTATATCCTGTTCCAGCAAGTCTTCTGCTCGCTTGAGCAGCTCGCCTGCCAAGACTACAGCAGTGGTTGTTCCATCACCGACTTCGTCTTCCTGAGCTTTAGCTACTTCTACAATCATTTTTGCAGCTGGATGGTCAATCTCCATGGTCTCTAGTATAGTGACCCCATCATTTGTTACCACCACATCTCCAAGTGTGTCAACTAGCATTTTGTCCATTCCTTTTGGACCAAGAGTAGTTCTTACAATCTCGGAAACAGCTTTTGCGGCCATTATATTAATTCTCTGAGCATCTCGACCCAGAATCCTTGTTGCCCCTTCTGGCAACACAACAATTGGTTGTCTTATGTTTCCCATTTTTTTCCACCTTGTGAACTATATTCCAAGTGTTTTACATTGGTAAGCGGTTATTTAAAAACCTAACTAAATTAACTCGTCAAAACCTCTTTCTCTGGCCAAAACCGGCTCAGCACCCAGCACATCTGCCACTCGATTGAGATTTTTTAGTCGCTGACTATTTTCCTTAAAGCTGACAAGGAAAAGTTCTTTTTTTTGTCTGAATGCTAGCTCAAATGGAGCCCGACCAATAAAGGCCCTATCTATTCTTTGCCTGTCAAACTTGAGCTTGGACAAGGCAGAATCGCCAAGAACTTTTTTTATTTTTTCAGCAATCACCTTGCCCGGAGATGAACCTATTTCGTATTTTTTTATCATTTCTTTACTGACACCTAACATTTTTCCGAGTGCAGAGCGAGAAAGCCCTTTTTCCAATCTGAGTTCCCGGATGTTCTGAGTAGGACACTTTATTCCACCTCTGTCTGCCACAGCAAGCTTTTCGCCGTTCAAATAATCCATCAGCGTATCATCCCGCATTACCGGAACATCGTGACGAAAATAGGCAACTCCAGGTTTTAACTCATCCTTCCCCCTTTTACTGACTATAACGGCTTCAGCTCCAACTACTGCCGCGCTTTGCTTTAACGATTCTGCCTGTGAAATTGATATGGACTCAATATTCCCGATTAGTTTTATTAAATAAGCTCTCTCTTCTGCAAACGCAATATCAAACGCTCTGCTTTTCTCATCCTCAACTGTCGCCACATTTCCGCGTTTTTCAAGTCGTTTTTCAAGCTTCATTTTGCCCATTATTAGATGAGATTAACCTTTTATAGAACATACTAAAGAGTCTCAAGTGCACCCTTTAGAGGCAAAGATTCTTAGGTTTTTGAAAAGGAAAAAAAGATTTAGTACACAGGAGCTTGCCCAAGCACTTGGAATCAAGCCAGAGGCTGCGACCCGAATGTCTTATTCTCTTAGTCGAAAAGGTCTGGTCTCAATGGATAAGCAAGTCACAACAAAGCTGGTAAGAACAAAGGAAGGCAAAGAGGTCATGAAAAAAGGATTACCAGAAAAGCGGTTGATGAAGATACTTCCAGAAAAGTTGGATAATCTGCCGGCCGAGCTAAAAGCAACTGGACTTCAATGGGCGATAAAGCATAAGTGGGTCAAGCTCAGCAAGGGAAAAGTTGAACCCATCAAGCAATTGAACAAGCTTGGATGGACTAAAGAGGAGCTGGCGCTCAAGAGCCTTGAAGGAGATGAGGAAGCGATTAAACTGCTCAAGCGTCGCAAGTGGGTAGAGCAAGTAAAAAAGACAGAGTTCTTTGTAGAGGCAACCAAGCGCGGAAAAGAAATTAAGATAAAAGATGGCATAACAGCACTGACTCCAAAGCTAATCGCGTCTGGAAAATGGAAGCAGGCTGAGTTTACTCCCTTTGCTCCGACCGATCCAGGTATTGAACAACTTCCGGGCCGGATTCATCCACTTACTGAAATGATAGAAAAAGTCAGAAAAATTTTTCTTGGGATGGGATTTACTGAGTCAGCAGGTTCTATGATAGAATCCAGCTTCTGGAACTTTGATGCACTCTTTGTTCCGCAAGACCATCCGGCAAGGGAAATGCAGGATACTTTTTATCTGTCTGGCAAATCCAGATTACCTAAACAAATTTCCGAAAAAGTCAAGGCAATTCATAAACAAAATTGGGGAAGCTGGGATCCAAATCAGGCGATGAAGCGGGTGTTGCGAACACATGTGACTGCGCTTTCGGCAAAGGAAATTTATGAGAACGAACCGCCAGCTAAGATATTCTCAATTGGTAAGATATTCAGGAATGAAACTCTTGACTACAAGCATCTGGCCGAGCTTTATCAGATTGACGGGCTTGTGTTTGATGAAAAAGTAACTTTCGATGATTTATTCGGATATTTGAAACAGTTTTTCTTAGAGCTTGGATTTGACAAAATCAGGATTAGACCGGCTTATTTTCCATACACTGAACCATCTGTTGAAATAGATGTATATTTTCCTGAAAAAAAGGATTGGCTTGAGCTTGGTGGTGCTGGAATGTTTAGGCCAGAGGTAGTTGAACCGCTTACAGGAAAAGACTGTCCTGTCCTTGCTTGGGGGCTTGGACTTGAGCGAATAACCATGCTATATTATGGGATTAATGACATAAGAAAACTTTACAAGAGCGAGCTGGAATTTTTGAGAACCAGGAGGATAATGAAATGATAATTGAGCTAGATTTTCAGGACGTTCAGAGTCTGTTAAGGCGGAAAACTGAGCTTGAGAAGCTTTGTGATGCGCTTAACATGTATGGCACGCAGGTAGAGGAGGTAGATAAAAACAAAATCAGGATTGAAGTAAATCCAAATCGGCCAGACCTAGTGTCTCCAGAAGGTGTTGCCAGAGCGATGAATGGTTTTCTTGGATACGACCTTGGACTCCCGGTCTGGAAAATGGACGGGTCGTCTGTTGAGGTTTTAATCGAGAAAAACTCGATTCGACCTTATCTCGCATTCAGCTCGATTACAGGCATAGACATGAACCAAAATATCATCAAGTCTTTGATGCAAATGCAAGAAAAGCTACACACAAGCTTTGGTAGAAATAGAAGAAAATACTCGATAGGGATTTATGACCTTGACAAAATCAGGCCGCCGATTACTATAACAGAGATGCCCTTGGACAAGATAAGCTTTGTTCCTTTAGGCGAAACAAGAGAAATGACTGGCAAGGAGATAATCAAAAAAACAGATAAGGGAAAAAAGTTTTCTGGTCTTTTGAAGAGAAAAGCACCGGTCTTTGTGGATTCTATCGGTACCGTGTTGTCAATGCCCCCAATAATCAATTCAGAAGACACCAAAGTTGACAGGAAAACAAAAAATTTCTTTATTGACTCGACTGGTATGGCAGAAGGTACAGATACACTTGTTTCCATAGTGACCAGTGCGCTTGCAGATAGAGGAGGTAAGATTGGTTTTATTTCACCAGGCCCGACATTTTTCCCGTTCCATAAACCGTTTGACTCAGACAAAGCCCAGAAACGTCTTGGAATTAAGATTGAGCCTAACCAGCTGACCAACTTGCTTGGAAAGATGAGGGTTGGTTGGAATGGCAGTGACGCACTTGTGCCGACATATCGAGCTGACCTCAATCATCAGATAGATTTTACCGAAGAGCTTGCAATAGCTTATGGGTATGATAAGTTTAAAGGAACCCTACCAGCATCAAATTTGATAGGAAAATCATTGTCACAAAATGACCTAGCTCAGTCACTCAGGCAGATTATGGTCGGGCTTGGATTTATTGAAACACGGAGTTATGTTTTGACATCTGAAAGGATTCTCAGTAAGAGGGGCGAGTCAAAGCTCATAAAAGCGGTAAATGCAAAATCAGAAGAGCATTCTTGTTTGAGAAACAAACTCTTGCCTGGTTTGTTGGATTTTTTGGAGATAAATACAGATTCAAAATACCCACAACGGATTTTCGAAATAGGGGAAGTATTTTCGCCCAGACAGGAGCTGAGGATTGCTGGTGCGATTGCACATTCAGAAGCATCATATGCCGAGATAAAGGGGGTGCTTGACAGTCTCTCTATTTCAATGGGGTGGGACCTTCATTGGGCTTTGTGGGAAGATGCATGGTTCCTTTCTGGCCGAGCAGCCCTGTCAAAAAAAGGCTTGTTTGGGGAAATTCATCCAGAACTTCTTGGTGAAATTGGTTTGCCTGTCACTGGCTTTGAAATGAAATTAGGTAAAGACTAATTACTTGTGATGTGTTAGACAGTCGTGATAGAGCAAAGAATGGCCAATCTGAGACTTGGATACAAGTTTCTAACTCCGATTAATCTTAATTCAGAAAAACGACAGTTTTTTTTGTCTCAAGAATATAATCCACAATTCAAGTATTTTAGTAGAATTCCTGGATTTATCAAAAACGTCAAATCACTTGAAACTGATTTTGATGGTGCTGATTCTTTTCCAAAGATATACAAGGACAAACTAAGAGAGCTCAAGCTTCAAATGAGAGTTATGGAAGCGTTCACCGATAAGAATGATAATAGATTTACGAAAGCAGCGCTCAGGCTTTATGGTATTCCATCAAAAAAAAGCATTGATTTTGCAACTTCGCTTTTGTCAAAAAAATCAGAAGAGAATGGACGTACAATTAAATCTGACAAGGCTCTGTTGGAGATAGAACAATTTTTTCGGTCATATCTTCCTGAACAAAGTGAGAGGTATGCTCAATTTTTTGGTAAACAATCTAAGCTTGGGGCTTTCATAAAATGGAAGTTCACAACCGGTAATCACGTAGCTCGTGCAGTAGTATCTACATCAAATAAAAAAGTCAGCTTGAGAAGCAACTCGGTTTTTTCAAGACAAGAACTTGAGAGGCTTAAAGTACACGAGATTGGCACACATGTGTTAAGATCTATTATGGCTGAGGTGTTGGGCCTGCCTCCTATTTTTTCAACTGGATTGGCTGGATACGAAAGTACAGAAGAAGGATTGGCAGTGTATAATGAAATGAAACATGATATCATCTCATGGGAGAGAATGAGAATAGTCGCAGCCAGAGCGATTGCGGCCCGAGAAGCGATAAGGTCTTCATTCAGAGAAATTTTTAATCAGTTGATTGAGCTAGGATTGGGGGGACAAGAGGCCTGGGAAGTTACGGTTAGAGTCAAACGAGGTCTGAGAGATACTTCAAAAGAAGGCGGGTTCACAAAAGACCATGTTTATCTTTCAGGATTTCTCGATATTCTGGAGTTTCTTGAAAAGTACGGAAAACAAGGTGAGATGACCCTTTATGCCGGGAAAATTCCAATCAGATTTGCGAAGCGAATCCTTAC
>JAAOXV010000010.1 GCA_018220955.1 Candidatus Altarchaeota archaeon | reverse complement strand
TTAAATAAACCCGCGCAAGAGCTTGGAAATCTCGTAAATCATTATTGGTGCAGCAGTTGCTGAATCCATTCGCCTGCTTAGCTTGACTGGCTCACCTTCTTTATGTCCGAACACTAACATGACAATAAAATCCTGCTTTAGCTTGGCTGCGATTGTTTCTGGAGAACCGCCATGCTTGGAATAATAAAATACATAGTCTGGTTTGAACATGGTTTTGGCCTCTAAAAAGTTTAACACATTAACGGTTCTCCCGTATTTTTCAGCTACTTTGCTTGCAAGCGAGAACTTTCTTGGTACAATTGAGGTGACTTCAGGAAAATCGAATATACCGTGCAAAAAATGGTTTATCTTGTCACCGTCCCAGTACACAATTAGATGACCTTTCACAGCTTTTCTATTAGCTGACTGTATTTAGCCCTTTCCTATAAACTCTGAAAGAGTGGCATCCTTGTCATCCAGCTTTTCCAGTCCCAGCTCGCCGAGCATAGAGCTTATCCATCTCACATACTGAAATAATCTTTTTTGATCCTGGCTAGACCATCCCTTGACCAGCTCGTGAAACTCAACATCATAATCCTTGTAAGTATCCCTGAGTCGTTTCCACGGCACGTTCTTTAGTTTTTTTGCTAACTGAATGTCATATGGTAGAACTCCGTTTATCATTAACACCGCCAAACTAGGATAGCCAAGAAATCCCTTTTCAGATGATTCTTGGTCATTTGACATAATCGCGTTTGATGCAAGGTCCCGGGTCACCAGAAATCTCTCGGTCTTGTCCTCACTGATGACCTCTGCGTTCTCAGAATCAATTATTTTGACGCGGTTGTCTGCGATTGCCCCCAGGGCTTCAAGTATTTTGAGTTTAGGTGGGATTTTCCAGTTCACCAACAAAACTACAAACTATATTTATAAGTATATCAAAAAATATTGTGAATTGGTTCATAGACCGTGTCTGGCTTCCGATTTTTGAGAGACAAGGATACACAGCGCTAAGCACCTTGTTTATGGCAGGGTTTTTCGTGGTTCTTGTTGAAATTTATTGGCGATTCGCACAGAAATTTGATCAGACAAAGTTTAGAAACAGTTTGCTTCCTTGGATTCTTGTTTCTGGGCCATTTAGATTCTTGAGTGGTCGTCTATGGCCAGAATCTCTGTGGAATGTAACACCTGGAATTTTTCTATTGATATGTGCGGTTTTCTCAGCTCTACTCTTTTTTACTGGCTATGATTTGACTAGAAAGATTGGATACATAATCTCTTTGGCTTTATTGCTATTATCTATCCAATTCCTTCGATTTTCTGCATTATCATATGTTTCTCTGGCTTTAATTGTTTCTTTTGTCGCAATTTTTCTTTTAAGCAAGCTAGCTTGGATGAAGGATTGGCTGGCCTGGGCTCCGCACGTGCTAGAGTCCTGGATTAGCTCGTTTGGTGTAATGGCTGGGCTGACAGAGCTTCATATTCTTGCAGGTGGATTAATGAGCGTTCATCCGATTTTGTTTGGACTGGTAAAAACAGCGTTCTTGCCAATAATCTTCTGGTTTTTAAGAGACACAGAAGCTTCTCAGAAAACATTTCTTGGCACAATTATTCTGGCGCTCGGATTTGGGCCAGGCCTGCGTGACCTACTTGAGCTTTTGAGTATATGATATTGGATTATAAGCTGACAGACTTTTGGTTTACATGGAAAAAATCGTGTTTGATACATGTTTTCTCATGCTTCCTGGTCAACGTAAATTAGATATCTTTAAACAAATCAGAGAAAAGTTAGGGCAGTTTGAAACCATAGTTCCGAGTCCAGTTATGGCTGAGCTTGAGTTTTTGGCAAGTTCAGATACGAATGCTAGGATTGGCTTGCAGATACTTGAGCAAAAAGAATTTCAGATGATAGCTTCTGAGATGAATGCAGACAGCTCGGTTGTTCAGATAGCTATCAAGCTAAAAGCTCGTGTTGCAAGCACAGACCAGCTAGTTAGGAAAAAGGCCAGACTTGCAGGACTTAAGCTAGTTAGCTTGCGCCAAGGAAACTACATTATTCTTGAGTAGCAAAAACAATATATAGCTTCCCGCCTGTTCAGCTGGAGCAGCATGAAGATTTACAGTATTGAAGATGTCCAGCTTGTTGAACTTGATGAACGGAAATTTGGCTCAGCTGACAGCAATATTGTTCGAGCTCTACATTTTTCGACCCGAGTAGGTGATGGCTTGGTTCTATGCTCGATGAATAGCTGGGGTGCGCTTGAAATAGATGCTGCAAAAGAGCTGTTCGACGGAATCGAGCTGGAAAAGCTTGACCGCATCTATGTGCCAGATATTAGACCGTCTGAGGGAATGGCCAGTATGTTTATTCATGGAATGGATTTGCTCAAGCTTGTCTTTGGGTTTCTGATTCTTCATCGTCTTGAGGCTGTCTTGCTTATGCCATTGGCATTAGTATTGATGGGGCTAAATCGGTTGGCTCTTAAGAATGCGAGAAAGCTGCCTGCACCCGACAGGTATGATGAGGTCAATCTGCCCAACAGCTATGGAACCATCATCTTGCCTAAAATGGATTCGCATCGATACTCGCGCAGCCTGCTCAAATATTCGTTGATTGGTGACTATATGTTGTTCACCAGCTTTCTTGCACTCTCATTGTTCAGCTGGATTGGGCCGCTCTCGATGATAGGGTTATTTGAGTTTCTTGTCGTGATGGCTGCTGGAACAGCGATGAAATATCTGCTCGGAACTTATCTTGAGCGAGGATTTATGTTCCGGTTACTTGAGTCCTCAATGCTACGTGAGACAATTGATTCGGTTTTTCAGGACTGGCTTGAGGATGGTGGGACAGACAAAATTAGGAAGGCAGCGCTTATCAGAGGAGAAGGCATCACAAGTGCATTTTCTGCCAAGCTATCCCGCAAGCTCTTGAGTGAGCTTAAAAAATCAAGGATTTTCTTGCATGGACTCAATCTTGTGTCTCTTAAGAATATGAGAACCAATGAACTTATTCGAACCTAAGGCAAGGTGTGTATGTTCCAGTTGTGTTCCTTGCTTAAACAAAACTGGTGCTTGGAACCTCAAGATTGGTTTTTAGATACTGTATCGTTCCTCTATATGTGGTATACATCACATAGATGTTGTTATCTAGAATGACCGCGCTCTCGTTTCCGAATGCAGTCGGAACTATCTCAAGGTCTTGAATAATCTCTTTTTCTGATATCGAATCACCAAACAAGTTTATAGTTGATGCCTCATCGAGTTCTGTTATTTTGGAATCAGTGATTCTGTAAAACTTTGTTTTTGTTATTTCATACATTTCGTTTTGTGCAGGTAATCCAATTTGACCAATATTGGTTAAGTCTATTACAAAGCTCGGCTCGTTGTCTGGTTCAATAATGTTTGGATTTCCGAGTGCACAATAGCTTAAATCGCATCCGTTCTTGATTTTCGCGATTGGGTTAAAGACTCTTTCTGATGGAGTGGTTTGTTTATCTGGAGCATAAACCATAAGTTCTCCTATTTTTCCAAGTGTTTGTGATAAAGTGTCAGAGTCCCTGAAAAGTTGCTCAAATAACCCTAAATCCTTCATTTAATTTTGTTACTACACAATTTATAAAACCCGACTATCGAATCAAACTCGCACTTTCACCACCATGCCAACTGATTCTTGGCCTGACTCGGATAGGATATACCTTTTCTGCATTGTCATCCAGTATAATGGCTGCACCTTTGTATTTTGGTAGTCTACTTAGATAGCCTTCGAGCGAGAATCGCATATATGTGCCCATTATGTTGTTAAGCGCTTGTATATCTGGCATAGCTGTGACGCGGTGACTTATGACCAGATCTGCCTGAGTTAACACATCTGTGTGAATCTTGCCTGGTTGTTGTGTGGCAAATACAAGCGTCATTCCAGGTTGCCTGCCTTCTCGAATAGCTTGTACCAACGAGGCGGTTGCAGAGGTCTTACCTTTTTCTGGTAAAAATTCATGTGCTTCGTCTATCAGAATCCATGGCATCGGAATCCGACCACTATATTCGCGCCCGATATCTGTGAACCTTTGTATGGCTGCTCGCTCTTCCTCTTTTCTAGCTAACATCCTTGCATCAAATATTTTCTTTGTGATTAACCCAATCAACAATGATTTGGCTGAGTGACTGAGTAGACTGAAGTCAAGAACATTGACTGTACCAGGAGTTAGGATATCTGTGATAGCCGTACCTTGGTCAGAGAAAATCCCCCAACTCTCAGCAGCTCTAATTCGATTGATTAATCCTTCTTTTACCTTTTGGTCGGCTTGTGGGTCTGCTTCTGTCATCTCAATCATTTCATTTAATGAGTGTGGGTCCTGCGACAAAACCCGCTCAAGCAGAATTCCGATTGGACTGAAAATACTAATTTCAAACGAAAGAAGCCAATCATCAATACTCAGCTCGGTTGGTGGAATGGCCAGAACTCCGTCGAACGGCACTTTTAGCTTTTTGTATTTTTGTTTCCATCCAAGTGGCACAAGCACCCTGGTTTGTATTGCCTGTGGCTCAAGTCCCCAATCTTTTACTGCGTCTTCTTGCTTATGGTTTGGATACTTCATAGTCCAGTATATTCCCATAGTATCAAAAATCACGACACTGAGCTTTTCTCTAAATCGTCTCGGCAATAATGCCATCTCCTCTGCTATTACGCCGAGTGTATAGCTTTTTCCTTGTCCTCGTTTTCCACAAATAAGAATGATATGAGGTCTTACTAAATCAAGCTGGACGCTGTTGGCGAGATTAGTCTTGTCACCTGTTGTCACATAGTGTTTCCCAAGCTGAGCTAGTCCATCTTCTCCAAATTTCTCTCTGTCTTCGTCATCTCTTCCAATCACTATAGGCCTCATAGCTAAACAGAGTCGCAAGATATTTTTAAACTATTGCAAGTTCAAACTCGCCTGGGTCCGCGCCTTTTTGGTCCGCCCATCTTTGCCTCTTGTCTTGCCTTTAACACAGGAATCTTCCTATGTTTGGCACAGCTTATGCACAGATAGAACTTGCGCCGCTCACCAAACCGAAATTTGAATTGCGGTACTGCTTTATTCCTAGCTACGCTCGCCCCACAATTATCACATCTTATTTTTGTTATATTTCCCATTTAATCACCTATAGATCCTTAGTAGTTAGCACATTTGAGCTATTAACATCTGGTTCTATTCGACTACAGATTATGATGTCTATTCCATACCTGTTTA
>JAAOXV010000066.1 GCA_018220955.1 Candidatus Altarchaeota archaeon | reverse complement strand
CAGGGTTATGAGTTGGTCAATTATGGCACTATTATGTTTGAGCTGGCAAAGCGGGATGGGCTTGTGGAAACAAGGGATGAGATGAGAACCAAGATTCCTACACAAGAATATCAAAGACTGCAGAAAAAGGCAGGAGAAAAAATAGGGAGTATGAATGGAAAATTTGTGATTGATACACATGCATCTGTGCTTAAGCCAGAAGGATATTATCCCGGTCTGCCAGAACAGGTTATAAAGGCAATCAATCCAAACGCGATTATTGTGGTAGAGGCAGACCCTGCTGAGGTAGAGGCTAGACGAAGTAAGGACGCAGGCATTCGAAAGCGCGAGGGTGATGTGGCTGAGCATCAGGCAATCAACAGGCAGATGGCGGCGGTTTATTCAGTTCTTACTGCAGCTCCATTGTCATTTGTGGTCAATGAGCAAGGCAAGCTTGATGATTCCATAAAAAACACATTGAAAATCCTGAAATCCTTGGGTGATTAAATATGCTAGAAATCACAGACCTTCCAAACTTGTTTCCGCTGGTCAAGAATTATTGGTTTTTTTATGGTAATGATGGTCCAGCTCAGTTTGTTTTTACATTTGGCACCACCAAACTGCCTTTGAATGTCAATAATAGGTCTGCCAAGTATCCAAAATGGACAGTTCTGCTCTGGGGTTATCATCCAAAAACAGGCAAACGGCTTGTTATTGATGATTCTTTTGAAATGGATTTTTTACCAAAAAAACCCGTAGCTCTTGATTTCCAGGATGATGAATGGGTAATGGAACATGAGGAAATTAAGATAAAGTTTTCTAAAGAATTCTTACCAAAAGAACATTATACCATTTTCCGCAAGACAGAAGGAGTTAACGAATACAGAAATTTTAAAGGAAAAATGTTTGGAAAAAAGATAAGAGGCAAGGGTTATTGCCAAAGAGCGAATGTTGGGACTCCGCTTGCGTCATGGGACTGGCTTAGATTCTCTAATGGCGATGTTGGGGGTTTATTCAAAACATTCGGAAGAAAGAGTGTTTTGAACCTGAATGGTAAGGAATATGTTGTTGATTTGTCAGCTAAGAGTGGAGTTCTTGAGATACAATCAGATTTGGTTGATTTAAAGACAGAACCATATGAAAAACATAATCTTTATTTTTCAGGATTAGGTAGGCTCAGATATACCGAATTTTTTGTAAACATTAAAGGAAAGGTTGATGGAAAAAAGATTAACTCATATGGCATAGTCGAAGAGGCCCGTGGCATAGTGTTTTAATATAAGTTTAAGGAGAGTTAAATATGGAAATAAATGCACCTGCTGATTTATCACTTGGCATAAAAAATTATTGGTTCTTTTATGGCAATGATGGTCCTGCACAGTTCATATTCACTTTTGGCACGAGTCGATTGCCGTTCAGAGTTAATGGAAAATCAGCTCGGTTTCCAAATTATGCAGTTTTGCTTTGGGCTTATCATCCTGATTATGGAAAACAGGTTTTTGTTGATACTTCGATTAAGATGGAGTGTAAGCATGAAAATCCAATTGAGCTGGAGATGTTGGATGGAAAATATAGTTTTGAGTATAAAGGCATCAAAATCAAATCAGGAAAAGAATATCTGTCACCTCTTGTTGAAACCAAGTTTGTAAGAAATAAGTTTGTTAATGAGTATCGAATTTTCAAAGGCAAGATATTTGATAAGCGAATCAAAGGAAAAGGATATTTTCAGCGAGTAAATGCCGGAACTCCATTTGCTCCTTGGGATTGGCTTAGGTTCAGTAATGGTTGTGTGGGTGACCTTTTTACTGTTAAGGGAATGAAATCAGATATTGAGATAGATGGCATAAAGTATCCAGTTAAGCTTTCAACAGATAAGGGAGCACTTGAGCTCAAGTCAGACAAGGTTGATTTAAGAACTAGTCCATATGAGCGATATGACCTAAATTTTCTCGGACTCGGCAAGTTCAGATATTCTCAGTTTCTTGTTAAGGTAGATGGGTTGGTGGATGAAAAAAAGATTGATGCATATGGCATAGTCGAAGAAGCTCGTGGGATAGTGTTTTAATCGCTTAATCAGATTTTATAGGTGAAAAAAAAGAGAGACCCGTGGGATAGGGTGATGGATGTGATAAGGGATACAGACCTAATTATTGAGATTGTAGATGCCCGATTCCCGCATAGGAGCGGCAGGTTGGCAAGAGTGACCCGAAAAAGAAAGCGACCAGTGTTGTTTGTGTTGAACAAATCAGATTTGATGGACCCAGAAGAGGCGAAACTACTCGCAAAAAAGATGGACGGTTTTAGTTTTTGTGCAATTACTGGAAAAGGCAAGGCTCGGTTGATAGAGGCGATACGCTCATTCAAGAAAGGCAAGGACTTCAGGATAGGTGTGGTTGGAAGACCAAATGTCGGTAAAAGCAGTTTAATCAATGTGCTTCGTGGAAGAAAGACTGCTAGAACCAGTCCAGAAGCTGGTTTTACGAAGGGTGAACAATGGTTCAGGATTTCACCCGGAATTCTTGTTATTGACACGCCTGGAGTGATATTAGAAAAAACAAGCTGGACTCAGCTTGCTATTCAGAACGCGGTTCGGGTAGAGAAGCTGGATGACCCTGTGATAGTTGCAGTGAGTTTGTTGAAGCGCAGACCAGAGATAGCTAAACAGCTTGAGCTACCATCTGACCCAATCGAGGCTCTTGAGGTTTTTGCAAAAAAGAGCGGTAAGCTACTCAAGGGCGGAACTGCCAATATTGATGAAGCAGCTAGAATGTTGATACGAAACTGGCAGAGAGGCTTATTCAAATAGCTCGGCTGGCGTGACTTCAACAATTTGTTTGTCAAAACTTGGCAAATATTCGATTATCTTTCCTTGTCCTATTTGCTTGACCTTTTCTGGGCTGGTTTCAGTGCCATCAGTCAAAATGCCAACCAGCACTGTTCCGTCTGGTGTAATAATCTCATAGTCTTTTGCAATATTCCTAGCTGTTCGTTTATACCTTTCCCTAAGCTGGACTTGTGTTTTAGTCAGGGCCGAACAATAATGAATTGACAAGCTAAGTTTCTGTTGTTTTGCCCAGTCTAAGATACCGAGCGCCTCTTCTTCGCTTTTGTTAGCTCCAGCAGCAGTCTCATTCTTTCTTGAAAATCCTTTTGCTTGCAATGCTTGCCAATTGGTGTCAGAAAATTCAAGCTCGTTTAGATTAAGAAAACTGACACCCATATTGTCAAGCGAGCTGGCATAATTTTGTATATTTAACTTTGTTCCAGGTATGGCGGGAATCTCTGCTCCAACCGACCAATCAAACTCAAGAGCCGGGCTTGGGTCAGACCAATGAAATCTGATTTCGTCTACACCGGCGCTATATGCCTTTTCCAACAAAGATGGTTTGTTGATTCTGGTATACAAGTGAATATGAAATTTGTCTGAAAAATTTTGTTTTAATATTTTGATTAGTTCAAAAGTTTTGTCAGATAAGAGCGGGTCACCACCGGTTACTCCTGCTCCTAATGCTTGCATTGCTCTTGCTTCTTCCAGCAAATCCAGTTCGGATTTGATTGGCCGCTCGTTTGCAAATGCATGGTCTTTTCCTTTCTTTTTTGTGGAGATGGGGCAGTAAAAACAGTTGAAATCGCATTTGCCTGTTGAAAATAACACCAGCTTGGCTCCTTTGCCACAGAGTTTGCATCCCTGTGCTAGCTTACCATAGACCGGTCCGAGCTTGGTTTTTTTCACTGAGATAGTTCAGCTAGGGATATAAAAAAATAGGGGAAAACACCAGATTATTTTATAAGCGGGATATCAATTGCAGAAACCTTTATTTCTTCATTGTTTTCGCCTTTGAGTATTTCGGTTGTTATCTCTATTTTTCCTGCTTTTAGGTCTGGCATAAACCGACTTTTAATAATCTCTGACACATCTGCGGCCCGGCTGATTGCTCGTCCTCTGGCCTTGATATGTACTTCTTTTGCCCCATTATGAAATTGGGTCACCACTGCTAATACATAGTTCATAGGAGGTTTGGTTCCAATAAAAACCACTCCGTCTTTTTTCGCTGAAGCCATTTTATCACCTTAGTTAAGCTTAATAACATGAATTAAATAGTTTTCTTGTGGCTGTACTGATTCAGAGATGCACCTATGTGACTACTCATCAGAGTCCAGACACAAAACGGATTTTGTTGAGTGCGATTGTCCGGTATCTTGGTATCATGAGCTCAACTGCTGAGACTACGATTGGACTTAGTATCAAACCACCAATGAAGATTGAGCTGGTTAAGCTTGGAGGTGTTATTGAAAAACGGGAAACAGAGGAAATAGATGATGAGCTTTTTCAGGACCTGATTCAGGCAGAGGCCTTCAGTATCCAGGTAAATTTGAATAGAACAAGAAAACAACAACCGTTTCTGAATATTTTGTATGATGAGAAAACACATCATGGCGAAGCAATTGGTCTTGAGTTTAGTACAACCTATATGGAAGACATAGTCCAAAAGTTTCTTTCATTTGTAGGTAAGCTGAATCCAGTCAAAACCAGTGCAGGTCGAAGTCATGCAGAATCGATTGTAAGTCGACAAAAAAACTTGTGGGAAAAAATTCTTCGAAAGTTTCTGGGTGACACTATCAGTAATACTTCAAGAAAGCTTTACCTCAAAACTTTCGAACCAGGAGTTCTGTATCTGGCAATATTTGGTAAGCTGATTAAAATTGAGGATGATTAGCTGTCTAGTCTCCGCGTCTGAGCATTTTATTACCTAATACAATCCAGTAAAAGATTTTTTGTCCTGACTCTAGCTGCATGTCCTTTGGCAAATCAAGCTCAAATGTTTCATAGCTTTGTGTATCCATCATCTGAACGCTTGTGCTTGAGACAACCAATATTTGTGCCTGGCGTTTCTCGACCATTGGTACTTCCACTCTTGAATCCGCTGGTTTAACGGTTGAGTGTTTTGACCCGTCCTTTAAACTGACCGCGTCCATTCTGACTTTTGCGTGCCCGTGTTTTCCAGGTGCAGATGTTTGTGTGCTCAAAATTTTGCAAGGATGATCATCTAAAATAATATATCTGCCTTTTTTCAGTTTCCCAATTTCTTCAAGAGATTTCATGTCCAACTTAGTATTATCAGTATAAAAGTGTTTTTT
>JAAOXV010000009.1 GCA_018220955.1 Candidatus Altarchaeota archaeon | reverse complement strand
CTTTCTAAACCCCATTGTTTTGTTTTGATCGAAGTTTTGCTCTGCGGAGGAAAAGTTCGTGCGGGAGAAGGGATTTGAACCCTTGCAGGTACTTACCACAGGAGTCTCAGTCCTGCGCGTTTGACCAGGCTCCGCCACCCCCGCTCTGAACTATGGGGATTTCTGAGTTTTTAATGGTTGTTTTTATGCCCAAAGTTTTGATCGAACTTTTTTTTTCATCCACTGCGGTGGATAAAAGTTCGCGCTGGGAGAGGGATTCGAACCCTCGCTCCCTTTCGGGAACTAGCTTAGCAGGCTAGCGCCTTAAACCACTCGGCCATCCCAGCTAACAAGAGCTGATTTTTCAAATTTATAAGTTAATCGAGATTTCTGTTTGACAAAAAATAGGATGGCCAACACGCTCTTGGGTAGAGGAACTTTCCTGTTTCAGCATCCATGGTCTAGGCTCCACCCCGTAATCTGCGGGCATCGATGAGAAACGGTTATGGCTGCTTCCTTCCGGATCTGACCAGGTTCCCGCCCTAACGACCACCACAGCACAGGGCTTCGACGCTTCCTCCAAAGCACATCCACGGGTAGGCCTCCCCGCCCCAAGAGCTTCGGTTCTGTCAACGACGATTTACAGCAACAGGGGACGTCGCCCCCCCAACCTAGTTGGCCAATACTATAGCTCGGTTTGTGTTTAAATCAGAAGTGGTCTAAAAAATCTTTGAGTTCTACTAAAAAAATAGTTTTAGATTGCTTTTCAACAAAGAATCCAGTTTCAAGGGATGATTTAAAGCTTTTTTTGAATTTCTGGTATGCAAGTAGTCATACTAGCCAGAGGACTCGGAACTCGACTCAAGCCATTCACGAACGGGCAGAGTAAGCCACTCTTACCGATTATGGGAAAACCGTGGATAGACTACTTACTGGAGCTTTTTAGGAAAGACGAAGTTACACTTGTTCTACCAGAGGGTTATAGTATGGAGGGGGTCAGAGTGGCTATTCAAAAAGAACCGCTCGGAACCGGAGATGCACTCAGGTCGGCCGGACCATTTGACCAAAATGTTCTTGTGCTAAACGGTGATGTGATTGCCAGGCCAGCTGATATAAAACAGATTAGAAAAAATTTGCCAGCTGTGTCTGGTTGGAAAGTAGATGATGTTTCAAAGTATGGTGAGTTTGTTACAGAAAAAGGTAGGTTGATAGATGTAAAAGAAAAAGAGCCAGGAAAAAGATCTGGATTATTGAATGCAGGAGTATATGCATTTCCGCCAGAGATTTATGAGTATCTTACCAAGCTCAAGAAAAGTCCAAGAGGTGAATATGAGCTGACCGATGCAGTGCTTGAGCTAGCCAAAAATACTAATGTCAAGCTAATCGAGTTTCAAAAATATTGGATGGATATGAGCAATCCATGGGACCTGTTGGAGGCTCACAAGATTATGTTCGACAACCCTGACGACTGGAGACTTGAATTTAAGATACAGGGCAAAGTCAAACCCGAAGTACATATCCAAGGACAAGTGTGTATCAAACCAGGTGCTGTGATTGAAAACGGTTCTGTGATACAAGGTCCAGCCTTTATTGACTCTGACGCCAGAATCGGACCGAACGCCTGCATCAAGCCATACAGCTATATCGGAAAGAGTGTTGTGATAGGCAGCTTGGTTGAGGTAAGTAATAGCGTAATTATGGATAAGACAGTGATTCCACAAAACAACTATATCAGTGATAGTGTGATTGGTAAAAACTGTAATCTTGGCGCTGGCACAAAGATAACCAGTCTAAGCTCTGATAAAAAGTTGGTAAATGTAAAAATAAAAGGAAATTGGGTATGTAGTGGTAAAAAAAATCTTGGGGCGTTTATTGGTGATGGCGCCAAGATTGGAGTAAATGTTTCAATAATGCCTGGTGTGGTGATAGATGAGAATGTAAAAATCGGGCCAGGCACAACAGTCAATCACAATATCAACAGCGGTTCATGTGTTTATGCTAATCAGGAGAAGAATTAGGTGATATTATACAAGATATTGTAATTGGACTTGATATAGATAGAGTGTTGTTTGACACAAACGCATACAAGGCCGAGCTAAAGGACAGAATGGGTTTGATGGGGTTAGACTATGACAAAGTCGCCAACAAGGCCAAAATTCAGGACAGAACAGATATCGGACACTTGTTTGAAGCAACCAGTAAATTGATTGGTAAAGAAAAGGCTGAAACTATGTTTTTTGATAAGATGGCGAGGTTTTGTAGTATAGAGATGCAGAAGCTAATAAACAAGCTGGACCAAAGCAAGGTAAAGCTGCTTATTGTCACGGTTGGAGACAGGCATCAAACCAAGAAGATTAAAGGATTCGGGATTGATTTGATTTTTGTTGTGCAAGAAGACAAGGAAAAAACCATTATAATGAGCAAGTTGCTGAACAGCTTTTCGAATGTTTTTTTCTTTGATGACAAAAAACATGTTGTGCAGGCCATGAGGAAAGCTGGAATACAAGCATTTCAGGCCAGTTGGTTTCTCGACCCAGCTCATCAAGCAGACTCACTAAAGGACAGTATTAATAAACCAGTCGAGCTTTTGCGGGTTTGTGGACTGGATTGACAAGGCAAAAAAAATAGCAGAACGGGCCGGTTACAAACGCGTGCTTGTTCATCTCCCTGCTGGACTTATGGACAAATGGCCAAAACTAAATCAGCTAGCTGACGATGTTTTGTTCTGGTCAGATCCTTGTTTTGGAGCTTGTGATGTACCTCTTTATTCACTAGAGATTCTGAAAGCTGACGCAATTTTCTCGTTCGGTCATTCAACTGCACCTAGTATCGAATATCCAAAAAATATTCATATAATCGAAATCTATCTTAATGCAAAGCTTCCTGAATTCGTTCCTGACTTTGAACGAATTGGGCTGGTCTATGTAATTCAATACAAACAACATCTTCAGGAATACAAAGATTTCCTTGAATCAAAACAAAAAATTGTAGTATTGGGAGGCAAACCAGATTTTATGGCCAAACACACAGCTCAAGTAACAGGCTGTGATATCGGTGCAGCACAAAAGATAGCTAAGCAAGTGGACGGTTTTGTCGTGATGTCAGACGGCAGCTTTCATACAAAAGCTGTGGCAGAGCTTGGAAAACCTGTATTCAATTGGTTAGGTGAGCAGGCAGAAAAAATCAAGAAAAATCCCACAGCCATGGTGATAAAGGCAAAAAAGATTGGAGTGCTTGTCAGCACAAAACCAGGACAGTTTGACATTAAAAATGCACGTAAACTAGCAGCTAAACTAAAAAAATCTGGGAAAAACGTAGTTTTAGTGGTAGGCAACACTGTTTCATCTGAGATTACGAATTTTGGGGTTGACTTATGGATTAACACAGCCTGTCCCCGTCTTGTTGAAGATGAGTTTATCAAGCCGGCTCTGAAATCAAGCGAAATTGATTTTACTCTAGAATAAGAAAGTCGCGAAACCATAAATATTAGGTTCTTTATAAATGAAATATGGCGACAATAGTGAAACCTGAAGCTGTTGATAGAGAGATACAAAACCTTGTTGCATCGCTGAACTTCTTTGTTGACTTCCCGCTTCCTGAAGTGTCTAGAATACTTGGAGCAGAATATGATCCTGAAAACTTTCCTGGCGCGATTTACAGAAAACGAGAAGGATACACGTTCTTGCTTTTCAGAAATGGTAAGGCCGTTCTAGCAGGTGTAAAAAGCTTTGACCAGCTGAACAAGGCAATTGATAATTTCAAAGAAGAAGTAAAAGAAAAGATGAACATCAAGATAAAAGAAACAGATGTCCAAATTCAAAATCTTGTACTGAGCTTGGACACTCATGTAGAAGTCAATCTAGAAGATTTTGTGCACAAAATATATGATTCTTATTATTCGCCTGAACTCTTTCCTGGATTGACTTTCAAAATTTATGACCCTTCTGCCACTTTTCTGATATTTTCAAGTGGCAAGTGTGTGCTGGTCGGGCTAAAGCGAATCGAGGATGTCGACCGAGCTATCACCAAGCTAAGCAATACACTCAATGAGTCAGGTGCAGTTCGTGGGCCAAGAGTCGATGAACGAAAGGTTTAACAAAGCTGAGATTGTTCAAGTCGTATGGCATTCATAGAACTAAAGGTCGCAGGAATTCCTCCGACCAATCAAAACGATACTGGTCGTGGAATAGTCAGGCTTGATTCTCGCTCAATGAGGGCAACTGGAATCAGTCCAGGCGACCCAATCGAAATTTTTGGTTCGAAAAAGACTTTTGCAATAGTACAAACAGCTTATCCAAGCGATGTTGGGCTAGGTGTCATAAGAATGGATGGCAGGATAAGGGCAAATGCTGGTGTGATTGTTGGTGAAAAAATCAGAGTTTCCCCAGCCAAAACAAAGCCAGCTGAAAAGATAATCATCTCACCAATTGGAAAGGTCAAACTAAATATAACATCCAACTTGTTGTCCAAAATTCTAGTAGGTCGGGTTTTGACAGAAGGAGATATGATAATGCTGCGCTCGCTCCCAAAAGACCTTAGACAAGACTATACTGATGAGCTTGAAGTAGTTATACCCTTTTTCGGCACACAAATGAAATTTGTAGTTCAGTCAGTCGAGCCAGAAGATGGAGTGATGATAACGCCAGACTCAATAGTTAGTCTAGGAAAAGCACTTGAAAGGCCAGACAGAAAACCGGTCGTAGTCTATGAAGATATTGGTGGAATGGGAGATACGCTCAAAAAAATAAGAGAGATAGTGGAATTACCGCTCAAACGACCCGAGCTATTTACCAGGCTCGGAATCGAGCCACCAAAAGGGGTTTTATTGCATGGTCCACCAGGGACAGGAAAGACCTTGCTCGCAAAGGCAGTGGCCAATGAGACTAACGCGTATTTTATGCCGATAAACGGACCAGAAATAGTCAGCAAGTTCGCTGGTGAGGCAGAAACCAAGCTCAGACAAATGTTTGCTGAAGCAGAAAAAAAGGCACCTTCAATCATTTTTATTGATGAACTAGACACTATCGCACAAAAGAGAGAGGATGTTTACTCGGCCGAGAGCAGGGTGGTCGCTCAGCTGCTGACTCTGCTAGACGGAATGCAAGGCAGAGGACAGGTAATTGTGCTGGCTGCAACAAACAGACCAGATGTAATAGACTCAGCTCTACGACGACCAGGTAGGTTTGATAGAGAAATTGCAATAGGTGTACCAGATCGAAACGGGAGAAAAGAGATTCTTCAGATCCACACGCGTGGGATGCCGCTTGCAGAAGGAGTTGACTTAGAAAAAATAGCTGAGCTGACTCCTGGATTTACGGGTGCAGACCTTGCTGGATTATGTAAGGAGGCTGCGCTGGTCGCATTAAGGCGAATTGCTCCAGATATCAATATGGAAGAAAAAGTGCCGGAAGACGTGCTAAAAGGAATAAGAGTGTCAATACAGGACTTTACAGCTGGGTTGCGAATGATTGAACCATCTGCAATGCGAGAAGTGTTGGTCGAGATTCCGAATATCGGATGGAGTGATATAGGTGGACTTGAGGACATCAAGCGAGAGTTAAAAGAAGCGGTTGAGCTGCCTTTGACCAATCCTGAGCTGTTTATGGAAATGGGAATCAAAGCCCCGAATGGACTCTTATTATATGGTCCACCTGGCTGCGGAAAGACCTTGTTAGTAAAGGCAGTGGCAAATGAAACCAATGCGAATTTTATATCTATCAAAGGTCCAGAAGTGCTAAGCAAGTGGGTGGGCGAGAGCGAAAGAGCAGTAAGAGAAATATTCAAAAAGGCGAGGCAGATTGCCCCATCAATAGTGTTTTTCGATGAAGTTGATGCAATCGCAGTTTCGCGTGGTTCTGATGCCAACCGGGTGACTGAGCGAGTGCTAAACCAGATTCTAACAGAGCTTGACGGAATTGAAAGTAGAGAAGGTGTAGTCTTCATAGCTGCCACAAACAGACCAGAGCTAGTGGACTCGGCATTACTTCGACCTGGCCGAGTTGATAGATTCATATTTGTTGCTTCACCTGACCGAGCCGCTCGGCTCTCGATATTAAAAGTGAAAACAAATGGAATGCCGCTCGACAAGCAAGTCAAATTAGAAAAAATAGCTGATGAGACTGATGACTTTAGTGGAGCTGACCTGGATGCGGTCTGTAGAGAAGCCGCTATGTTTGCTATCAGGGAAAAGCGAAAAAAGGTCAATGTAAACGATTTCCAGCAGGCAATTGAGAAAGTTGGGCCAACAATGAGCGGTTCACTGCTTGAGTATTATGAAAAAGTGCAAAAGAAATTCAGGGTCAGAGTTCCAAAGCAAGAGGATAGATACACATGGTAGACTTGAAAGTTTTCTTTCAACCAAAAAGTGTTGCGATTTTCGGAGCCAGTAGAGACAAGAAAAAACCTGGTAGGATTGTACTCGATAACTTGGTTCAGTCTGGATTTTCAGGTGAGATTTATCCAGTCAACCCAAATGCCACTGAAATAGCTGGGTTTCAGGTCTATCGACCAGAAGAGTTACCAAAGCTTGAGCTAGCAGTCTTTGTAATACCTGCTCAGTTAGTAGCTGCTGAACTCAGAAAAATAGCTAGCAAAACTAAGGGAGCACTCATATTATCTGGCGGTTTTGGCGAAATAGGCAAAACCGAGCTGGACCAACAGCTTTTGGAGATATGTGAACATTATGACATCCGAATCCTTGGACCAAACTGTTTGGGCACCATGAACACGAACGCGAATTTCAACTCGATGTTCTTGCCCTTGTCAAAGGTTCCTTTTCCAAAAAAAGGAAAAATCAGTATACTCAGCCAGTCTGGAGCAACCATTGCTTCCTTGATTGATTGGGGAGCAGAGATGGGGTTGGGAATCAGCAAGCTTGCCTCATATGGCAATCAGCTAGATATCGCAGATTGGGAAATTTTAGAGTATTTTGCAAAAGACAAAAACACTGATGTAATCGGCTGGTATGTTGAAGGTGTGAAAAATGGTAGAAAGCTAATTGAGAAGGCAAAGAAAATAAAAAAACCAGTAATCGTGATGAAGGCGGGACGATGTGAAAAAGGGATTGAAGCGGCCAAAAGTCATACTGGCGCGCTTGCCGGCCAATACAAGGTCTTTCACGGTATAATGAATCAACTTGGGTTTGGTAGTTCTGAGAACCTCTGCGATTTTCTTGATTCATTAAAAATCCTAGACAGCTGGACCTCAATAGGAGACCGAGTGGCAGTAATCACATGTGGTGGTGGTTTTGGTGTGATGGCTACCGACTCGCTTGAATCAAAAGGACTAAAGCTGGCTGAGCTCAGCAAGAAAACGCAACAAGACTTGAAAAACAGTTTTCCAGACAGAGTCGCTACAAACAATCCTGTTGACCTGACTGGTGATGCAGATACAGCCATGTTCGAGAAAGCAATCAAAATAATACAAAAAGACCGAGCTGTCGATACAATACTAGTTATCTTGTTGATGCAACTGCCCAAACTTGATGAACAAGTCATCAATATGTTAAACCAGTTAGGAAATGGGAAAAAACCCATTATAGTCGTGTCTCCTCCTGGAAAGCATGCAAGTACATTAAACACTCAACTCAGTTTACCTGTGTTTGATTCAACCGAGCGGGCAGTCAAATCAATAAAGCTGGCGTATGACTCTATCACAAAACAGAGATAATGTCACTCAACTTCAAGTTTGCTAGCTTCGGTCTTGAGCCAGACGGACCACTTATGCCAAAGAACCACATTTCGGCATTCTTTGTGGCCATATCCTCCAAACTTCTAAGTTCCTCATACTTTATCATCGAGTTCTTGTCAGATACATAAATACTGGTTCCTAGCTCACGCGGATTAAATTCTAGCTTCGGTGTTTTGACCAATACGATTCCTTGAAATCCTGTTTGCTTTTCAAGCTCTTGTTCTATCTCTTTTTGCACATCAAGACTAAGCTGATTTATTTTCTCAATTTCATCCAAATCAAGGCCTTTTACCTTTATCTTCCCACTTGCCATATGTTCTGCACCCTTTAGCTTGCCGACTACAGCAAGCTTGTTTAGGTCCCGGACCAGCAAGCGGTGAACAATCGAATTATTGACAACTGATAGTGCTGCTTCGTCTCCAAGCTTCCACAAGGCCTCCAAATCACCGCCATCTAAAACCCAATCATCAAGTGCTCTAATCCACATGCAATCCGCAATTCGGCAAGTCTTATGATAATAAACCTTAGCTTCCAAGTTCAACTTCATTGAAATAGCTTGGTCAATCTCCTCGATTGCTTTTGAATCAACAGAGATGACTCCTCCAGACGGTTTCATATTCTTCATAAGATATGGAAGATCAAAATCGCCCGCCCTTGCACCTGTAAAGTAATTGTCTCGCAAAAGATAGTCAAACTTGTCTGCATCAAGACTGAGTCCTTTATGACTTGAACCAGATATTATCCTTGCCTCAATTGAATCAGACTGACCAGAAAATATCTCGATTAGCTCAGACGGCTCAAATCCAGCTCTTTCAAATAATGAACCCATTTCTGTGCTAACAATTTCAGCCCCGATTTGTCTATTTGTTTTTCCCAATCTCGCCTTTATCACTTCTTCTGATTGATGCATGAACGGACCATGTCCAATATCATGGACAAGCCCAGCCATTCTAACTCTGGCAGGTTCTATTGCAAATGATTCTGCCAGCTTTCCTGCTATGTGCGTAACACCAAGTGAATGAGAAAATCGAGTGTGGACTGCGCTAGGATAAACAAGAAAATCCCAACCGTTCTGTCTAATCCTATGAAGCCGCTGAAACCATTTTGAATCAACAATCATCTGTTCTTCACGACTAATCTCAACAAACCCGTGGATTGCGTCCTTAACAAATACCACTATAGTTCACCTCAGAATAACTTGAGACCAAACAATCAGAATAATTTAAGCTTGATTGAACATATCTATGAAACTCAGACAAGTCAGGGTTGCCAGTCTGGTCCATATACTCAATTGCACGTTCAATAATTTTTGCACCAGGAGTCAGATAAATATCAAGATAATATTGGCTCAACCAGTTCTGGTTTTTGTCAAGATTCTGCTGAACAACCTGCTCTTCAATCAAGAGTCGCTTATAGGCTAGCTCGACAGCGTTTCTGACATCTGGGTCACCAAACTTTTTCAAATCCTGATACGAAGTTTCAATCACCTCAAGCGCTTTTGCATAACCCTCATCCAGCTTAGCATCACCCATAAATCCAATCAAGCTATGGGCGAGCTCATGTGATAAAATTTTCGGATTGTCGACATATCTTGAATTAATGACTATCTCATTTGAGCCATCGCGGTAAAAAACTGTCATACCCCCAATATAATCAGGAAGTTCATCTACCAAAATTCTGTCTGGATTTGGTGTCTGTCCCAATATTTCATGATAATTCTTAGTTATTGAATCAAGCAAGCTCACAGACCCAACTCGTCTGAGCGTTTATAAAATTGAGTTAAAGGTTAAATATCGGGTTTGCTCGTTCCTAGAATGTTTGGTGCTCTTGCAATGCTGATATCAACTGTAATCGGTGCAGGAGTGCTTGGATTACCGAGAGTTTTCTATGAAAATGGTCTATTCTCCATTCCCTTACTCGCAATCATACTGTCTGCAATCTATCTGCTCGGACTCATGATTCTAGAAATGCTAGATAACGAGAAAAAACCAATCCAGCTGCCAGCTCTGATAGCCTCAAAAATAGGGGAAAAATGGAAAAAGCCTGTTTATTTCTCGCTCATATTCTCTATGTATGGTGCACTCACAGCATACCT
>JAAOXV010000065.1 GCA_018220955.1 Candidatus Altarchaeota archaeon | reverse complement strand
CCTTGACAGCTCGTTTTATCTCCACCCCGATTGGTCCGTAATCAAAAAATCCGGCATAGCCGCCATAAATTTCAGCAGTCGGAAACAGTATCGCTTTTTCAAACAAAAATTTTTGTAGCTCCGGCATTTTGATCATATTACCAAGAACCGATATCTGTTAAAAAGAGTTTCCAAGCTGTAAAAAGCTTATTAGCCGCCAGGCATAAGTGTATCGTGCTCGGTGCAGTAGTTAGAGCCGCTGGGGCTTCAAACCAGCGGAGAATGATAGTTACTGATAGTCCGAGCTCAGCGCAAACATGGTCGAATCAGCTTGTTGGTAAAGGACTGAATATTGGTTGGGACCAACTAACTGACAGCTTTGAGTTCTTATCCATAGCTGAATCAAACAAGCTAACCGACAAACAGTATGACCATCTGTTACTCGATCTTCGTGGTTCTTTTTCACCAGCAGATATCGTCAGATCTATTGCTGTGATAAGGGCGGGCGGAGTCATTATTGTAGTAACTCCTAGCTTTGAGAGTTGGGTCAGTCCAAAATCAGACACTCTTAAATCAATTGGATCAAGGCAGCTCTTTGTTCAAAGAATGATAAAAAAATTTTATGAGCATGAAGGAATTTGGATTCATAGACACGGCAAATGGGAAAAAGAGAGTAATGAATCCTTGTTTGAATTGAACCAAAAAATGCCTAGGTCAGACTCATTGAATCAAGCACTTGAGCTTGCGAAACAACTGAAAGGAGTTATTGTTTTGAAAGGTAAGCCTGGAACTGGTAAATCCGCCAGTGCAGGACTTATGTTGGCAATGGCTAAGTCAAAAAAATCCAGCAAGCTAAATGCCATAGTGACTGGTCAGAGCTTTGAGTCAGCTAAGACAGTCTTTAATTTTGTGCTTAAAGGACTTAAGAACTCCGGAATCTCTGTTCAGATTAGACAGAACACGGTTTTTGGAAAGAAGTTCAAGCTAAGATTTTACGAACCACTAGACAGTTTACAGAAAAAACCAGATATTTTAATTATTGATGAGCCAACAGGGATTTCACCAGAACTTCTGAAACAGTTGATAAAAAGACAACCAACTATAGTTTGTTGGTCGACACAGATCAGTGATTCTAACGAGCTGCCTATTCCAGCAGATTCAACAGTGATTGAAATGAATAACTCGATTTTGTATTCACAAAATGATCCAATTGAGGCCTGGCTTTTTGACACGCTTTTGATGGATGTTGCTTGCGAGCAATCTGTTTCAAAAAACGCAGCAATCGAGTTTCCTGAACCACAACAGCTTTTTAGGGACGAAGATTTGCTTAGAAAGTTTTTTGGTTTTTTTTTGACTGGTCCAGAAGTTCAGATAAATGATATAATGACCATAATGGATGCGCCGCATCATTTTCCTGGTCTTGCATTTTCAGCAGGTCAGCTTATTGGAGCGCTCCAACTGGCACAGGAAGGTGGGTTGAGTCAGAATCAGGCAATCAAACTTTTTGAAAACAAGAGACCGCAAGGTCATCTTGTGCCCGACATTTTGGCCAAACATTATGGTCTTCTTGATTTTCCGTGCTTGAAAGGTGTAAGACTTGTTAGAACAGCAGCTGACATCTTGCTGCTTGATATGACAGCACTTGAACAGCTTGCCGATGACTGGTTGGGAGTCTGCTCTTTTAGCTCGGTCAGTGATGCCCGAGCTTTGATTAAAAAAGGATTTCAACCAGTGCATGTTTCGCCTTATCGTAATCAAATGACTGGCCGGTATTCGGTTGTGTTTGTTAAACCATTGTCAGATCAAGCTATCATCTTTATTGGGCAAGCGCATGAGTCTTTTAAGAAAAGATTAATCGATTCTCTTTCTGATAATCTTTCTGAAATGTTGCCCGAGCTGGCATTGGAATTTCTCAAGTCATCACAGATTGATTCAGAACTCGATTTTTCAGAACAGGATGCTAAACGGATGGAGATGTATGTTCAAGGAAGGCATATCTATGAACTGGATTTCGACCTGATTCTTAGGATGGTCAAACATTATTTCTTTTTGGCAGACAGCTTTTTGGACAAACAAGATGAAATGGTTTTGATTGCAAAAGTGTTGCAGAGAAAAGACTGGAGAAAGGTAGAACAAGAAATAGGGAAAAAAAAGGTCTATGATTCTGTCCGCTCGGCTGTTTCAGCTATTTGGTCAGAGCAAGGATTATAATGCAGCCGAAATATAAAATTCATGATAAAATGGATTTTGCCGATAATAGCTGTGCTTGCATTACTTATGATTCCAATGCCAGACACGACAGGGCTTATCAAAACAGAGCTTGTTCAGACACAGGATTCGCTATTGTTCTTATCTGACAAGGGTCAGCTTGAGATTATAGTGCCACAAACTGTTCTGTCTGGAAACTCGGATGAATATGACTTTTTTGCAGCATTGAGTTCAGATATTGATAGATTTGAGCTTTTACCAACCAGCTTTGGTATGGGGTGTCAGGTCGTTTTGATAAATGGTGACAAGGTTTCTGGTCAATTGAATGCTTGTCTTGCATTAGCAGTCAGAACAGATACAACAGTGTATGTGGAATCATCCTTGCTCAAGACTGTTGAGCTGCCAGCGCCTAAAAATCTGTAATTCTGGCTTGCTCAATTTTTTCTACCATCTGTCGTGCAGTTCCCCAGCTACGTCTTACAAAATCTGGCCATTGTTTGTTTTGTTTGAACCAGCTTTTTAGAAATGCCCGTGTTTTTGGGTCACTTGGATAACCTGAGCCAAAATCTCCGTGCTCTTTTCTGAGCTCGGCTACTACATGATCTCTTTCAGTTTTGGCGATTATGCTGGCAGCTGACACGATTGGATACTTCTCGTCTGCCTTGAACTCAGATATCACCTCTATGTCCTTTAAATTCAACTTTTGTTCGAGGTGTTTTTCAAACCCATCGATTATCACCCGGTCTCCCTCTAGTTCAGCCACTATCCCCCTGACTGCGTCCTTTTCAAGCCTATTGAGATTGCCTGCATCAATCTGTGCTGGCCAGATTCGCCTTATCGCAAATTGTCCCATTTCCCTAAGCTCTGTAGCAAGATTTTCTCGTTTTTCAGGACTCAGCTGTTTTGAATCTTTAACTCCCATTTTTCTGAGCTGTTTCTCTGCCTTGTCATCAATCGCAAAACCAACCATAACCATGGGTCCTATCACAGGCCCGCGACCAGCTTCATCTATTCCTATCACAATCACAAGCTGGTTTTGGTTGGATGTTTTAATATGTGTTGTAACAATAACCTGAAATTTTATAATAAACTAAACTGTTATTCTGGAGTGGAAACAAAGATGGAGTCAGAAACAAAAATTTCAATCAAAAAGTTCCTTAACTCACGTCCATTGCGAGATACCATAATATTGGGTTTAGGATATGCGAAAATCGGAACAGAGAGTGATTGGGAAATAATTGACCAGGAAATAATACCTGTTTTTGAACAAAAACTGTCTGATATAGGGGATGACGAAACCAGAGATTCCAAATATGATTTGCCTGTCCGGTTTCTTGTGGACAGAGATTCGGATGTCCAGAGCTATGGTGCCGTTCTTACAGCCTCGCTTTTTAGAATAGAAAAATACTCTTCAGAAACTCATCAAAGATTAATTGAAAATCTTCAGGATATTGTGAATGATGATAAAAAAGGAACTTTTTCAAGATTCAGGGCAAGCATTGCTTTGATTGAGGCAGAAATGAATAGGGTTGTTGATGAGCCGTCCTTAAAACTGGACTTAGCAACACTTTATATGAACCTGGCCTATGCCGTTGTTGGAAAAGACCATCTTACAGAGATTGCTGAACCATATATGAATTTTATTGAGAAATATCCCGTTTATTGAATCACATCAGACATAGGGAATATATATCTAGCCTGGCTTATTCAGCTGTGATACTCCTGATTTTGTTTTTATCGCTTGTCTTGCTTTATCCATTCTCTATCGGTCATGCATTTTCAATCGCCAGTCCTGACCCGCTCTTTATGTTTTCACATCTCTCATGGGCTCATCTAGCACAGAACCTGTTTGCGTTTATGATTGTTTTATTGATTAGCTGGAAAGAAAAACTGGATGAATTTTTATTGACTATTAGCTTTTTTGTGACTTCGATTATCTCATTGATATTTGTATATCTTTTTGACACTGAGATAATGGGTGCGTCTGTTGGTATCTATGGTATGTTTGGATTTATCCTGCCTGACCTTGAGCCAAAAATCCCGCTCTATCTGTCATATCCTTGTTTTCTCGTGCTCATCCTGCTCGAGACCTGTCCTGCTTGCCTTCCATGGGAAAAGCTTTTTCATTTGTTTGGACTTACACTTGGAATATTAATGCGATTCATGCTTGACCTAAGAGAGTATAAGCTAAAAGAGCAAGCGGCCGAGATGGGTTATGGTTTAGACTATTATTCCAGAAAGGGGTTTGGGTATATAGCTGAAATGGAAAAATAGGCCTATTTGGCCTTTTTCTGCTTTAAATCAGTCACAAGCTCCTGAAGCTGGGAAATATTGTCTGCCATTGTCGGAACCATTTGTTGTAGAATCCTTTGCATGGCCTTTATTTGTGCTCCCACGTTCTCAAGCTCTTTTGAATAATCTTCTATTTTCACAAGACTGTCTTCTTGCAGTCCGGCATATTTTTCTTTTAAATTAACTACTGCGCCCTTGACTTCTTTTGAATCAGATCTGACCCTGCTGACCTCTGATTCCATGTCCTTTAGCCTACCTTCTAGGTTGGATGTTTTCTCTGCCACTAGCTTTTCCACCAGTGCTTCTACGTCCTCTGACTCAGTTTCTATCTCAGCAACTCCTTGGTCAGGGCCCGGTGTTTCTGGTGAAGGACCATATTGAGGCTGTCCAGGTATTTCTGGAGGGGCTGGCATAGGCGCTCCACCCATCTGGGCGTCTGCTTGCGCCATAGCGGCGTTTATGATTTGTACATCAAACTTTTCTCTTGCGAGTTGGTCGCCGATTTGCTGGTCGGTCATCCCCGACTGTCGCATTGACACTACCCGCTCTGTCAGAAGAGCCGGATCCTGTTTTTTCTTTCCTTTTAACGAGTCTAGTATTCCCATTTTTTTTCATCTCCTTGATTATTCTATTTAGTTCGGTTTTTGTAACGAACTTTAGTGGACTCAAGAGTTGCAGATATGCTTCAAGTTCTTTTAGTTCTGATTGCGAAGCAGTCTTTATGAGTTTCGATTCTATTCGTCTCATCCCTTCTCTTAGTTCGTCTTCCCGCCGCTTGAGTGCAGCGGCCGCCTGTATGAGGGTCTTTATTTTTATATCATGCTCTTTTTGGTTATTTATCGCATTCATTCTAAAGCCATCAAACCTGCTCGAGAGCTCGTCTATCCTAGCTTCAAGGATTCTTGTTCTTTCCTCAAGTCCACTAAGTCGTTTGACTAGCTCTCTGTCCACCATCAAAAAGCATTGCTGCTGCGTTATTTAAGGATTTATAAGCACTTTACGGTATACTTCTTTGGCCAATGCTAGAATTGCCAAAAGCAAAAATGGCAGTGCCCACTTAGAAAAAACCGCGAGAAACGTGAAAAACCCGATAAAGAGAAGTGATTTCAGGCTGGTTTTTTTATACAAAAGTATTGCGGTGATTACCAGAACTATCTCGACAAGCATATTATAAATAGTGTTTGACACATAAAAACATATGGACGACAAGCAGCTTTCTTATTGGGTTCATAAGGTTCAGGGGATGTGGAGAGAGCTGGAAGACCTGAAGAAACGAGTAATAGAGCTTGAGAAAAGACCTGCTATGAACATACCGGCTGTAAGCAAACCTATTACCAAGCTAGCCGAACCAGCTAGACCAGCTTTGGCAGCTGACCAAGCCGTGGCCCTGTTGCACGAGCGCGGGCCTATGAATATTATAGATATCAATACAGCACTGAAAGAGCATGGAGTAAATGAGACTGTTAGAGAAACCTTGTTTAATCGGATGAAACTGTTGATAAAAGAAGGGAAGGTTAAATACAATGAGTCAACTCAGCAATTCTCCGCAAGCTGAGATTTTGCCAGAAGGCATTATGGCTGAGTTGCCTGAGCAGCTTTTACAAAAAGGATTTGGGGACGAGTCGCAGGGCAAGGCTTGGCTGTTTCCAGAAGAGGCGCTTTTCCTTGTTGAGATTGATAAACTAATTGTGCTTAAACAAGGAGAACCGTTTGAAAAAGGCCCTCTTAGAACTTATTTTGAATCATCCAATCCAGGCTTTTTTTTGAGATACATAGTTTACAAGGATCTAAGAACCAAGGGTTATGTGGCCAAGAGCGGAGCAAAATACGGAATGGATTTTAGGCTATATGACAAAGGTGTCAAACCAAAACGAGGTAAAAAAGAGGATTGGGAGCATGCGAAGTTTGTAGTTCAGGTGATGAAGGAGGACGATGTCTTGTCAGTAAAAGGACTGGTCGGGCTTAACAGAATCTCTCATTCAGTCAAAAAAACCTTGTGGATTGCGATGGTTGACAAAGACCTTGGGACTACCTATATTCAGGTTTCCCGCTTGATACCCTAGTCTTCTTTGCTTCCGCCGCCACCGACAGCCCAGAAAATCATTGCACCCATAAAACCTAATAGAATCAGTGCTGGCAGATAACCGCCCAGATTTAGCTCAAAACCCATTACTTTTTCCCAACCCGGAGTTGTGATTACAAGCAACAAGACAACACCGATACCAGCTCCTGTCCACATCATTTTTTGATCCATTATTCACCGCCTCCTGCTTGTTCTTTTACAAACGCAGCTATAACCAGCCCCATCAAGAGTAGGATAATCAAAATGCCTGCTCTGCCAAGTACCCAGGCAAGGAAATTAGCTATATACACATTGACTCCATACAGCATAAGAAACAGAGATATGATGAATGCGACCGCCCCACTCATAACTCCTTTGTCGTCTCCGAGTATCTTGTATTTTAGCAATAGCGCATACAGAATTATGAAAACAAGTGCGAATGGAAAAAAGAATTGGAACAATCCGAGCTTGGCCATTTCAAGCACGATTTCTGCAAACCCCATTAGTCTTCACCGCCCCCATCTTTCATGAAAAATGAGCCGACCGCTGCCAGAAAACCGAATATCATTACAATTCCGCTGACCTCCTGAGCAATATCACCCAGTGCCCCTGGCGCGCTTGACATAAGTGTTTGCATTAGTAGCACAGCTCCAATGATAGCCGCTGCTGAATATGCTTTTTCTGACCCAACTGGAATTATCTGATTTTCCTTGAGTGTTCTATAGAAAAAGACCGCAAAGGTCAGTGCAAACACCATGATTAGGACTGTTATTGAAATTTTCATATAAAACAGCGAGAACCATTCTGCTACGCCTTCATTAAGATAAACGTATAACAGTATAAACGCGGAAATCAGCATGGCGGCAGTTGCATTCACCCGCTTTTCCTTACTGATAATTGAGAATCTGTCGAGTACACCATATAGGATGATAAAGAATATTCCGAACGGCAGAATAAAATTAAAGAAGCCGACCTCCAACAGTTGTTTGACTGCGGTTGTCATATTGAAGGTCGTATTTGCCGCTATTTCGGTTGCCATGGCTATCACTTTTTCTTGCTTAGCTCTTCTGCAGCCTGCTTGACTTTGATGCCTCTCAGCATATCAGATGTAAAGCCTTGGACGACTGCATCCACAACTTCCTCTTGTTTCTGTGTCATCACCGCGCCACGCACGATACCATTGATGAACCAGAACAGCACAGCGATCATTAGGTATATCGACAGCATGCTGATGAAAAAGTTGTTGAATACATTGCCAATCATTTGAAGCAAGCCTACATAGACTCCGCTTCTGGCCGCAATAAGGGTAGTACCAACAGCTAGTATCAGTGAAGTGTTTCTCCTGAACATTCCAGTCATGCTAAAGAAATCCCAGAAGATATACATCAACATGATGAATGGTACAAGAAATGCGAACAACAATATTTGTCCTTGCGCATCGTCTGTGACATTCACTTCCCAGCCAGCAATATTGATTGCATAGTCAAAGAATTCTTCGACCTCCAATAAGCCATTCTCGTCTGCATCTGCATCTGCAAGAACTTGCGGGAAGGTTTTACCCTCCATTGTTATTGGATCTGCTGTAGCATCATTAAGAATTGTTACTGTAGCTGTAGTGCCCTGTTCGTAACAGGTTACTGTTTCAGCTGTGTTGTCAATCTTGATACTTCCAATTCGGCAGTTCTGGACATTTGTGTTAATTTCTCCTTGAAACAACACATCCTCCTGGAATCCGAGCTGGTGTGCAAAGAATGCCTCATTCACTGGGTCAAAGCCGGTAAAGAACTCCATTAAGTTCCAACCAACTCTGGTTACTCCCTTTAGAAGATTGACCAGCGGATTGAAGCTCTCCTCTATTTGACTGGCATCGGCTTGTGCAACCACACCGGTCATGAGAAGAACAATCGCCATAGCCACTGGTATGTACTTCATAATGCTAACTATTCATTTTTAGATATATACTTATCGATTGAAAAAAGCTATCGTTTTATGGTCTTTAGAGCTGTCTCACCGCGTTTTAGGTCAGCTGACACAGCAGTCTCGATTGCCTTGTATCTGTCCTTTCCTCGCCTGGCCATCTCGAATCCATAAACAAACTGGTTCCATATCCAGAAAATTAGTATATAGGAAAACATGAAAGTAAGCATCACGCCAAATAACGACCGACCCCATGGCAAAACATTGGCAGAAAACCTGATGACTGTCTGTGGCAATCCGCGCTGGAAGCTGACCATTGTGGCGGCTATAGTCAGAATCACTCCAAACCCAAGTGCGGTTGCAGTCGATTTTCTGCCGCCGAACAGCAAGTACATGTCCATGACCGCAAAACCAATCATTAGTCCTTGGATAGCATAAGCAAAATAGAACAGCAAGTTGGCCGAGCGCTTGTTTTCTATGGTCACACCAATCACATCATAATAGCTGATGCCTTGTTTTGACACAAGTGCGCACTCTGTTTCACTATTGTCTGCCAGTATGGCAGTTATCCCACCAATGCCCCAATAATCAGCCAGTATACACAAGTTCAAATCATCAGCCACACCGAGTATCTTGCTCATCTCATAACCTTGATACATGATATCCTGCACAACTGGCGGGCCGATATATGGGAACATGATAAGCACAGCCACGATAACCATGACAGCTGCATGATACCTGTCAAACAAGCTCGTAACACTGCTCACGGTTCTTTTAGTCTAGTCAGCTAAAAAGGCTTTGCTATCAAGTAACCAGCCCGCACAGCACTTATCTTTGCGTTGGTCCAATTGCCTAGCTCTGCTTTGACCGCGACTGGCCGATAGCCAATTGTTCTACCAGAACCTTGTTCATCCATAAAGACTCTGGTTTCTTGGCCGAGCATTTTTTTGTTTAGCTCAAGTCCGAGCTTGTTGGATAAAGACACTGCTGCTCTTGACCTTTCTTTTTTGACCCAGCTTGGAATATCAGCTAGCTCAGCGGCGTCTGTGCCTGCCCGCTGGCCGTATCGACTGATATTCACTTTGTTTGGTTGGGTATTTTCCAACATAACCAGCGTTTTCTGAAAATCCTGCTCAGTCTCGGTCGGATAACCAACTATGATATCAGTCCACAAACTGCCGGTCGGAAAAGCAGCTCTGAACTTTTTAGCCAATCGAACATAATCATCAACTGCGTGTCTCCGCCGCATAGCTTGCAGAACTGAGTCACTACCTGACTGAACTGGTGCATGCAGGAATTCAAAGAACCTGTCACTTGCCAACAGCGGTTTGAGCTTGTTCCATTGTTTTAGAAAAAAAGCTGGATTGCCCATCCCAACCCTCACAACAAACTCACCTTTTAGCTCAGCTATCTGCTCGAGCAGCCCGACCAGTTCCTTTCCTTGCTCAGTTCCATAGATGGCTGTGTCTTGTGTGGTCAGCCAGATTTCCCGATAATTCTTCTCAACCGCCTTTTTCACATCTGCCATAATAGACTCAGCTGGATATGAGAATAGATTACCTCTGACCAGCTTAACCTGACAGAAGCTGCAGTTTCCCAAGCATCCTTCTGCTATTGGAACTATGCCAATCGGCCAGGGTCCATACTCTCTATCGCATAGCTTGATAATTTGTCTTTTTCCAATTAGCTCTTTTTTATCAAACACATTCTGAATTTGGTCAATCCATCCAGTCTCAACCAGGTAAGCTTTTGGCGCAAGCTCACGAATCTGGTCAGCCGCAACATCAACCAAGCACCCAATCACAATCAGTTTTTTTCCTGTTTTTTTTAACTCGGTTATCCGCTTGAACATTCGTTTTTCGGTTTCTTGTTTGACCGTGCATCCAAACAGTATGATTGTATCAGCCAGCTCCAAATTGGTTTTCTTACCAAGCTGAGCAACGGCTATTTCTGTCTCAGCTTGTGAGAAAGGACAACCATGCCATTCTGCATAGACTTTCACTCAGCTCAGCTCTGGCTTGACTTAAAAAAAGCACGACTGGGCCCCGGAGGAGGCGGTCAGGTCCCTGTGGTTTCCCTTCTTTATTTCATACCACTAGGTTAGTGCCGACCCGGGCCATAGAGATTGGGCCTGTTAGGGAAGGTAGGTTAGGTTATTTTCTCCCAGTTACCTTTCCAGACCTTGAAACATGCTTGCTCCCAATGGTCGCGACACCGGAAGTGCCCCGTGCTTGCATTATGCACTATAATATAGCAAGATTGGATATTAAACCTATGTGGTCATTTGAAAAGGAAAGCTTTTATTCTTTGTCGAGTGCGAAAAGTGATGAACGCCCTTCAGGAAACGTCTTCCTGGGCACAGGAATTCGAAAATCTGCCTGAACTTCTTGAACAGAACTACGAATGTTTAACAAAAGAAACCGGACAAGAGTGCACAAAACTCTTTATGACCTTTTTAAATGAAGTCAAAACCATAAGAGATAAGGATGTTATTTTGGTCAAACAAATTACTAAAATTGGAAGCAATATTCTCAAATCTAATTCAGATTTAATTGATGATGAGCTAAAGCAAAGACTACTTCAATACAATCATGAAGGGGCTCAGATAATTGATGACCTCCTAACCGACACATATCTGGATCAATATATTGATGAATACAGGCTTATCAAAATGAAATCACATTTTTTATCTCATGCAGGAAGTATTGCAAATAATCTTTTTGTAAAAAATCGGCAGATTGAGTTTGCAGAGATTTGGTATCAGGATTGTTTAGATTCTGCTAATATATCAATCAGCGAAGAATTTAATCCACCGATTGATCCAAAACATGCAACCCATAATTTTTCACTTGCGGCCAAATCTGCTTTTGAAATTTCCAGAAAAATGGATAATGACAAGGATGAGCGATATTGGTTGGAACGGTCATATTATGGTAATATTGACTCTGCAGAAATAAGGGAACAATTTGAATTTGATGGTGCTGCTCTTTCTTTTGAACTTGCAGGAAAATCAGCTTTTAAACTTTCAGATCTTTATGAGACTGCACCAGAACAGACAAGATGGATGAAAAATAGTTATTATTCTAATAAAAATGCTGCAAAATTGTTGTTTGAGCACGACAAAAAACACTCTGCAGAATTGTTTGAATGTGCAGCTGAACGTGCTGCTGATATCTATTGGCTTACTAAAGAGCTCAAATGGGCCGAAGGTGCATATAGATATTTCAAAAAAAGTGCTGAAATGGTATCTGAAACCGATAAAAAAATTTATGTTGACAGACGTTATTTTGCAGGCAACTGGGCAGCTGCAATATTTGTGGTGTCTTCAGGAAGAAAAGGAAATCACTGGGCACGTGATGCCATCAGATCTTATCGAGACTATTTGCATTATTATAAAATTAACAATGATACCGAGAGACCTGTTGTGATAAAGCAGGTCAAACAAGATTTATCAAAAGTAATATCCAGCCTCAAAGAATTCAAGACTTCTTATTCCCGCCGCCGGCATAATAGTACTTTTTCTTTTTGACAGCTATGATAGTCTTCTTTTTTCGCTTTTTTGGCTTTGGTGGAGGTGGAATTGGGTAAGGCTCTTGCAACGGCATGGCAGGAACTGCCTCATAGGGCGTGTGCATGGTTGACCTTACTCCCCAGGCAAGTATGCCAAAAAAGACCAACACACCAAGCAGTGCATTGATTATTGGTGGTCCGGCTGTTGAGCTAATCAAGCCTTGTATGGTCTGTTGTTCATATGCCCACGGGGCTCCGAGCTCAGTGTCTATCACCTGAACTACCAAGCTTTGATTCAGCTCGTGCCGTTTGACTGTCAATCCAAAACGAATCGTCTTATCTGCTCCGAGTGAAGTTTCCTGTTCCTTTTTTATGATGTCTTCCACGCTAGCGGTTATTCTGACCCGAATTTCGGCTGGCTCTTTGTTGGTCACTGAGATATCGATATCTGTCTCGGTTGCTTGAATATCTTGGCTAACTGTCAGCTCAACCTGACAGACCTGACAATCTGTGCTATCCATACAGCTCTCGCCAAGCTCGCGTTCACAGAGCCCGTCATTCATTACCCAAGTTTGTGAAAAAGCAGACACCAGCAACAAAATCAAAACTAGATGTTTCAAACAGACCTTCTCCTTTTTCGCTTCATCCCATATCGCTTTGCAGCTGCTCGCTTTGCCTTTTTTACAGTAGTTTCTGGGAAAATCAGCACCTTTTGCTTGATTGGTTTGGTCTGATAATAACCAAACATCGGTGGTGGCATCATATATGGACTTGGTGGTGGCGGCATTATGATTGGCGGTCCCCTGCGTCTGGAATCGCCAGAAATCAGCTTGAGAACAATCACACCGATAAGTGCGAAGAATGCAAGAATGCCGATATCAGTATAGTCAGCCACAGGATTATGAGCACATAAATCTATTAAAGGTTTATTAGATAGCAAAATGTGATTGATGTTCACGCGCATATGCAGTCAGCTGAGTTCAAGGCCGATTTGAAAACGGTCTTGCTGCGTGCAAAAACCACAGGGGTTCGAGCAATTATATGCAACAGCACCAGTTTTGATGATTCAATTGAGTGTCTTGAGCTATCCAGAACCTTTAGTGATATTTTTCCTGCAATCGGACTTTATCCGGCCGAGGACGCGTCTCAGCTTGAAGCTGTACTTAACTTGATAGAAACTAGTCCAGATATAGTGGCGGTTGGTGAGATAGGTTTGGATTATCGATATGGGAAAGACCTTGCTCAGATTGAAATATTTAGAAAACAACTTGAGCTTGCAAAAGAGATGGGCCTGCCGGTCATTGTGCATTCTAGGTCGGCTGGTAAGTATGTACTAGAAATTTTGGAGGCAATGGAGATGGATAAAGTTGTATTGCATAGCTTTGATGGCTCTGTCAAGCTGGTTCCAAGAATAATCGAACTAGGATTTTATGTTTCTATACCAGTCACAGTAGTCAAAAGCAAACAAAAGCAGGAGCTGGCGACACTCATGCCAGTTGACAAGCTGTTGTTGGAATCAGACTCACCTGTGCTTAATCCATTTGATGGTCGGAACGAACCAGCCAATATCCTGCATAGTCTCAAGGCAATTGCTGAGCTCAGGGGCATTGGGCCCAAAGAGTTAGAGACTCAGACAGACCGAAATGCTATCAAGTTGTTTGAACTTAGAATTTGAAAGCTTATTTATTGTCAGGTATTCAAAACTTGAATGTGTGGCATAGCTGGCTGGATTGGACAAGATGGTGACACAGCAACTGCACTGAAAAGAATGGCGCATCGGGGAAAGGACGGTTCTCATATAGTCAAGCTCAAATCAGGTCAGATTGGACATAATCTTCATGCAATAGTCAGCGAGGTTGCTCAACCACTTTCTTATCAGGATAAATGGTTTGTCGGAAATCTTGAACTCTATAATTGGCAGGAACTGGCAGCTAAGAATGGAATGACTGCTGAGAACGATGCCGAGATTGCGTTCAAGCTTTTATTGAAAGATGGAATGGATGTCAGGCATGATTGGGATGGCCCATATGCATTTGCATATTGTGATGGTTCAAAAATCTGGTTGGCCAGAGACAAACAAGGTGTGTTTCCACTTTTTTTCAGACAAGACCCGTTTGCGTTCGCCAGCGAGCGTAAGGCCTTCCCAGAATTGCGAGAGCTGAACCCAAGACACATAATTGCTTTTGACACAAGCGTTCACAGTCTTTTTGAGCCAGCTGAGTTTGAATCAGCTGAGCTGAATGAGCAAGAGGCAATCATCAAATTAGATGAGCTGCTCAAGAATTCGGTAGAAAAAAGAATTGCAGGCCAGACTTCACTACTTTTATCAGGTGGAATTGATTCAGCTCTTCTTGCATATTATTTGAAAGAACTTGGCGCAGATTTTACTGGTGTGGTGGTTGGGCTTGAGAATAGCGCAGATATTCAGAGTGCAAAACAGATAGCTGACCATCTAGGGATTAAGCTGAATATACACGAATTCACAAAACCACAAGTCCTGTCTCAGACAGAGCTTGTCACAAAAACAATTGAGAGTTCTGACCCAGTTAAGCTTGAAACTGCGCTTGTAGTCTATATGGCTGCCAAGAACATAGAGACAAAAACAGCACTGGCCGGGTTTGGTGCAGACGAGCTGTTCGGTGGTTATTCCAGAATGCATAGGTCGGCTGAAAAAGAGACCAGCTGGGCACTCAGGAATATTTATGAGCGAAGCTGCTATTTTGCGAACACGGCCGGCCTATTGGGTGGCACGGAAATAAGGACTCCGTATCTTGACAAGCAGCTTGTGAAATTTGCAATGAGCCTGCCGGCTGAGCTAAGACAGGACAAGCTTTTACTCAAAAAGCTGGCAGAACAAAAGCTAGGTGAGCTTGGAAAGCGAGCAAAGAAAGCAGCCCAGTATGGTTCACGATTTTCAAAAGTCTTACCTATGCCAAAGAGCGCTTATCTCAAACAATTTTGGCCAAACAATCGGAAGCTGGCCGCGCTTGTCAGCGGAGGTAAGGATTCCTGGTTTTCACTTTGGACCATGAAACGGTTGAACTATCCAATTGCTTGTGCGATTGTTATGCAACCAGCTGAACAAAGCTGGATGTTTCAGATACCAGGGACTGACACAGCACCTGACCTACTCAAGAAAGCAGGCATACCGGTGATAGTCAAAAAAACTGATGGTGAAAAAGAAAAGGAGTTAGCTGATCTTGAAAAGGCAGTCGAGCAAGCTGTTATTGAATACAAAGTAGAAGGACTTGTGTCCGGAGCAGTTTCATCAGAGTATCAACGTGATAGAATAGAAACAGTCGCTGAGAAATACGGGCTTAGCTCATATAACCCGCTTTGGGGGATTAATCAGAAAAGCTATTTGGACAGATTGATAAGAGAAAAATTCAGATTTCGGATTGTATCGGTTGCTGCAGATGGACTTGATGACAGCTGGTTAGGAAAGGAGATTGGGCCTGCCGAAGTCAAACAGCTGATTGAGCTAGCTGAGAAATACAAGTTCAACCCGGCTGGTGAAGGTGGGGAGTATGAAACCCAGATGCTGGAAGTTCCTCCAGGAATTGAGGGAATATAAAAAAACCGACCTCAGATTATTCCAAGGTCTT
>JAAOXV010000008.1 GCA_018220955.1 Candidatus Altarchaeota archaeon | reverse complement strand
ACCGCAGTAACCGCAGTAACCGCAGTAACCGCAGTAACCGCAGTAACCGCAGTTACATCCAGGGACTTGGAAGCAGCTCGCGAAGCCGGACTGTTTTGTTATGTAAAATTACTTCTGTATCCATGTTTTTCTCGCTCAGCTGATACATCAGTTCTCTACACTTGCCGCAAGGCGAAATTATGTGTCCGTCATCCGAAACCGCCACTATCTGCCTAATCACAAACTCCTGATTAACAAGCATCTGCGAAATCGCGGCCTGTTCCGCACAAAAACCGATTCCACATTTGGCATTCAAGCTAACACCAATATAGACTTTGCCGCTTTCAGTAACAAGCGCACAACCAATACTGCCGGTCTCTATTCCATTGCGAAGCTGTGTTCTCTTGGCAAGGTTTTTTGCTCTATCAAACAGATTCATATGAATTTAGCGTCTCTGTGAATATAAAAATTAGGTTGGCATCCTACAAATGGATTTATAGCTCTACAACAAGGACTTATGTGACCAAAACCAAGCTCCGTGACCTAGTCAGGAAAAGAGGTTTTATTGTGCTTGACAGCTCACTAACCGCCAAACAGGCACTGATTGAGTGGAAAAAGGCAGCTAGGCCAGCCAAAATCAGTCACAATGTTTATGTGATTGACCAAGAGAAACGATTGGTTGGGCTAGTCGAGCTCAGGGAACTGTTGCTTGAACAAAAAGGAAAAACGCTTGAACAAATGATGAACACCAATTTTACAAGCATACAAGAAAAGCAGTCTGTATCAAACGCACTCAGTATCAGTGTTGAACAAGAAAAGATAGAGATGCCGGTTATTGATGCTAACAAAAAGCTTGTTGGCATAATCTCAACAGAAAGGTTGGTCGACACACTTAGCTGGAGGGATTCAAAGAATGTTCATCATCTGGTTGACAACCTAAAATCGCTTGAAGATTTTGAAATCAATCTAAAATCAGTCTGGAAATCAGTCAAGGGCCGAATAATCTGGCTATTATCTTCTGTTCTGGTCGGAGTGTTTATAGCAGGTGGAATTATCAAACATTTCGAAGCAGCCATCATCATTGTTCCGGCTGTGACTTTTTTTATTCCGGTTCTAATGGGGTTTGGTGGCAATATTGGCGCTCAAACCACTACACTATTCGTTCGGCTAAGCGCACTTGATGATTCAAAAGCAAAAAGAAAGCTTTGGAAGATGTTGTGGGCAGAAATTTTAACCGGACTCGTGCTCGGGGTTTTGATGGGAGCAGTGGCAGCTGTTTCATCCAATCTTTTGTTTGCTGACACAAATCTCAGTATGGTCTTATTTGTGAGCATGGTACTGATATCTCTGTTCTCAATAATAATCGGGCTCTTTATCCCATATGCCTGCAACAAGCTGGGATTGGACTCTGCACTTGTGTCTATGCCGGTCTCTTCCACAATCAAGGATGTATTCGCACTTTTGATTTATTTTGGGGTTATTGGGTTGTTGCTCTAAAGTTCAAGCTCCTTGTCTAATAATATTCTCTTTTCCGCCTGAGCCACCTTCATCCTGGTCGTGTGAATCACATCCGGGTTGACTGAGATACTGGTAATTCCGCATCTGACCAAAAACTCTGCAAAGCCTTCATACACGCTTGGTGCCTGGCCACAAATGCTGACTGTCTTGCCTGCTTTTCTAACCCCTTTTATCACCATCTTAAGCGCTTTGAGCACAGCCGGGTCACGCTCATCAAATATATCAGCTAGCTTTTCATTGTCTCTGTCTACACCCAGTATGAGCTGTGTCAGGTCATTACTACCGATTGAGACGCCATCCACTTCCTGAATAAACTTTTCTATCATAAACACAGTGCTGGGAACCTCAATCATAATCCATAACTTGAAGTCATCATCATCAAACATACCTTGCTCGCTCATGGTTCGTTTTATCTTTCTGATTTCTTCTAGTGTCCGGATAAACGGAATCATCATATGCACATTGTTCAGCCCCATCTCAGCTCTCAACTTTTTGAATACATCCATCTCTAGCTGAAAGACTTCTGGGTCCATTATTGCACGCGATGCGCCACGATACCCAATCATCGGGTTACTCTCTTGCGGCTCATACTTCTCTCCGCCTTTCAGTGACCTATACTCATTAGTCTTAAAATCAAAGCTACGGTAAATGACTGGGCGAGGGTAAAAAGCACGCGCAAGCTTGCTGATTTCATCAGCCAGCCGGTCTATGAACTCGTCCCGCCTTCCGGTTGCAATCGCCTCTTTTGGATGCACTCCAATAGCTGCCACCATAAACTCGGCCCGCAATAAGCCAACGCCATCTACTTGCATAGCTGCTATCCGGTTAGCCGCATCTGGTTCAGACAGGTTCACATAGATTTTCGTAGCTGTAATCACTTCTTGCGCAGAACAAACTTGCGCAGTTTCTTGCTTTGTATCAAGCTTGCTCGAGATATCACCTAAATAAACAATTCCGCGCGTTCCGTCCACAGTTATGATATCTCCTTCCTTGAAAATCTGGGTCGCCTTTCCAGTTCCAACTATAGCCGGAACTCCGAGCTCACGAGAAACAATGGCTGCATGACTGGTCATGCCGCCCGCATCAGTAACAATGCCGGCCGCCCGCTTCATGGCCGGAACCATGTCTGGATTAGTCATCTTGGTGACCAATATATCGCCGGACTGCACCTTGTCCATCTCATGCAGGTCAAGCACTATTTTTACCGGACCAGAACCGATTCCTGGCGAGGCAGCTAGTCCCTTAAGGACCGGATCACCCATTGGCAAATCTGACTCAACCTGTCTGGCCTGCTCACCCTTTTTTATGGTAGTGACAGGTCTGGACTGGACAATGTAAATCTTGTCCTGAAAATAAGACCACTCAATGTCCTGCGGCCAGTTGTAGTGAGCCTCAAGCTTTTTGCCAATCTTAGCTAGCTCAATTATCTTGTTATCATCTATCTTTTGCTCAGATACCCGCTCCGCAGGTACATCCATCTCTTTGTTCTGACCGCTTTCAGGGTCATAACTGAGTCGCTTGTATTGGGGGGTAATATTCCGAATCTTTATTTCCCCAGCTGCTGCATCAACTTCGTAATGGTCTGGCGTGTATGTACCCTGCACTATCCCCTCACCAAGCCCCCAAACTGACTCTATCATAACCAGCTGGTTGGCGCCGGTCGGGTGGACTGTAAACATCACACCAGAAACTTCGCTCTCAATCATTTCTTGCACAACTACAGCTATACCGACCTGCATATGGTCAAAACCATGATGAACGCGGTAGAATATGGCTCGAGCCGTGAACAAGCTGGCCCAACACTTTTTTACTGTATCAACCACCGAGCTGTCTCCCTTAACATTCAAAAAGCTCTCTTGTTGGCCGGCAAAGCTGGCGTCCGGCAAGTCCTCTGCCGTAGCTGAGCTACGCACAGCCACAAATGGCTCGCGGTTCAGCTTAGAACAAAGTTCCTGATAGGCTGATTTTATCTCTTTCTCCAGCTCAGCTGGAACAGTCATACTCTCTACCAGCTGCTTGATTTGATTGGCAGTTTCAAGCAGCTTATTGCTATCATTTACATCCAAGCCTGCAAGTATATCAGTAATCTTCTGTCTTATATCAGTCATATCAAGGAACTCAAAATAGGTTTTGCTCGCCACCACAAATCCAGGTGGAACAGGAAAACCAGAATTTGCCATCTCACCCAGACTTGCTCCTTTCCCACCAGCTATAGCTAAATCAGCTTTTTTGAGTTCAGAAAACCAATAAACACGTTTGTCCATGAAATGCTGCGTGCTTGCACAATAAAAAGCTTAATTCTAAACTCTTAAGTGGCTTGAAACTATGGCTCGATACACATAAATACTGTAATGCGGTCTTGATGATATGCGCGGTATAACACCAGTAATTACAACCGTTCTGCTTT
>JAAOXV010000064.1 GCA_018220955.1 Candidatus Altarchaeota archaeon | reverse complement strand
GGCGCATTAGAAAAAAACTTTTTGCTGGCCAGCGGGACTGGTTCAGGAAAAACACTTGTCGCCTATCTAGCAGCAGTGAAAAAGATATTGGAAGGAAAAAAGGTCATCTATGTGGTTCCACTCCGGGCGCTAGCGTTCGAAAAGCACGCTGAGCTAAACAAGATGTTTGGGCCTGCCCACAGCGGTGGGTTTAAGACAGTCTTGTCAGTCGGCGACTATGATAGTTCTGACCCATGGCTGACTGATTATGATATTATTATTTGCACATATGAAAAACTTGACTCGCTTTTGCGGCATAGACCAAGCTGGCTTGAGAGTGTCGGGCTGGTGATAGTTGACGAAATACATGAGCTGTCCAGGCGACCGGTGGTCGAGACGCTCGTGACCAAGCTAAAGGACAGACAGTTACTCGGTCTGTCTGCGACCATCGGCAATGTTAGCGAATTAGCTGAGTGGATGAATGCAGACTATGTGGTCTCTGACTTTCGTCCAGTTCCACTCAAAGAGGGCATCGCCTGGGGCACAGAATTGTGGTGGAACAACGGAAGTGAGGAAGGCCTTGGTGGGGATGGAATAGAAGGCGTGGTTATGCACGGACTCAAACAGCAAGGACAATCGCTAGTTTTTGTGAACACAAGACGCGAAGCTGAAGCGCTTGCAGAAAAGCTTGGCAAATACACAGTTCAGTTCTTGCAAAAAGGCGATGCTGAACAATTGATTAGCTCAAGCAAGGAGATATTGGATGCTGTCAACAGTCCGACTCGACAATGCAAACGGCTGGCAAAGATGATGCCGGCCGGTGTGGCTTTTCATCATGCCGGGTTAGTCAACAAACAACGGCTTGCTGTTGAATCAGCTTTTCGGCAAGGGACTGTGAAAACACTTGTAGCAACAGTCACACTAGTGGCCGGGCTAAATCTACCGAGCAGGCGGGTCATACTTAGAAATCTGAAAAGAATGGGCGAGTACTGGCCGGTCAGCATTTACAAACAGGCTGCCGGTCGAGCTGGTAGACCTGGTTTTGACAAGCTCGGGGAAGCAGTGATAATCGGAAAGGAAAAAGAGTTTCTAGCAGACAGATTCATAAACGGTGAGCCAGAGCCGATATCAAGCCCGCTTGCGCACGAACCGACTTTGAGAAAAGAAATAATGGGGCTTTTCGCGTCAGGTTTTGCATTCAGCATAACCGATATCCAGAACTTTCTGTCAGCCAGCTTCTATGCTCATCAGTTCGGAGATGCCAGCGGCATTATTGCGATGGGTGATAGAATAATCAGTCAGCTGATTGATTGGGGTTTTCTTGAACAAAACAATATGCTTGCTCCGACCAAGCTAGGCAAGAGAACTGCTGAGGTTTATCTTGACCCACTTACTATCAAGGTCTGGCTTGATAATTTTGAACCAAGCTCGCCGCTCGGCTATCTTCATCTAGCCTGTATGGCAGCTGAGATGAGCAGGACAAGGGTCAAAAAAAGTGAGTGGGATGAGCTGATGTCTACACTGGCGGTTCGGGGAGAAGAACTATTGATAGCTCCGCCAAGCCCATGGGAATATGAGTTTGATAGATATATTCGCGCACTCAAGCTGGCGCTCATATTAGAAGGCTGGATAAATGAACAAGGTGAAGACATCATACTTGAGAAACACGGGGTCAGCCCAGGCGACCTCAGGGGCTATATCTCCAACGCAGAATGGCTGGTTTATGGCATGCGGGAGACTGTCAAAATAGCAAAAGGTAGAAACAAGGATTTGGACAAGCTGATGCTAAGAACCAAACACGGAGTCAAGGAAGAGCTGCTCGAACTGGTCAAGCTACCAGGTATAGGTAGAGTCAGGGCAAGACGCCTCAAGAATATGGGAATCGGTGCATCTGAGCTTGGAAAACTCGGACAGGAAAAGCTAGCAGCTATAGTGGGGAAAAAGATTGCTCAGAAAGCCCTGCAAGCTCAAGGGTTTTAATTTCATAGTTATTAGACCCTTTTTTATATGAACAAACTACTGTTTAGTGATGCGGACAATCGCCATAACCGCT
>JAAOXV010000063.1 GCA_018220955.1 Candidatus Altarchaeota archaeon | reverse complement strand
TCTGTGATTGATCTTGGAGCTGTTTATCAAGTAACAACCGAATATCAAGGAAACCAAATACCAGTTTTTGCAACAAAAGACGGAAAATACCTGTCACTTGAGTTATTGGATATGGCTCAACAGATTCAGCAAACACCAAACACAGCAACCCTACAAATTGAAACAAGAGACACTCCGGTTGCACACGCATTTGTAATGTCCTATTGTCCATATGGGCTACAGTTTCTGAAGGCATATGTGCCTGTGATGGAGCTGTTAGGAGACAAAGCAGACATACAGGTCAATTTTGTTTCATATGCTATGCATGGTGAAAAAGAACTCATAGAAAACAACAGAATGTACTGTATACAGGCAGAACAACCCGAATTGTTCACTGACTATCTACGCTGCTTTATAGCAGAAGGGAAATCAGATGAATGTAGAGTTTCGGTTGGAATTGACCAAACAGCACTTGATACCTGCATTGCTGAGCTAGACGCGCAGTATAACATAACCGGACTTTACAATGACCAGACGACCTGGTCGGGTGGAAGATATCCACAATATCCAGTAGAGGCCCAGTTGAATGCGCAATATAGTGTTGGTGGTTCACCAACATTTGTGTTGAACGATGTTTCTGTTAGTGTGACTCGAACTCCAGAAGGCATCAAACAAGCTATCTGTGCTGGGTTTACTGACCCGCCAGCCGAGTGTTATCAAACACTTAGCACAGCAGCAGAGGCGGCAGGGCTTGGCCCGATTGGTTCTGGAACCACAGAGACAACAGACGCAGCTCAGTGCGGTTAATAACCAGGCTTATAATGCCTGTTTTTTGTTTTTTTTATGACTATTCCTGCGATAGCTGAGGTTGGTAAAAAACGGAGACAGTTGGGACTTACACAACAGGAATTAGCTAAGCTGTCGAGCGTATCACAATCAACCATCGCCAAGCTTGAGACCGGACGGCTTGTACCAAGATACGACATAGTAGTCCAGATATTTTCTGCACTTGACTCGCATGAGCTCAAGAACGACAGTCAGGCAGCTGATATAATGAAGTCTGAAGCTAAGTTGATTGACCAAGACTCGCGGGTCAACAAAGCAGTTTCAGTGTTCAAAAAAACCGGTTACTCACAACTGCCGGTGGTGGATAAAGAAAAAAAAATAGTAGGTTCAATCACAGAACGACTTTTGATTGAGTTTGGCGAGTCTTGTTATGACAAACCCTGTAGGGACATAATGGAAATCCCGTTCCCGACTGTATCATCAGATACACCTGTCACAATAGTAAAAGAAATCCTGAAAAAAAATGATGCTGTTGTAGTTGTTGGAAAACAGAGTAAAATATTGGGAATAATTACCAAAACAGATGTCCTTTAGGATCTAGAATTTAGAATTTAAAACCCGGATAGCTGGGTTTGTTTTTGCAAGAGATGAATGAGCTTGCTACTTTGTGCCCATTCAGTTTTTTCAGTATTTGTTAATTGCCCAACTCTTGTCATAGCTGAGTTCCAATCATCAAATCTTTCTGGCCGAGATTCAAGTGTTGCTTTGATGGTTTCTCTCACATGCCAAACTCCGACCGGAAAAAAATAATCTGGTCCGATTTCCCGAAAAACAACACAGGCCGCCCGTCTTTTTCTATCAGCCAGATACTTGAGCAGCTCGAGTCGAGCAGCGTAATAAGAGCCAGTCACATTGCTTGCATAACCTTTTTTCAACCCGCCATACTCGTAATCAGACACAACACCCTGCCCCCAGGCAGAACCTGGCATCCATTTTTCTAATATTTCAAAGCCCCAACCCCAGGGGATTAGCAGAACCACAAAAAGATTGTCCCAGTGTTTGAATGTAAAGAGCTCAAACTTGTTGATTGGCTCAGCCGACCGAACTTTTAGAAAATACTTTTTTGCGATTATGCTGTCGGTTGCTGTGATGGCCCATCTTGTTGGCACGAGCTTTCTTTGACTCTTGATTCCAATCGAGCCAGAGGACATAAGTTGAACCAGATAATCAAATTCATATCGGTCTTCAAGTGCCCAAACAGCTTGTTCTGCTTTTGCATCATAATCACTATGAAACTTCTCAACCTTGCTTGGAACTTTTGGATTTCCTTCCAACTTGATGGATGTAGCAGGAGCTGCTGGACTTAGAAAACTGAAATCAAATTCTTTTATGATGGGTGTCCTGCTCAGCTCGGCCGACATCTCAACCGGCTTTACACTCATCGCAGCCCCTTCAAAGGTATTTCTTATGTGTCTATTCTCATAAGGTCTGATTGCGCTGGCCCTGAGTTTGAGCAAATCCTGCATATCAAGCTTGAAAAGTTTGGATGAGCTGGCAAACTCGCTTGCCCTGTCCTGAACCAAGTAGGGACCGACATTTATGTTAGGATAGCCTTTCCAGGAGACTAGGTGGAATGGCGGTGTGGGTGCGCTTATATTCTTGTCAAACTTGGTTTGCCTGACTATCCTCATTCTTTCATAGACCGGGCAGTGATTTAGCCCGCACCAGAGCTTGCCTTTGCATCTTAGACAAAGTTTTTGATTGATAATTCCGGTCACATAATGACTAGTTGGTTGTGTTTAAAATTTGATATCCAGAGTGCCACTGGACCACAAAAGCATTTATCTTTGTATGATAATCTTGATGGTGGATGATGCTATAAAAAGCGGAATTAGTTTTGGTTTGACAGAGGCCATCATCACAACACTTGGACTTATCTTTGGCTTAAGTGCAGGCACAAATTCCAAGCTTGCAGTTATCGGCGGCATTTTGACCATCGCAATCGCGGATGCATTTTCAGACGCATTCGGAATCCATATTTTTCAGGAATCCAAAAATGCAAGCAAAAAAGAAGTGTGGCAGGCATCTCTGGCAACCTTTTTCTCAAAATTCATTTTTACTTTGAGCTTTATCATACCTGTCCTGCTATTCGAGCTCAGAACAGCAGTCCTGTTAAACCTTTTATGGGGTTTAGTTGTGATGACTGTTTTGAGCATTTTTATTGCATTAGAAAGAAATGAGCCGCCAGTTCATGTGGTAATTGAGCATCTTGGCATAATGATTTTAGTCGTGATTCTTACCAATTATGCAGGCAGTTTAATCTCCAGAATTTTTGGATAGCTAGTCTTTTTTATACAGCTAGCTGAGAAAACCGTGCCAGTAAAAGAGTTCGAGAAAAAAGGTTATCGGTTTTTTGGTCAGTCAGCTGTCCAAATTTGTTCTTGGAACAAAAAAGCTCTGCTTGGAAAAGGAGTCTGTTATAAACAAAAATTTTATGGAGCTCCGACCAATAAGTGTATGCAGTTTTCACCAGCCGCACTTTTTTGCACAAACAATTGTATCTATTGTTGGCGACCGGCAGAGTATATGGACTTGCCAAAAGAGATTGATTGGTCTAAGCCATCTGAGATAATAGAACATCTAATTCAGGCCAGACGCAAGCTGCTCTTTGGATTCAAGGGCAATCCAGAAGCAGACAAGCAGCTTGTTCTTGATTCACTTGAACCAACTCATTTTGCGATAAGCCTGAGTGGAGAGCCAACAGTTTATCCTCATTTACCCGAATTGATTAAGCTTTTGCTTGCAAGGTCAGACTGTTTTTCTGTTTTTCTGGTTACAAACGGCCAAGAACCAGCTATGTTGGAAGAGCTAGCTAGCCAATCAGCGCTACCAACTCAGCTTTATCTGAGCCTGACCGCGACTGACAAAGATATGTATCGCCAAATCTCTGCGCCTGTTTATTCTGATGCTTGGGAACGCCTAAACAAAAGTCTTGAACTGTTGGCCAAACTCAAGACAAGAACAGTTTTGCGAATCACGCTTATCAAGAACATGAATATGGCTGACCCTATGGCATGGGCAAAGCTGATTGAGACCAGCCAAGCGGATTTTGTTGAGCTAAAAGCATACATGCATATTGGGTATAGCCAGAAAAGGATGGAGCATAGTAATATGCCAGAATTTTCCGAAGTTTTAGAATTCTCAAAACAGATTATCCAAAACCTGAAAAGCTACAAGCTAGAGGACCAGGATGAGTCGAGCAGGATTGTGCTGTTGATAAATAAGGAAAAGCCGGTAGAACGGTTTATTAAGAGCAAAAGACCGACCTAGCTGCTTGACCCAGATGTTTTTAAATTACAATAGTATCATTCTTATATGAAATCAATTATCCTTGCCGGAGGTGTCGGTTCAAGGTTATGGCCGCTCAGCAGAGAGCATTATCCTAAACAATTCATCACGTTTTTTGATGACAAAAGCCTTTTTCAGTCAACCATCAAGCGAATTGCCAAAATATCAAAGCCAGAAGACATTTTTATCGCTACAAACGCGAAATACGAGTTTCTGATAAAAAATCAGCTTGAGGACATAGGAATTTCAATACCAGACGCCAATATAATCAAAGAGCCAGTCGGGCGCGGAACCTTGCCAGCAGCGCTTCTCAGTATTAGAGCTGGTGGGAAAGGTGTTTATGGGATGTTTCCAAGTGACCATACAATGAAAGACGAACAGATTTTTCTTCAGGCAGTTCAGAATGCGAGTATCATGGCAAAGCAAGACATAGTCACTTTTGGGGTGGTTCCGAACTGTCCGCATACCGGATATGGGTATATCAAGCCAGGTTCTAAAACCGGCAAGGGATTTAGAGTCAAACAGTTTTTTGAAAAACCGTGTGAGGCTGACGCAAAAAAGTATCTTT
>JAAOXV010000062.1 GCA_018220955.1 Candidatus Altarchaeota archaeon | reverse complement strand
GTGGCTCTAACTTGCTGAATACTGCCGTGCCAGCATATCCCGGCTTATCGGCCGGGTTCCAGTAGAGCCGATAGTCTGAGCCAAGAGGTAGTGTCGGCTTGTCGCTCATCTTTATCTCTTGCACACACAAAATATCTGGATTAATCTCGGCTAGCGTGTCATAAAAACCCTTTCTGACAGCTGCCCGATAACCATTGACATTCCAGCTCAGGATTTTCACACAATATTTTGTTCGAACTTTTCTTAAAAGTTTGTTTTGATGAAACCCACCGCACCACCTTAGTGGTCAAGCGTGGGCGAGCTTTTTAGTCGAGTTTTTTCTTAAAAAACTCGTGCGGCCGCCGGGATTTGAACCCGGGTCGCAAGCTTGGGAAGCTCGAATCCTGCCACTAGACCACGGCCGCTTGCAGAACCATCCCATTATTGCATTAAAAAACTATTCAGACTTCTTTTCTGGCTCAGGTTGTTTGTCAACTGGCTCAGACTGCTTGTCAACTGACCCCAGCTGTTTGCCAAGCGAGACATAGTCAAAACCCCAATAATGTTTTTTTAGCTGGCCTTCCTGCTCAAACCCAACAGACTCATAAAACTTAAGCGCATCCTTGTTATCAGCCTGTGCAAGTATGACAAGCTTATGCTTTCCCTGCTCTTTTGCGATATTCTCAATAAACTCAACTAGCATTCTGCCAACACCCTTTTTCCGGTTTGACTTACGCACATATATTTTGTTGAGACTAACGATTCCAGACTTGAGCGGCTTGAACAAAGCAAGCCCTATAACACTATTTTTCTCTTCTGCAAGCAAAAAGAACTCTTCACTTACAGACATGTTCCGCCTGATTGGACTAAAGCCATATCTGACATTCATCTCAAATTCAAGTTGATCCTGACCGACCCCAAGCTCGTCCAACATTTCCTTAATCAGCTCGCGGATTTCCGGTATTTCACCCATTTCTGCTTCTCTAACTATCACTGAATTCTCAGGCTCGGTAGTATAAAATGATTCTTAAGGAGTCAGATCGCCCATCATTCGTCACTAGTCCGAATTGGATTCAATCATCATTCCCCTAGCTATTGCATGCTACAGGTTTTTAACAACCAGCTATTTGACTTGTTGTGAAAATACTGGTGCTCGGGGACACACATATTCCAAAACGAGCCAGTGGACTCAATCCTGATTTTATTCAGCTTTTCAAGGAAATTCAGCCAGACCGGATTATATTCACTGGTGACGCCACTGAATATAGTATACTTTTTTTCCTAGACAATCTGGCACCCACCTATTCAGTTAAAGGTAATGCAGACCGACTCGAGCTGCCGAAGTTTTTGTCAATCAAGCTAAAAAATACTAAATTCTTTATTATACACGGTCATCAGGCAGGAAGAGGCAATTATTCTGCTCTATATGACATGGCACACGGTCATGATGTGCTTGTCTGCGGCCATACTCACAAACAAGAAACATTTAAAGGGAGAGATATGGTCGTTGTAAATCCTGGTTCAGCTACCGGGGCTTGGGCAGGGGATGGCTCAAAACCAGACTCTAGCTTCAGCCTAATCAAGCTAGGAACCAAAATGGAAATAACGGAATACAGAAGTGAAAAAAATGGTATCAAGATCAAGAGGATATCGCTCAAAGACAAGGCACAAGCTCAAGAAGAGTGTTAGAGGGATGCCACCAGTCAACAGATTCCTTCAGGAGTTTGAGATAGGTGAAAAAGTCTCAATTATACTTGATTCATCTATAACAAAGGGCATGCCACACCCGCGGTTCCATGGCCGAGTAGGAACTGTTACCGGAAAAAGAGGTAGAGCGTATCTAATCAAGCTAAAAGATATCAAAAAGGAAAAGATATTCATTTCTCTTCCAGTGCATTTACGGAGGGTCTAAAATGTTAGGAAAAATAATTGAAAGAAAAGAAGTCACGGTTGCAAAAGTCAGAACAGAGCTGAGAAAAGTGACAGGAAAGAACCTTGCGCAAAAAAATGCATATGATTATGTTTCTAAATTTGCAAAGCTTGACAAAAATCAGGCAAAGAGTCTAAAAACCGATTTGGAGGCAGCTGGGATTCCAAGAATAAAAGATGCTCATATCAATAAGCTGGCCGACATTATGCCAAGTACAACAGATGAATTAAAGGCAATTTTTCAAAAAGAGGAGCTCGCTCTTGGAAAAGAAGACCTTTCCAAGATTCTCGAGATTCTTAAAAAATACAGGTGATTTGTTTGGATAACGTTAAAATTCTTGATATTTTAAAATCTGGAACTCCTTTTTCAGTAAAGCCAGAAGTTGACCGAGAGTTAAGGTCAAGGGGCGTGGTACTATCGCGCGGAGGATATTTGACAATTGATATCGGTTTTGGAATTACCTTAGAAAAACTATTTCCAGTTCTATTGGTCCCACTCATTGCGATAAAAAATGGAGAAGACATAGACCTAAGGGACAAAGAAAAGGTCAAGGCATGGGCCAGAATTCCGATGAATGACTTGCCGTCTGTGGCAGCCGGCGCAGTGACTGACTTTATAGATAACTTGGTTGAGACCGAGGAAAAAAGATTTGTTGATTTTTTCAATAAAGCGCCTGCAATCACGACTCGGTTGCACAGTCTTGAGCTTTTACCAGGCATAGGGAAAAAGCATATGTGGGAGATAATCGAAAAACGAAGAAAACCGTTTGAGAGCTTTGAGGATATCAAAGACAGGATACCTCTAATACCTAATCCAAAAAAGAGCATCAAAGAGCGGATAATAAGGGAGTTAAGAGAGGAAGACAAGTATTATATTTTCATTCTTCCACCGCGAGACAAGTGGCGAAGATGACCATAATACTTATATTGACTCATTTTGGGGAAAAACGATGACTCAGGAACTCAGACACATTGTGAGACTGGCTGGAACAGAAGTTGCAGGTAGTCGTCCTATCAAGATTGGGCTAAACAAAATCAAAGGCGTCAGCTTCAGAATGTCTGATGCAGTTATCAAAGTACTCAAGCTTGACCCAAAACAAAAGATGGGTCTACTCAAGGAAGAAGAGATTAAAAAGATAGAAGAGTGTTTGAGCAATCCTGTAAAGCACGGGATTCCAGGTTGGATGACCAACAGAAAAAATGATCCAGTCTCAGGGCAGGACGAACACGTAGTCGGGCACGAGATGGACTTGAGATTAAAGAATGATTTAGACCTACTCAAAAAAACAAAGTCATATCGTGGAATGCGTCATGCATATGGACTAAAAGTGCGAGGGCAGAGAACAAAATCGACCGGCAGGCGCGGCAAGACAGTCGGCGTTCATAGGAAAAAAGGGAAACAAGGTGTTAAGAAATGAGAAAAATAAGAAGAACCTATGATAGACCATTCAAGCGATGGGATGCAGGCAGAATCAAGGAAGAGAAGGTCATTTTAAGCACTTACGGGCTTAAGAACAAAAAAGAGGTCTGGAAGGCCAAGAGCACTATCAGAAGTCTCAGACAAAGGGCCAGACAGCTGTTCACAAGCGATAAAGGAAAAGATGAACTTTTCAAACGAGTAAAACAATCAGGATTCATTACTGGTGATTTTGGTGTTGATGATGTGTTAGGATTGAATGTTGAAAGCGTATTGGAAAGGCGATTACAAACCCTTGTTTACAGAAAGGGTTATGCAAAGACTGTTGGACAGGCTAGGCAGCTCATCACACATGGACATATTTTCATAGATGACAGAGTAGTCACTATTCCAGGCTATATGGTCAATACCAATGAAGATTCAAGAATAATATACAATCCAAACTCGCCGATAGCTAGAGAAGATCATCCAATCAAACAAGCGGAAAAGCCAGAATCGAAAAAGAGTGAGAAGATAGAAGAACCAAAAAAAGAGAAAAAGGATGGAATACCCAAAGCAAAACAAGAGAAAGCACAAGAAGTAGAGGAAAAAAAGGAAATGCAGGTTAAGCAAAAATCTGAAGAAAAACAAAATAAAGAAGAGAAAAAACAGGAGTTGAAGAAAGATGGCGGAAAAGGCACTTAGATGGGGGATTGCAAATATTTATTCTGGCAAGAACAATACCCTTGTTCATATAACTGACATCACTGGCTCAGAAACAGTGAGCAGATGCAGTGGTGGCATGATGGTTCGAGCTGACCGACTAGAGGGAAG
>JAAOXV010000061.1 GCA_018220955.1 Candidatus Altarchaeota archaeon | reverse complement strand
TCCGATACCTCCCTTATAGAATTTTTGTATATTTGTAAATTAACCATGAAACAATCATATAAGTTACTAAAAATGCAAAGATTTGTGCAACAATTTTGAAAAGGAAAAACATTGGATTGCCAGTTGTATCTGCAAGTGTCTGTACTATTTTGAGTTTTAAAGCGACTTCATCAATCCAACCTATTTTGCTCAAAAGCCAATCCAGAAATAATGAAAGAGGTACAGCAAAATATAGTCGGCATCCTCGGTAGTTAAAGTAAAAATGTGTTCGACACCAACCACCTTTTCCTCTATACGGTGTTTGTTTTCTGCAACCGGGAAACCTACATTGACTCATATAGCCCCGACCGGATTCGAACCGGTGTCTGCAGGTCCAGAGCCTGCTATGCTTGACCACTACACTACGGGGCTTACTTTTCTTTTAATCAACCTTTTTTTAAAAGGTCGCTACACTGCGGGGCTCCCCAAGTTTCGTTTATGTTTCAAGAGCTCTTACTAGTTTTAGAACTTACATGATTAGGGCTGTGGTCACCTGGCTTAATCACTCTAAAATCAGATACCCGAATAAGCCCACCAAATATTAGGTTAGACAAAAGAATAACTAAGCTCACAAGCATCAAAATCTCGTTTCCATGAGCTATTCCTTTTTGAATAAGCAAGACCGCCACGACCGACTCACTCAACCCACGCGGGATAAGCATTGAAAAGTATTTTGGTACCTTAAGCAGCTTGACCGCCATGTTTCTGGCCAATAATGCAAACACTGAGATAAGCACTGCAGCATACCATAAATTCATCTGGGACGGAAGCCGGAGGATACTACCAAGATACAGGAAAAAGTAAGTTCGAATCAGAAAAGTTATTTCTTGATGAATTTGAAGAAACCGGTCTGGCGCAACTTTCGGCATATGCAATAGCTTGGTCAATTCCCTACTATTGCCGAGCATAAGCCCAAACACAAGTACTGACACGGCTCCACTACCACCTACATAGGAAGTGAGTCCATAAAGAATCAACATGGTCGAGAGAGTCAACATATAAGAAAATTTCCTGCCCCTAAGCTTTCTGATACCTCTAACCCAAAAGAGTCCAAAAATCCCACCGAGAACTATACCAACAGAAAAATGTGAGAACACTGCCTGAACCGCTGATTCGGCTGTGCTAGTGGCTTTCAACAAAAGCTCAGCGATTGATAATGTAAAAACCACATTGTAAATATTGGTTGTGGTAGACTCAATACCAATCAAGGCTATCTCTTCTTCACCAAAACCAAGCATATGTACAATTGGAACAACAATTGCGGTAGAGGTCCCGCCAAGCAGAGTGCCGACTAGCAAAGATGTAAGCGGGTCCCATTTTAGAATAAAGAACACAACCCCGCCAATTAGCGCAGCTGAGAACAGAAAGCTAGCTGTAGCAAATGATATAGCTGGCGCAAAGCTGGTCAACAGGTTCTTAAAATCAAGCTCAAGTCCTGCCTCAAACACAATAGTCGCAAGTGCCAGGCTTGACATCAGGCCCATTATAGACACAAAGCTCGGAACATCCACCAAACCAACTGCCGACAGGATAAAGCCAAGTATGATGAGGTAAAGTGCATCAGGAATTTTGGTTCGCTCAAATAACAGATTAGCAATAAAACCAGAAAAGACTAACAAACCCGAAAGAATAAGCAGGAAATTTATATCCATAATAGCCATGCTCATCCCTTTCTAATAAACTTTTACTATGCTCAATCTATATCTAAAACTTCCATTGCATGTGTCATCTCTGGTGCTATTGTACCTCTTGGAATTGCAAGTCCTTGATTGGTTGCAAGAGCGAATGAACCAATAAAACCAGAGCTAGCCATCTTACCTGGTTCGACATGTGTTTTGAGTATTTTCTCGATTACATCTATTTCGGCATCTGTCGCGGCCGGGTGCACAAGACAGCCAGTATCATTACAAAGACCAAGCGTGCCGACAGTCTCCATACCAGCGATAGTAGACACAGCTGTTTTCACACAGAGTGCTTTTTTCACAAGCTTTGCATGATCCTCAATCACAGGCGATATCACAGCTCCTTTTGAGTTACACAAAATCAGGTTACCAAGTGCAGTATATCTTGTCTCAAGCACGGTAGTCCCTGGAATTTCAAAACTCCCAATCGCCCCATGCTCATTGCCTGAAAAGAACACGCCAAGCAAGAGCGTATCTACCTCCACTGGTATAGGTTTAAGTCCCAACACCTCAGCTATCTTGTCTATTCCTTTTTTTTTCAAAGATGAATGAAACACCAGTTCTCCCTTGTTCCTGAAAAGATACAAACCCAGAAACCGAGAACCAAACGCGTTCTCCCTGGCCATCACTTCTTTTTCGCCTCTTTCTTTTTTGGTTTTGCTGGCTTTTTCGGCTTAGCTGATTTGGTTTTCTTAACTGTTGTCTTGGCTGGTTTCTTGGTTTCTTTTTTCTTTGTTGGTTTCTTTTTAGCTGGTGCTTTCTTAGTCTCTTTTTTCTTTACTGGCTTTTTTGTAGACTTCTTTTTCTTTACTGGTTTTTTCTTAGTCTTTTTCTTAGTTACTTTCTTTTTTACTGATTTTTTCTTTTTTGTCTCTTTCTCAGTCTTCTTTTGTTTCTTTGTTTTCTTATCTTCTTTTTCTTGTTTACCAATAAACGCATTCCAGCTGGTTTCCTTTATACTGGATATCTCAACAAACGCAACATTATCCTGTTTGTATACCCTTATCTCAACCCGCCTTGGCGGGTTCTTCCTACCTTTCTCCCATATCATCTCATTCAGCTCAGAACCAATTTTTACTTCTTCCACTTTCATATGTCTACAAACAAAAGAACGCACAAACTTGATTGCCTTTTGAGTAAACTTGGTCCTAGGACCTCGTCTTGCCTTTCTAAGTGGTACTACTATGATTCTTTCCATACGCTCACCTCTTTAGAGTGCTCCGCCTCCACAGATATCGTTTTGGATTGCGCCTAACGCTCCGCTTTGTTCTAGCTACTACCCAATATGGAATCGGACGATTCTGATTGCCACGCTTGGCCAACCTCAATTTCCTTGCTAAATGTTTAACTCTTGCCATTTTTATCTCCTCGTGATTTTGAACTCCCGTTTTTTTCCAAGCTTCTCCAAGACCTGCTTCAGTGTTGCGTCATCAATCTGCTTGCCTTGCTGTATTGCCTGTAGACACACCATTTCAACACGTGACGCAAACTCCGGATTTGCACTCCTTACTCTACCAAGTCGCTCCCGTGCCTCGGCTGTCATTCCTTCCCTAAGCATAGACCGCTTAAGTTGCATATATTGTCTTATCTTCTCTTCTTCACTTAGATGAAGATTTTGATGTTCCACCCTTACTCACCTTGTTCGCCATTCCATCCATATATTTCTGTCCGGCTGCGGTTATGATTCTTCCCTTTTTATCCTTAATCTGTATCATACCTATTTTCTCTAACTCCTGAAGGTGAAACCTGATTATCTTTCCGCCGGCCTTATAGGTCTTACTTGTCCTAACACCTCGATCCTTTCGACCGCCATACCAAGTTCTCAGTCTGCCGACTCCAACTGGACCATCTACATAAATTCTCCTCAGTATACTGGCTGCACGAACCCACCACCAACCATCTTGCTGTGGTTGTCTCTGCCTGCCAGGACCAGTTTTCACAAAGCCTGCCCATTCTGGCATCTTGATTTTCTTTTTCAAATCCGTTTGAACTAACTCAATCAGTTCATCTGCCGGAACATCATATACTGTTACCACTTTTTATCCCTAGGCAAATACAGAAAATCACTTTATAAGAATTCTGTGAACGTGTCCGCACTTGAAACACGTAGTCTCAACCGCTCCTTTTCGGACCCTAACCCTTGAATTCGTGCCATAGAACATAAAAGAACCACATGATTTGCAAATTCGCCTCTTTGTTTCAATTGGTAATCTAATTCTGTTTCTCGTCGCAATCCGTTTTATCAAAGCTGCGTATCGGTCCGACTTGTCCCTTATCTTCTCAGCCAAGACTGACAAACGCTTTATTCGTTTCTCAGCTATTTGTTTTATCAATTTTTTGTCGCCAGGTCTCACAAATACACAAAGAACATTGCTGTTAAAATAGATACAATATTAACCATATCATTATCCATCCAACCCATTCCGATTACCTGACGCGAAGACTTACC
>JAAOXV010000007.1 GCA_018220955.1 Candidatus Altarchaeota archaeon | reverse complement strand
GATTTTTTACTCACGCGCCGGCAAAAGTCTAAAGGCAATTCATTATGAGTCTCGTGAAAATGTCGAAATCATAAGCACGGATGATGGGAATGATATGCTTCCGCAAGAAATTAAGGCAAGAATCATTAATGATAAATTTTTACATCCGTGGATTTTCCCGATCAAAGATGGATACTCTGTGATGCTCAGACTTCAAAACCAGAAATATGTTGAGAAAACAAGTGTTTTTGGCGAAATCTATCATGATTATGAACTTTCTAAAGAAACGCCCGAGATTCACATGAATCTTGAGTTGTCGAGAAATCTTGATATAAAATCTGCATTAGCATACGAAATCCGAGAGGATTATCCATACGCAATTTTGACAGGTAATGATGAACTAACTCAAGTCTGTGGCGTGACAGACCTTGGCAACAAGATGCGGTTTACCAGCTCACTTGAAAGAGAACGTAATCAGTAAAATTCGACAAACACAGAGGTTAAATATCGGCTCTTGCCGTTATGTTTTATGACAGAATGGATGGCTACGATAGTAAACACACCGTATCTGTTAGTGCCGATTGTTGCATGGCTTTGGAACCAAGCTAAGTTTCCAAAGATGGATTGGGGCAAGCTCGCTGCAGGAGTGTTATTCACCTTTTCTGGTGCAATATTCAACACACTTGCAAACTCGTTCGCCCCATATGTAATTAGCCCCTGGGGCGCGTTCTTTTTGTCATTGTTCTCATTCTTTGGAACAATTTCAGAAGTACTCGGTCTAGCGATAATCGCGCTATACATACTAGTAGATACCCTAAAAATGTGGAGCCTTTAGGTTCCCATTATTCTTTATTTTTTTCTATGTATGAGACTTTGTCCTTCCAGAAACCTATTTATTGCGAAAAACCCAGTTTGTCTTGTGCCGGGGTGGCAGAGCGGTAATGCGCCAGCCTGGAAAGCTGGTCTCTTTGGAGTCAAGGGTTCAAATCCCTTCCCCGGCGCAAGCTTTTTCCGCAGAAAAACCTTGAACAAAAAGACAGTGGTTTCCCCGTGCGTGGGGTTTTCCGCAGAAAAAACCTTGAACAAAAAAATTTAAGGCACAGAGCTTTATTGACAAAATGGCAAAAATTAGGATTGTCTGTCCGTCAAGGCCAAAGCAGCCATACAGAGATGCAATAGCTGAGTTGGCTAAGAGAGCAGGAGTTGAGACAAACTTTGTTAAGGAAGTAGAAAAACACTTGAAGGGTAGAGTAATTCTGCTTGATGAGCAAGGTCAGCTCTTGAACACAAACGCATTTTCCGAGCTTGTCAAAAAAGACATGAGTACAGACTTGACCTTTGTTGTTGGTGGGCCAGATGGTATTGATGTCAAGCACGATCAGTCCATATCATTGGGTAAGTTAACACTGAATCATCAGCTGACTATACTTGTCCTGCTCGACCAACTGTTTCGGGTACTAAAGCCAAATCATCCATATAACAAGCATTAAACCAAAAAACAAAAGGTTTTTAGTATTGTGGAGTTGCAAGTTTCTATGTACATAAGTGGCTCAGGCGTACGTGGTTTTTATAACAAGGATTTAACAGTTGAGGATGCTGCTAGGGTTGGTCGCTTTATCGGCTCGCTCAACAAGAATTTCATAATTGGAATGGACCCCCGTATCGGTTCTTTGTCCATCAAGCTTGCTTTAACAAGCGGGCTTATCTCATCTGGTGCGGATGTCATTGATACAGGGATTGTGCCTACCCCGCTATTATCTAGACTATCAAGAAGTGAAGGGGTTTGGAGTATATCTGTTACAGCCAGCCACAATCCGCCAGAGTTTGTTGGATTCAAAATAATGAATGAGCTTGGTGAGGATGTATCTGATTTGATAAAAAATATGCAGGATACGAGCGCCGGTCTGGTCAGTGGTAGATATCAAAAGACTAACCTGCAATCATATTATCTGAACGACCTGCTCAAGCTGTTCAGCTTTGACACAAACATCAAGATTGCTGTTGATTCTGGAAATGGAGCTAATTGTTTTCTTGCCCCTACAATGCTTAAACAGGCCGGCATAAACACGATTGAGATAAATTCGTCGCCGACTCATCCACCAGCTCGACCATATGAACCAGTCGATAAAAACATCACTGAGCTAAAACAGTTGGTGGCAAACACTGATATTGATTTGGGTGTTGCATATGATGGAGACGGTGACCGGTCAATCTTTGTCACATCAGACGGCCAGTTCCTTGATGGTTCAAGAACGCTTGCGATTATTGCCAAGTACAAGAAGACTCGATTGCTTGTAACCAACATAGGTACTTCAAGCGTGGTTGATACATCCGCCCGCCGAGTTATCAGGACCAAAGTAGGTGAACGATTCATTATCAAAGAAATCAAGCAGAGCGGCGCAGACCTGGCTGGTGAAGAAAATGGCGGGATAATATACCCTGATTGGAGCATGATGAGAGATGGGCCAAGAACTACACTTGAGCTATTGGACATAATGCAAAAGACTGGCAAGAGCCTGACTGAACTTGATGCAGAGTTTCCAGCTTATCATCAGATAAAACAGAAGTTCACAGTGTCTGATAGAGACAAGGCAGTTGATGCAGCCAGAAAACAGCTAGGAGCTGAGTATGAAACAGACCTGCTCGACGGTGTGAAAGCATTTATCGACGACGGTTGGGTGCTTGTTCGAGCAAGCACAACTGAACCGATTGTTAAAATTTTCGCAGAAGCGCCGAAAGAAAAGGCTGCCAAGCTCTGTTTCTCAAAAGGCATTAACACGATTAGAGGGTTGATTATAGAATGAGCGGAAAAGAGCAGTATGCAGATATGGTTGGGATGATTGTTCCTTCTGACTATAGTGTTATTAGAGTTATGCTCTTGCTTGATAATGAATTTGATTCTGGTGAATATGATGTTCGCATAAGCAATCTTGACCGGCTTGATTGGCCAGCAAGAATCAGTGGTGAAGAGCTAAGATTTTCTGTTGTATCACAAGGTTCTGAAGAAGAACATAAGCTTGTGGCAGAACGACCGAAGTATCTAATAGTTATAGATTCAAAGCAAGACCTGGAAATCTGGACTCAATATTCACAAGTATGTAAGTCACTTGATGTATTTGATGTCAGCGAGTTTGAAAATACTTTTAGTGCAGAAGGCGAGTTCAGGAAAAGGGTGTATGAGAACGTGCTGCGATTCCGAGACCGCGCGTAGTCAGAAAATCTTTTTCAAAATCTTCATTATCCACTTCACTGGCGTGAGAATCATAGCTACCATTGCACCGATTGCATAACCGATTAATAAAAGCAGTCCTGTAATTCCTGAGCTTATCAACAGACCTGGTTGATTTGCGAGCGCCCATCCAATTGGTACGCTGAGACATACAAGCGTTGCTGGTATCAGTTTGATTATTGAGCTGAACCCGCCAAAGAACAAGCCAATCAGTAGACCAGCAGCAAGCGCAATCAACCAGCTGGAAACAAACCCGAACTTGACTAGTCCAAAACCAGTCAGACCAAGCAGTATCAAATCAATCATACGGGCCCGGAGGGTCTCGAACCCTCGGCCACTGGGTTAAAAGCCCAGTGCTCTACCAACTGAGCTACGAGCCCAAACTTTTATCCACCGCAGCGGATATTTGACAAGGACAAACTCTGTTTAAAATATCTCGGATTCACACCAGAGTCCATGGATGTAGCACTACCGTGCTGATCTTACTGTCAAGCTGCTTGATTTTCTTTGCCTGTTGTAATAGGGCTTCCTTGTTCTTTGTTTTTTCAAACTCAATCGGATGCTTTGTTTTCAAATATTGCCGGAACTTGGGTCCGCTTGCACTCATGTTCAAGAATTCGATTATGTAATAGTCTACAAAATTTCGTGTTTCACTTATTATGGACTGAATATCGACAAGTCCGGGTATGACTGGACTAATGAATCCATATGTTTTGAGTCCAGCATTTTTCAACTTTTGTAGTGCATTCACCCGTCTATCATGTTTTGGTGTGTCAGACTCAATAGCTTTTTTGGTTTTGGCATCAAACCCGTTGAGAGTTAGGCCAAGATTGATTGAGCTAAATTGGTTGAACAAGTCTATGTCACGAAGAATCAAATCAGATTTTGTCAATACTTCCAGCTCAGTTCGCTTGTCCATATTCTCAAGAACAGCTCGTGTCAGCTCAAGCTTTTTTTCAATCGGTTGATAAGCATCACTGATGCTTGACATAAAAACTGAGCCAGTAACAAGCTTACCCTTCACCAGCTCAGGTGCATTCATCTTTGCCTCCACCCAGTTTCCCCAAGCTCCGTGCGATTTCCATCTGCACATAAATTTTGCATAACAATAACCGCATGCGTGCTCACATCCGACATACTGGTTTAGTACCCAGCTGACCCCTGGAATCTTGGTACGCGTGAAAATCTGTTTTGCACTTGTTTTAATGAGTTTCACACTAGGTAGAGCGAGTGTAGTTTATAGAGTCGCACCTGATTGTGCCAGTGTGCATACATTGTTTGACTGTTCGACAGAACTCAACAGAACCGACAGTTCTGCAAAAAAAGAACGTTTTTTGGCGTTGTATATCAAAAAACATTTAAAGGAACCATTTCAGCTTAGCAACAGTGCTCAATTCACGCTTAGTTGGGAAGATTTATAAACAGTTTAGGAGCCACTACTGGGAAGGCGGTATAAAATGATAAAGAAATCCTTTCCCTTGATTGCTAGTGCCTTTTTTAATGAATATGGAACAGTCCGACATCATATTGACTCTTTCAACAGTTTTCTTGAAAATGGAATGAAAAGGGTGATTTCAGAGGTCGGTGGAATCGAGCCTCTGCTCGCTCCGCGTGGTTTTGAGACATATAATCTCAATTTTGGTAACCTGCGGATATTGCATCCGGTTGTGCGTGAAGCCGACGGTTCTTCGTCTCTATTGTATCCAATGGAATCAAGAATAAGGGAAATAACTTATTCTGCTCCACTACACTTGGAAATCATAGTTGAAAAAGATGGACATCCTGATGAACCTGTCTGGGCGGAGATAGGTGGATTACCAATGATGGTCAGGAGCAAGAAGTGTTTGTTAAACGAATTAAGTAGGGATGAGTTAATGGAAGTTGGGGAAGACCCAGACGACCCTGGAGGTTATTTTATAATAAATGGGACAGAGCGAGTAATAGTCACAATCGAAGATTTGATACCGAACTTACCTTTAGTTGAGAAGAGTTCGGGACCAGCCCAGGAATCAAGTAGGATTTTCAGCGAGACTCCAGGTTTCAGAATTCCACATTTGTTTGAACGAATGAAGGACGGAACCATCAATGTGTCATGGGCACGAGTACCACGAGTACCGATATCAATAATGTTAATGGCGCTCGGCGAAAATACTGATCAGAAAATTGTGAGCGCGATAACAAATGCACCGAGTTATGTTGAAGATGTGATGGTCAATATTGAGGCACTTGAAGAAGTAAAAACTCCTGAAGAAGCAATGGACGCTATTGGTAAAAAACTCAAGATTGGACAAGGCATTGATTACCGAGTTAATCGAGTATCATATTTGATGGATAATTACTTGCTTCCTCATATAGGCCGCGGCAAACAATTCAGGGCAGAAAAAGCCAGCTATATCGGAATGGTAGCAGAAAAACTGATAAGAGTTCATTATGGAAAAGAGACTATAGATGATAAAGATCATTATGGAAACAAGAGACTCAAGATGTCTGGTGAACTTATGGAACAGCTGTTCCGTGCAGCGTTTAAGACACTTGTGAACGATATCAAATATTCACTTGAACGAGCTATCAAGCGCAATCGTGAACCATCTCCATCAACCATCGTACGTTCACAACTACTGACTTCGAGAATCCAGAGTGCGATGGCAACAGGATATTGGATTGGTGGTCGAACCGGTGTCAGCCAACATCTGCAGCGCCTAAATCATTTTGACACACTGTCGCACTTGAGACGGGTGATGAGCCCGCTTACATCAAGTCAACCTCATTTTGAGGCAAGAGAGCTTCACCCTACACATTGGGGTAAGCTTTGTGTGGCAGAGACTCCGGAAGGTCAGAATATTGGACTCAGAAAAAATCTGGCACTTTTGGCAAAGGTCAGTCAGAAAATAGAGGAAGAAGCTATGGTCAGGACAGTCAAGAAATCAATCAAGGAGGTCATCAAGAGTGATTAATGTTCTTGTAAATGGTAAGATAGTTGGAAAACTTGACAAAAAACAGTCAGAAAAGTTAGTCGCCAATCTGCGTGGTCTGAGACGAAAGGGCAAAATCCATTCAGAGATAACAGTTGCATATATTGAATCTAGGCGAGAGGTTAGAATTGACACAATGGCCGGGCGGGTATTGCGACCGTTAATAGTTGTTCAAAGCGGAAAACCGCTTTTGAAAAAAGAAGACCTGAAAAAGCTTGAGGATGGCAAGATTGGTTGGAAAGATCTTTTGAAGACAGGTAAGGTGGAGTTCCTTGATGGAGAAGAAGAAGAGAACGCATTTATTGCATTGGATGAAAAAAGCGTGACTAAACAACACACTCATCTTGAACCACATCCAATGACTCTTTTGGGTGTTCCTGGCTCGCTTGTGCCTTATGCTAATTACTCAAGAGGCGACCGAGTTAATTATGGTACCAGTAAGGGTGTTAAGCAGGCACTCGGAATTTATTCACTCAATTATCCAATTAGGTTTGATACATTCTCAAACATGCTTCACTATCCACAAGTTCCGGTTGTGCAGACTCATATGCATAAAATTCTGAACTTTGACCAACACCCGGCTGGGCAGAATTTTGTGGTCGCCATGATGACTTGGGAAGGATATAATATGGAAGATGGCATGGTATTCAATCAGGCCAGTCTTGACCGAGGACTTGGTAGGAGCACCTATTTTAGACCATACTCAGTTATTGAAAAACGATATCCTGGAGGTCAGGAAGACAAAATAGAATTGCCAGAAAAAGACCTAGCAGGCTATACTTTGGAAGAACATTATGCTTTACTTGACACAGATGGTATTATTCACCCAGAGAGTAAGGCAGATGGAGATACAGTATTAGTTGGAAGAACATCACCACCAAGGTTTCTGGGTTCAATGAATTTGTTTAGGATTGGTGTTGAATCTAGGCGAGACACAAGTGAACGGGTTAGGCATGACGAGCATGGGTGGATTGATTCAGTTGTTGTGGCAGAGAATGTAGAAGGAAGAAAGCTCATTAGGACAAGAGTTCGTGATGACCGAATACCAGAGCTTGGTGATAAGTTTTCTTCACGTCACGGTCAAAAAGGTGTTATTGGTATGGTAGTTCCGCATCAAGACATGCCATTTACATCAACAGGAATTGTTCCTGATATGATAACCAATCCACATGGTATCCCGAGTCGTATGACTTTCTCACAAGTGATTGAATTCTTTACTGGTAAGGCTGCTGCAGTTTCAGGCAAGATTATGAACGGCACTCCTTTTGATGGAGACCCTATCAAAGAAGCAAGACAAATTCTTATTTCACATGGACTGAAACCGAGCGGTAAAGAGACGCTATATAACGGAATGACAGGTGAAAAATATCAGGTTGAAATTTTCACTGGCGTGATTTACTATCATAAAGTTCGGCACATGGTGGCAAACAAAATACACGCTCGTGCAAGAGGACCGATACAGGTTTTGACAAGACAACCAACAGAAGGTCGCAGTAAGATTGGTGGCCTTAGGATGGGTGAAATGGAAAAGGATTGTCTTGTTTCGCACGGTGCCAGTCTATTGTTGAAAGAGCGGTTCAGTTCAGATATGACCACAATTCCAGTATGCTCGAGCTGTGGGGTTATTTCAATATATGATTATATGAAGGACAAGGCATATTGTTCAGTCTGTGGTGGGGAAAATATCGAATGGATTGAGGTTAGTTATGCGTTCCATATCATGTTACAAGAATTGATAACAATCGGAATTTATCCTAAGCTGTTGCTTAGGGATAAGAGGTGAAAAAATGCAAATAATCAAAAAAGAGGTAGGTGGAATTCGTTTTAGTATGCTTGGGCCAGAGGTCACTAGAAAGCTATCTATTATGGAAATAATCGTTCCTGAGCTCTATGACCAAGATGGTTTTCCGGTTGAAGGTGGTTTGATGGATCCGCGTCTCGGAGTTATTGACCCGGGAGTCAGATGCAAGACTTGTGGTGGTCGCGTTGGACAATGTCCGGGCCATTTTGGTAGCATTGAAATAGCAAAGCCTGTGGTACATATCAGGCTTGGAAAAGAAATTTATAATTGGCTTCATGCAACCTGCCAGAATTGTGGACGGCTTCGGCTCTCCCAGACAAGAAGGGAGTTTTATCTAAGTGCGATTGAAAGATCAAGGCGAGAAGGAACTGTGAAGGATGAGGAAAAAATGATTCTAGGGGCAGTTAAGGAAGCAAAGAAATCTGATGGTTGCTCATTCTGTGGAGAAAAGAAACCAAAGATTGTTTATGAAAAACCAACAACATACTATGTTGATGATGAAAAAATGACGCCGATACAAGTTCGTGACTGGCTTGAGAAAATTCCAGAAGCTGACTTGCCCTTGCTTGGACTCAATCCAGAGACCGCCAAGCCAGAATGGGCGATAATGACGGTTGTGCCAGTTTCGCCAGTGACAGTCAGGCCAAGTATCACGCTTGAGACTGGTGAGCGAAGTGAGGATGATTTAACACATAAGCTGGTCGATATTATGCGTATAAACATGCGACTCAAAGAAAACATGGCAAGCGGTGCACCGGCAGTTATTATAGAAGACTTGTGGGAACTATTGCAGTACCATGTAACTACTTTGATTGATAATGAGGTTTCTGGTGTTCCACCTGCCAGACATAGAGCTGGTAGGGTGTTGAAAGGAATAGTTCAAAGACTCAAAACCAAAGAAGGTAGGTTTAGGCGTAATCTGGCTGGAAAGCGAGTCAATTTTTCTGCTAGAACAGTAATCAGTCCAGACTCACGAATTGGAATAAACGAGGTTGGGATTCCAGAGCAGATAGCAAAAACTCTTACAGTTTCAGTGCATGTCACAGAGAGAAATAATGATTATCTAAAGGAGATGGTAAAAAATGGTGAAGAGGAATTACATGGAGTAAATTATGTAATCGATGATCAAGCTACTAGATTAAGAGTTACTGATTTCAATAAAGAGACCTTGGCAGAACAAATAGAACCCGGGTGGTTGGTTGAGCGACATTTGATGGATGGTGATGTGGTTTTGATGAACCGACAGCCAAGTCTTCATAGAATGAGTATCATGGGTCATAGAGTCAGAGTTCTCCCAGGTCGAACATTCAGAATTCATCCATCAGTATGCCCACCATACAACGCAGACTTTGATGGAGACGAGATGAACCTACATGACCCCCAGGGTGAAGAGGTTAGAGCCGAGGCATATCATTTAATGGAAGTCAAACATCATTTAAGGAGCCCGCGATTTGGCGGAGTCATAATAGGTGCTTGGAGAACCCAGATAAGTGGATTGTTTTTATTGACAAAACAGGAGACTGTGTTGAGTAGAAAGAACGCGTTCCAGATACTTCATGATGCAGGTATTGATCCGACTAAGTTGGGCAACAAGCAAGAATTTACAGGTAAGGAGCTGTTCTCCACCCTTTTGCCAAATGATTTGAGTATGAGCTTTAGTAGTAATGCAGCAAGCAGTGGGAAGTTGAAGAAAGGAGATAGAGAGGTCGTGATAAAAAAAGGCAAGCTGATAAGCGGGGTTATTGATAATAATGCAGTAGGAGCATTTAGTGGTAAAATCATTGATAGGATAATACAAGAATATGGGTCTGATATGGGTGTTGATTTTGTTAATAAAGTATCCTTACTTGGTTTGGTATTTCTATCATACCGTGGTATGACTGTTGGTATGGATGACTTTAAAGTTTCTGATAAGGTTAGGGCGGATGTTGAGCTTTCATTGGCAGAGGCAGAAACAGATGTTGAAAAGAAAATCAAGAGTTATCATAAAGGAAATCTTAAACCTTGGCCTGGAATGACGGCACAAGAAACTCTTGAGAATCAGATAATTAATCGACTTAACAAAGGTCGTGACAGTGCAGTTGAGCTTGTTACCAAGCACTTGTCAGTCAACAATCCAGCCGTTATAATGGCAATATCAGGTGCAAGAGGAAAGCTGCTCAATCTGGGTTTGATGGCTGGTGCGATTGGTCAGCAGTCAATTGGTGGCGGTCGCCCGAATCGTGTTTATTATGGTAACCGAACCTTCCCACACTTTAAACCCAATGACCTGGGGACACGAAGCAAAGGGTTTGTGCATGATGCATATGGAACCGGACTTGACCCGTTTGAGTTCTTCTGGGTTTCAGCTGCTGGTCGTGAGGGTTTGACTGATACTGGTATTAAGACGCCTAAGAGTGGATACATGTATCGTCGATTGAGCAACGCGCTACAGGACCTGAAGGTTGATTATGACCATAGCGTGCGTGATGGCTCTGGCACAATTGTACAGTTCCTGTATGGAGAAGATGGAATAGACCCAAATCGGTCTGATTGGGGAAGTATTGATATGGAAAGAATTGCTGAGGTGATAAAAGATGCTACCTGAGATGTTAAAACAAAAAGCAGAGACAACAGCAAAGAAGCATAATTTTACTGGTAAGAAAAAGACCAAATTCATGAATGAAGTAAAAAAGAAATATAAACAAATGAAAGTTCAGCCTGGAGAGGCAATTGGCCTTGTCACAGCTCAGTCAATCGGTGAACCTGGTACGCAGCTTACGCTAAGAACTTTTCACTATGCTGGTGTGCTTGAGATGAATGTGACGCTTGGTCTACCAAGAGTGATTGAATTAGTGGACGCGCGCGGCACTCCGACAACACCTATGATGAAGGTGTATCTGGAAAAGAATTTCTCACAGGATGAGGATTCTGCCAGAAAAGTAGCAGCCAGGATAAGGGCTGTAACCATAAAGGACCTGGCCAAGGAGATTGAGACAGACCTGATAGAGAAGCTTATTGCAATCAAGCTGGATAAGTCTAGCATAGAACATTTTGATATTGACCAAGAGGAGATTGAAAAAGCAATAAGGAGAAAAGTGAAAGGGGTGGACATAGAGTTTTCTGGTCGAACAGTCAAGGTCCATTCAAAGAAAGAGACTATGAGACATTTGTACAAACTCAGGGAGAAGATAATGGAAGTTCATGTGCGCGGAGTTGAAGGAGTATCATACGCGCTTATCAAAAAAGAAGAAGGTGAGTTTGTGATTTATACAGAAGGAACAAACCTGAAATATATTCTCACGCTTGAAGGAGTTAATGGTTCAAGAACGACCACTAACGATATTCGAGAGGTTGCAAAAGTGCTTGGTATAGAAGCAGCCAGGAATGCGATTATAGATGAGATTCGAGCTGCTATGGACGGGGCTGGTGTTAGTAATGTAGACAATCGGCACCTGATGTTGGTGGCGGATATGATGACTGTTAGTGGAGAGATAAAGGCAATCGGGCGGTATGGAGTTGCTGGTGAAAAAGCAGGCGTGCTTGCCAGAGCATCATTCGAAATCCCTATAAAGCATCTTATGAGCGCAGCAATGAGAGGCGAAACAGATGATTTTGACTCAGTAGTCGAGAACGTGATGGTTGGTCAGCCGGTCAAAGTCGGTACCGGAATGGTCAAGCTGTTGATGAAGGTGTGAGTATGGATTGGAAAAAAGAATTGCGAAATGCGGTCAAGGAAAAAAAAGCAGTCTTAGGGATTGACAAGACTGTTAAGCTTTTGAAGAAAGGACAAGGAAAGCTTTTGATACTCGCGTCGAATTGTCCAAAAACAGAAGAGATAAAATACTATTCAGAACTGACAAATATACAAACAATTGAGTTTGAAGGAGATAGTATTGAGCTAGGCGCTCTTGCAAAAAAACCCTTCAGAGTTTCAGTGATATTGATTGAGTGATAAAGATGCGTGTAAAGATTAGCAATGACAATTTTCGGTATCTCAATGCATTTAGTCGTCTGACTGGTGTTGGTGCGACTGACTGTTTTGAGTTTGGTAGTGAGATTGTTTATGTGGTAGAATCAGGAAAAATCAGTGTGGCTGTTGGCAAAAAGGGCATGAACATAAAAAAGGTAGAAGCTCTGATAAAAAAACGGATTCGTTTGGTTGAGTTTTCCTCAGATCCATCACAATTCATAAAAAACATCATTTTTCCAAAAAAGCCGAAAAACATCTATATCGCCACTAAGAGCAGTGGAGAAAGAGTTATAAATCTTCAAGCAGACCATCAACTCAGGAAAACGCTTACAAGAGAAGGAAAGAAGCTCCAAAGGCTGATTTCACTATTGCTTGGTCGGCACTTTCCGGAATATGTATTAGAGGTAATAGAATGAAAAAATCTAGGGGGTATTTCACAGGTCTGCGTTTGATTAATAAGCGTAAGAATAGCCGGAAGCTTCAAAAGTCATGGCGGCAGAGATTTTATGGAACAAGATGGAAGAAAGACCCACTCGAGACTGCTCCGCAGGCAAGAGGGATTGTACTTGAGAAAGTTGGAATAGAGGCAAGACAGCCACATTCAGGAATCCGAAAATGCGTGCGCGTTCAGCTAATTAAGAATGGTAGACAAGTAACTGCCTTTACACCACGAGATGGAGCAATTAACGTAATCGATGAACATGATGAAGTTTTGATAGAAGGGATTGGTGGTAGGAAAGGTAGATCATTCGGTGATTTGCCTGGTGTGCGTTTCAAAGTTATACAGGTTAATGGAGTTAGTCTAGAACAGATAAGAACAGGAAAGAAAGAGAAAAAGAGGAGATAAAATGGAAGAAATCAAACTTTTTGGAAAATGGGATTATAATGTCGCTGTTGAAGACACTTCGCTCCAGAAATTTGTTAATCTCAAGCCAGTTATTATTCCACATACCGGCGGCAAATATCAGAAGCGTCAGTTTGGACGAGCGAAATATAACATAGTTGAGAGATTCATAAACAAGCTAATGATAATCGGTCATATCAAGGCGTCAAAAAAACATTTTTTCAGTTCAGGTAGGAATACAGGTAAGAAAATGATGCTTATGAGAGAAGTTGAGGAGGCGTTTGAGATTATAGAAAAAAGAGCAAAAAAGAATCCAATACAGATTTTGATAAATGCTGCCCAGAATTCAGCTCCTAGGGCAGAAGTAACTACGGTTGAGTTTGGTGGTATGCGAAGTCCAGTTGGTGTTGATGTTTCTCCGCTTAGACGACTTGACTTAGCTTTGTCTTTTCTTGCAAAAGGTTCTGCTCAGAAAGCTATTAGGTCAAAGAAAACTCCAGCTCAGGCGATTTCAGAAGAACTTATGGCAGCTGCAGAGAACGACCCAGCTAAGAGCTTTGCGATTGATAGAAAGAATATGATGGAAAAACAAGCCGAGGCTAGCAGATAGTGAGAACAGAAAAATCAGGTGAAATTCAATGGCAAAGAAAAAAGATTTAAAAAAAATCATTGTTGGAATGATGGAGAACAAGGATAGAATCAGAAACATTGGTATTATCGCTCATATTGACCATGGGAAGACCACGCTGAGCGACTCGCTTGTTGCGGCCGCCGGCATGCTGAGTGAGGCGGTGGCAGGGGAGGCAAGATGGCTTGATTTTGATGAGGAAGAACAAAAACGGGGAATCACAATAAATGCTGGAAACGTTAGCATGGTTCATGAGCTGAGTGGAATAGACTATCTGATAAATTTGATAGATACGCCAGGACACGTAGACTTTGGTGGTGAAGTAACCAGAGCTATGCGAGCAGTTGATGGAGCTATGGTGATTGTAGATGCGGTTGAGGGTGCTATGCCACAAACAGAGACTGTCCTGCGCCAGTCACTTCGTGAACGAGTGAAACCTATTTTGTTTATCAATAAAGTTGACCGGCTTATCAAAGAACTGCAGCTGACTCCAGAAGAGATGCAACAGAGATTTGCAAAAATAATCACAAAAGTAAACCAGCTAATCGAGAAGTTTGCACCAGAAGAACATAAGAAAGACTGGCAGGTCGGTGTACCGCAAGGAACAGTTGGCTTTGGGTCTGCTGTTGACAAATGGGCGACTAATATGGTCGTCATGAAATCAAGTGGTGTGGGCTTCAAAGAAATATTGGATGCATACCGAGATGATAAGCAGGATGAGCTTGCAAAACCGGCACCACTTCACACAACCGTGCTTGGTATGGTGGTTGAGCATCTTCCAAGCCCGCTCGAAGCACAGAAATACCGTGTACCCAAAATTTGGAGAGGTGATATGGATAGCGAGCGTGGCAAATCAATGATGGATTGTAATGAGAACGGTCCTTTCATGGCAGTCATCACCAAGATAGTGAATGACCCTCATGCAGGCGAAGTCTCGACTACCAGAATTTTTTCTGGTCGATTAAGAGCAGGTTCAGAGGTATATCTAATTGGTTCAAAATCAAAGGAGCGAGTTCAACAAGTGGCTTTTTACAAAGGACCTTTCCGAATTTCGGTAGAGGAGTTATCAGCTGGGAATATTGCTGCCGTAGTTGGACTTAGGTCTGCTCAAGCAGGTGAAACACTATCGGATGAGCTGGATGTGGAAGCATTTGAAGAAATCAAACATATATTCGAACCAGTTGTGACCAAGGCAATTGAGGCACAGAACCCGAAAGATTTGCCTAAGCTAGTGGAAGTTCTAATCAAGATGTCAAAAGAAGACCCGACACTCAAGATAGATATCAACCAAGAGACCGGCGAAATCCTGATGAGTGGAATGGGTGAGTTGCATTTGGAGATAAAAGAAAAGTTTATTGTTCGAGACTGGAAAGTGCAGGTTAAGTCAAGCCCACCGATTGTGGTTTTTAGGGAGACAGTTGACCGAACTTCCAAGACAGCAGAAGGCAAGTCGCCAAACAAGCATAATAAACTCTATATCAAAATAGAACCCATTGAACAGGAAGTTTATGAAAAAATAATCGCAGGCGAAATTTCAGAAGGCGTGATAAGAAAAGGCAAGGATGAGCGAACAGTCAAGGAACTGATGGCTGCTGGAATGAGCAAGGACCAAGCGAAAAAGGCCATCATCATCAAGAACGGTAATATCATGATTGATGCAACCCGAGGAGTTGTTCACTTGGGTGAGATAATGGACCATACTATACATGGAATGAATGATGTTCTGGGTAGAGGTCCGCTTGCAGGCGAGAAATCATCAGGAATGAAGATATTGATTACAGATGCGAAACTACATGAGGACAGCATTCACCGTGGCCCAGCTCAGATTATTCCAGCTAGTCGGGATGCGATTAAGGAAGCGATGCTTGATGCTGGTGCGCATTTGAACGAGCCGATTCAGACTATTAGGATAGACTCTCCGACAGAGTATATGGGCGCAGTTACAAGTCTGGTTCAAGGCAGGCGCGGTCGGGTGTTGGAGGTTGACCAGGAGTCAGCAGAGAATGTGGCTGTTGTGTCAGATATGCCTGTATCAAACATGTTTGGTTTTACTAGCAAGCTTCGTTCAGCTACAAACGGTATGGGCTACTGGTCGCTGATAGACAGTCGATTCGAACCACTACCAAAAGAGCTGCAGATACCAACTATACTAAAGATAAGAAAGCGAAAAGGAATGAAAGAACAGATTCCTGCAAGCGCTTTCTTAGTCTAATCACCAGCTTTTATGGATTCTAGCCCAAAGAAACAGTTAAATATGGTTTGGCTTTACTAATCTGGATGCGAAGCCCCCGTCTTACCGGAATTCTTGTTCTTTTGTCAATTCTTGCAGTTGGGACATATGGGTACGCATGGGTTTGTGACCTTGAAGGAAAAATAAGGTGGTGTGGTTGTCTTGGATGTGATGAACACACTGATGCTGTTCTTTGTCAAGTAGGTGATGACTTTTCTCAGGGCGCTACTTATTCTGATGGGGCTATTGAACTTGGTTCATCTTATGATACTGGTTTGTGTGGAATTTCGTGTTGTGATGTTGATGGTGAAGGAGTTTGGGCTTCTATTGGGGCTAGTTCCAGTCAAGTTTGCACTCTTTCTACATATTATGATGATGCGACCGTAATTGGAACTTCTGAAATAGGCGAGATAACAGATGCAGGATGTTCTGGTGGCTGTTATTGTCCAAAGCTTACCGGTGTTAGCTGGAACGGTAAAGTCTGTACTGTTGCACGTATTGGTAATAATGTGAAAAAAATTTTTCTGACATCGGCACAAGAATCATATTATGGACGGAGCTTTTGGTCTTCTTCTGATGCGTCTTGTGTTGGATGCGATGGTAAAATAGCCACTAGGATTATTGGAACCTGGGATGAACATATCAGTGGCTTGGGTGAAACCATTGACAGATGCGAGTCTGCCTGCGGCGCAGATCCCTTATGTGATGATGCTGCTCCTGGCTCGCTTTCACCTAGTGGAGCTTCCTATTGTGATTCTAGCTGTAATCCATATGAATGCAATTCAGATAATGCATGTTCTAATGAGGGTGATTATCATTGCAGTTACGACTCTGGTTGGAAATGGGTTGACAGTCCTCCAACAAGAATTGATGACGATGGCGATGGTAGATATGAGATTGTGTGTTTAGATAATGAGGACAATATTTGTAATTCTGGAAGCATTTGTAGTCAAATTACCGTGAGTTCAACAAATTATACTTGTGTTTATCAAAATGATGATTATCATTGGGTCTCCAGCGGTGTGAATATTCAGTATGATACAGACGGTGATTCACATTATGAAGTCTTATGTAATTCTGGCGAGAAATTTGTCTGCAATGATGATTCTCCACCTGGCGGCAATTGTGGGGTGAGCGAAACCATTGATTCAAATACATATCATTGCACAATCGAGGGTTGGCTTACATCAGGCGATATTTTTGATTCAGGAGGTAACGAAGCTCTCTGCGATGATGACGGCGAGTTCCATAGCTGTTCAGCGAACAATATCTGTGAACGAGCAACTGTTGGCGCTGACAGATATTATTGTACAAAAGATTCATCAGACCATCTTGAATGGGTTATCGATATATCATCACAGGGTTATGGTCCCTTTGGACCAGACAATGCTCTAATCTGTGTGTGCAGTACACCTACCCTTGATTCCTCTTGTGTAGATTATGTGTGTAGTACAGGTGATTGTTCAAGAAAGACAATAGATAACTCAAGCTATCATTGTATAAAACAGACAGAGGCGTCAAACCCGTCCTGGACTGCAAGCACCAGCTTGGAAGAAGAAGACAATGCAGTGCTTTGGGATTATGATGCACTTGATTCAAAGAATGAAAGCCTTTGTTATTATTCTGGAACCGACCAGGGTGTTTTGGCTATCTGTGATGCAGAAGGAACAAAGCAGGAAGAGTATGTTTGTGTAATGGATTCTTTAAGCGATTATTACTGGGGTAATTTTGGTTGTGATGCAGAATCAGATTGGGATGATATCACGACAGATGAGAATGTACTCAGCACTGTTTGTGAATCCTGTAACGGCTTCTGGAGGGGTACTGATATAGATACAAGTCAGAACTACTATTATCAAAAGTCTTTGTCCAGCATAATTTATTCTAACATAGCAGCTGAAGCCAGTTGTGTTGGGAATACAGATGACGAGACACAGAGCTGTGACGCGGAAACAGCAGGCCGGCAGTTTCCAACCACACAAGAGCTTACAATAGTGAGTGCAAGCACAACAGACTATAGAACATACCAGTTCAACTCACTTCCAACAAATCCGAGCTATGTTCACACAATCACTTGCAGTTACGCTAGTGGATATTGGAACTGTGATTGCACGACCAGCCAATCTGCTACAATCTCAAGCTGTTCGATAACAGGCGACTATCTTGTTATTATGCCATCTGGGACATATACGGTTTTTACAGCTACTACACCGATTGAGTCATCGAACGGAAACGAGATAATTCAGAGCTGGCTGCTCAGATGTGCTTCTAACCAGCAGTGTTATCTTGAACCCGCTAGCTTGTTGCCTGGCTATAACTTCACTTCAACCAATGGAGATAAGAATGTAGATGTCACATACAGCACAGGCAGCTGGACCTGTGTGCAAGGCACACAGACATATGGCTGGGTTCCAAATATGTGGCCGACCGCAGATGACCCAAAGATAACTGTTGGCGAGTTTATTCCATATAATGATGCAGAATTCACAATGGGTTTGTCAGAACCAGCCTGGTTTCCACACGAGTCAAATGTTGAATATGATTATGCGCCTGGAAACTGCTATGTGGTGAGAGACCTAACCAGAATAACAGCCGACAGCCAGGTGGTCGGTGAATCAGCTGATTATTCAGCTGACCTGCCGAGAAACGAGATAAAAACCATGTGCACGGTTGATGACAAAATCCAGATACCTTGTAATATTGATGTTCAATGTGATTGGGTGATTTCAGCTGATGAAGGCAGTAACACGGTAGAGAACACCATTGAATCTCAGCTTATCGCGACCTTTGCATATCAGGACAGCCCGGCTAACTGTATTGGTTCGACTCAGTGTCTCGGTATTTGTAATATGAGCATAGCTGACAATGTTATTCAAATAGGTGAATGTACCAATATTGGAAAAACTTTGTCAGAATGTGAACTTGGTAACTATTTCAGAGCTCGGGTGGCTGATTATGTAACCAGCTGGTCAGAGAAGAATAATGTTTATGACGCTTTCTGTGATGGGCATGACGGTTCGCCAGACGTTTGTAATTCAGATTGTGAATATACTTGTAGATGGACTGCTGATAGATCTGGCACGTTTAGCATAACTGGTTATGGAATAACCCTGAGCGCCGGCTTGATGGATGTTTCACCTGATTGTGATACTTACGAATCTTATTCAGTCTGCAAGGACTGTTGTGAAGCGCCAGTCTCAACCGAGTTGGACGCTAGCTGTAGTATGAACGAATACAAAAGCATAACCGACACAAAGCTTGGTGAAGGCACCGCAACGCTTGGATTTATGAGAAACATATTCTGCGGAATACCCCTGCAGAGTCAGTATGATGACACAAGCTGCTTTGTGAGCTGTGGTTCTGACCTCAGCTGCTCGTCATCCGAGGCAGGTGACTCAATCTGCACTGAATGGTGTGAACCAAGGTCTGACTATTCAACTAACTTTGATTTTGAATTCTTTGTTCCAGGGAACAGTGAACCAGTTCCAGAGATAGATACTTGCGAACTTTATGATGCCTGTCTGCTTATCCCATATGACCCGCACTGTGGCGAGAACGGTTGTGAGCTTACACTTGATTCAACAAGTCATCCGCTCTATGTTGGTAACAAGAAGCTGACTGGCGGAACAACCACAGACTCGTTTGAGTTTACTGATGCTGATACATCAGTGATAAAAAAATCAGATGGTTATTATTGGAAAGTTTGTCAGGCAAAAGGAAACAAGATTCAGATTATCCCATCATATGCAAACATCAACAGAGAGCTAGTGTTTGATCTTGAAATGTTCAACAGAGCCGGCTCAACATATCTAGTTAATGATATCCAAACCGATCTGGCTTTTTCTGCCACCAGCGACCAATGTGGTTTGAGTGAACCATGTATGGATTCTGATGATTGTTTTGATGAAGGCGGAGTTAGTTTACCTTTCTGCGCATCAAACTTTATCTGCGCCGACCCAGACAATGTTGGTGCGTTCTTCCAGATTGATTTGGATGATAGCTGGACAGACATCAAGTCCTTTGAGAGTGGAACCGAGTCTGATTGGGTTTGTGAACCTGGTGACTGTTCTTTCACAGCCGAAACCTGTACTGGTTATTTCCTCGGAATCCAATTTACTGATGATGCAGATGATTATCTTACTGGCGTGCCTGATACTATTAATGTCATAATCGGAACAGAACCGCAAAGATTTGATTTGTTGACCAATATTAATTCCTATCCACACAACTATTCAATTAGGGTTCAAGAAGCAGGCACAGCTAAGGCACTCCTTGTTCCGCTGGCTGATGTGATAGACACAGCTCAGTCTGGCAGTGCCATCATATTTGTTGAGCTAATCGATAGCTCGCTTAACTCTGTAATGAGCTCAGCAGAAATATCTGTCCAGACCGGTACCAATTGCCAGTCAGGAATCCAGCTTGACCAATTTGGCTCGGCTGACCAGACCGAGCTAACCGGCAATGGTGGGATTTGTTATCAAAATTCAAGCTGTTTTGCTTATGTGAATAAAGGAACTGACTTGGATGGAACACTTGATACAGTGTCACTCTGCAAACCAATACCTGCTGTGTCAATCAATGGTTATGGTGACTTTGGCGAGATGCCTTGGTCTTATGCATTCTCCGGAACCTGCACAGACATCTGTGGTGATAGTAGCTGTGATGAAGGCATAGCTGGAAGCGAGCTAGAAAATCCAGGCATCTGCAAAGACTGTTGTGATTCACAATACAATACTGGAATACAAACAAGTTTGGTTCACCCAGAATGGGGAAGGACCTGTTATGAATATTGTGGGGCTGCAGTTGGTTGTGGTGGAAATCAGGTAGGAACAGTTGCACTAGGATTTGTGTGTGACCATGAATGTCAGAAGAACTATGACAGGACCATGATTAATGGTGTTCAACTAACTGCACTAGGTGCACCCAGCAATGTCCAGAGCTTTTCCTGTCAGGATACTGGCACAATATTTGAATGTACTGGTGTTGTTACCTATGACCCAGATGGTTATACACTTCAGCTCAATCTAAACTCAATTATGTGGGACGAGCTTGTTGGTGTTCCATGGGAGGACATGCGAAACATAACAGTCCGAGATGTCTCTGGCACAAGCTGGAGGACACTATTCAACGGATATAATGTTGATACCGTATATACTGTTCATATAGACGGAATGCCGAAAGGGATTAACAGCCTCAAGTATGAAGTCCGACAGATGGACTATATGCCCAAGAATGTGAGTTTGTCGCTAGAGGTATATCATCCAATCACAGCCAGTATCGCAAAGGACAAGTGCTATTATAGAAGCGGCTCAGCCGGCTTTTGCTCAGTCTATCCGCCAGTTATCACAGTATCAGCTTGGTCTGATTCACTTGAAACAGTAGGCGGCACGCTTGGCTCAGTTGATGTGAGCTGCGAGCTTGGCCAGACTATTGCTTCAGATACACTTATTCCCAACATTGACCAAATCGCAACAGGCCAGCTAGTCTTACAAACACCGACCACGGTTAGTGTTGGTTCACATGCAGTTGAATGCACATTCACAGGTGATTACTTGTTGGAAACAACCATCAACTCAGGCATCTCATTTTATGGCAGACTAAACTCAGTTTCTGCAGCCATACCAAATGAAGTTCTTCCTGCATTTGAGTATGGACTTGATATCTTGGCTGTGCGGGACGAGCTAGGAAATCTGGTGACTGGCTATCATTATACTTGGTATCTGAATACCAGTAGAGGAATGGAGATACCGCTTGCAACCGACAGTCCTGTTGCACCAATACCAGTCTATGCAGATGTCGGCCCAGCAGAGCTAATCATCAAAGTAACCGCACCTTTCTATGACCAGCTTATCTCAAGCTGGCCAACAGAAGTGATAATCCCTTCATTCCTTGGTGCTTATTTCTCGCCGACTACCTCCTATGTTCCAACTAGAGGCGCAACAGCCAAGCTATATTTTGTTATAGAGAATGATGGGCCAACTGTCAATGTGACTGTCGAGTTTAGAACAAGCAATGCTGACGCAAAGATAAGCTCGCCTGTCCAAACCGTGACCTTGTCTGGTTATGAAATCAAGATGATAGCCTTGCCAATTGAGATTCCAGCAGGTGAGGAAGGACAAGTGTTCAATATTTATGGAACAGTTGATTTAGAATCAAACATTATCGCAAGCGCCAGCTCAACTATTATTTTGTCAGATACTCCGATATATGAGTTTGATATCACGCCAATTTCCCTATCACTTGACCTGATTGATGATGAGACATATGGGACTGTGACTATAATCAATGTAGGAAATACTGCAGACAGCTATCTTGTATCATCTGAAATGGTTTTATCAGATACTGAGATGACAATAGACCTACAACAAAGCGAAGACCTGACTATCATAGCTGACCGACCCGGAAACTTTACTCTCTGTGTTTCATCTGTAAAAGACCCAAACAACCGAAAATGTATTGAAATACTGGTTGAGAAAAAGGTGGTCACACCGATACTGTCTCTTGTAGACCAAAGCACCGAGCTTTCGTTTGGTCTGCCAGCCAGCTTTGCAGTCAATATAACTACTCAGGATTATTCAGGCCCATATGTCTTTATGTTTGATTCTGAACTTGAGATAGATGAGTATCACCGAGCTTTGAAAGAGCAGTCTAGCTACTCGCTGGCGATTCAGTTTGAGCCACCAAGCTCGCCAGGCATCTTTGATATTGCTGTGATTGCTTTCCCAGAAAAATACCCAGATAAAAAGCAAGAAGGGATGTTTGTGCTAGATGTTTCATTTCCATTACCCACAGAAGTACAGTACCTGTTAGAGGATGTGGAAGAGATGTTTGATGATCTCAGCTCAAATAGACAACAACTCTATGCTGATCAGCTTGGGGATGCACGAGATTTTGTTGACCAAGGTAAGTTTGAGCAGGCCAAGTTGATTTTGATTGAGCTTAATGAAGAGCTGGCAAAGGAGCAGACGATAGGCAGGTTTAAACAATATGCGGCCCGGGAGTCTATGCTGAAGCAGACTTCTTTTGCAATAGGTGCATTGATTCTCATGGTAGTCGGAGTCGTAATTTATCTCAAATAGTTTATAATTGGTTAGCTTTGTTTTGACCGTGGTAGCTGGATTTGGAAAACGGCTTAGAGATGCAGTCAAGAAATTTGCTGGCAAGGGGGGTATAAGTGAGAAAGACCTTGATGAGCTTTTGAAGGAAATGCAGCGAGCTTTAATCGCATCGGATGTAGACCCTAGAACAGTTATCGAGCTTTCAAAGCAGATAAGAATGAAGTCACTTGATGAAAAACCGGTTTCAGGCACCACGCTCAAGGAGCATGTTTTAAAGGTGTTTTACGACGAGCTGACTGGGATAATGGGAGTTGGAGGGGAAATAAAGACCAAGCCAGACACGCGAATAGTGCTGGTTGGATTATATGGTTCTGGAAAGACCACTACAGCCGCAAAACTAGGTTATTTTCTAAAAAAGAAAGGAGTTCATTCAGTGCTTGTCTCGCTTGACCGCGATAGACCGGCCGCACTTGAACAGTTGACCCAGCTTGGTGAATCAATTGGGCTAAAGACAGAGAAAGAAATAGTAAAAGGAGCGGTGATAATTGATACTGCTGGTAGGGATGCGCTTGATAAAAAGCTACTAGAATCTGCAAAAAAAATCGTGAAAAAAGCCAAGCCAGATGAGGTGCTGTTGGTCATACCAGCTGAGATGGGACATGAGACAAGAAAACAGGCGGAAGCATTCAAGAACATTATCACAGGCGTGGTGATAACCAAAATGGAGGGAACTGCCAAAGCAGGTGGGGCTTTGTCTGCCTGTAGCTCAGCAGGTGTGCCTGTCAAGTTTATTGGTATTGGCGAGCGTGTCGCTGACCTGGAACAGTTTAACCCGGCCAGATATGTATCACGTTTATTGGGTTGGGGGGACTTGCAGACCCTGATTGAAAAAGTGAAAGAGACCGGAATGGAGGTAAAACCAAAAGACCTGGATAAGCTGACGCTGACAACATTCTACCAACAAATCGAGTCAATGACCAAACTAGGTCCGCTCGAAAAAGTGTTTCAAATGGTGGGGTTGACAGACCTGGACAAGAAAACCGTGGCTGACTCAAAGGCAAAGCTGAAGACATACAAGTCAGTCATAAACTCGATGACACCTGCTGAACGGGACGAACCAGATACAGTGACTCGGTCAAGAATTGATAGAATTGCAAAAGGGAGCGGAGTCAAGGCAGAAGAAATAAAGGAATTGTTGCGCGAGTTCAAGAAAATGAGGAAAATGATGCGCAATCTCAAGCGAGGCAGAAACCCGGCATTCATGATGGGTAAGAGGTTGAAGAGATGAAGTTCAGAACATATCTGTTAGACTTGCTATTGTTCTACACACTCTATATTCTATTGTTTTCTTTGATTGAGTCTATCAGTTTTCCTTACTCAGAATTTATTCTTTATCCGCTTGCAATTGCTTTGCTTATCTCGGTCCTGTTTTCGTGTGCAGAGAGCTTTCCAAGATTTGAGGCAGAGCAGATTTTTGACAGAGCGCTTGAAAGATATCTGTCTGTCCTTACTGGTTCAACCATTTTTGCATTTTTGTCATACTTATTGATTCTTGTTCCTTTTTATCTCTCTGTTATTGATGCAAAGTTTCAATTGCTTTATCTTGGCTCATTCTATCTCATTATCAGGACTTCACTTATTCCACTCTGTTTTTATGAAAACAAGCAGATAATAGACGCCTGGAAAAATTCAGGACCACTATTCTGGAAATTGCTTGCTGTTTATTCGACCTTGCTTTTACTCGCAGACACAATTCTCTTTATCTTCACACTGCCTGCTGCAGCACTCGTGGTCAGGTCCTTGAATAGACGGGTCAATCATAACATCTAGATCTCGCAAGATATCCAGACCAATTAATACCGGATATTTCATATGCTCTCGATTAGCAATAGAAAACTCAGATTCTATGGTTTTCCCGCACAGCTCTATCTTGCCTTTCACAATCAGTCTCCGCTTTTTTCCTAAGCTGGACTTGTATCCTTTAACTGACACAATTGGACCGAGTCCGGTCTCAGCCGCTATTTCTGCATCAATCGAGCTTCGTGTCGCGCCTGTGTCTACTTTTGCTATCAGCTCTTTTTCACCAAGAGTTCCAATGACTTTGGCCCTCACGCTTGTTCCTATGATCCCCATACCAAACGCCCTCTTCCCTCCAAAAACCTTGCATGAACATCTGGTTCAAGCTTGTCTTGCATTACCAAGTCTCCATCAATGATTACTCTTGTCACGTTTTTTCTATTAGCTGAATAGACTAAATGATTTATTAACTGCTCTGAAGTTGTCAGCGGTCTTAGGTTTGGCTCAGTTAGGTCAAGCAAGATTAGGTCGGCCCAGCTTCCTGGTTCAATCCTTCCAGAATCAAGGCCAAGCATTTGAGCAGGTCTTATTGTAGCCATTCTCAGAATCTCAAACGGGTTTGCATGCTCTTTTTGTAGTAGCGCAGTAATCCTCATTGATTCAAACATATCAGCATTGCTTTTGATTGGACTGCCTGTCCCTATACACACATTCACCCCTTTTTCCATTAGCTTGTGAGTTTGAGCATTCTCTGAACCGTTTCTTAGCTCAGCAATAGGACAATGAACTATGGTTGTTTTATGTCTGTTTGCTATACTTATTTCTCGCCCAGTAAGGCTATTCCCGCCAAGTGCCATAAGCCCTTTTGTTACTTCGAGTTTTTTTAGATACATGAGTGGTGTTTCGCCCCTATCATTTCTGACAAGTTCAACCTCACTTTTGTTTTTGCTGACAGGCATGCTAATTCTTGTTTGTTTTCTTGTAGCCAGTTCCCTAGCTGCAATAACTAATGTGTCTGAACAATCGGTTAGTGATTCAAGCGCAACCAGTCCAGTAATTTTTGGGTTACTAAGTCGCTCAATAAATTTCAGATTTTCCTTAGTCCGCCTAAGCTGTGCCTCTTTTTTGATAGGGTCAAATCCATCAGACATAAGTTGACCAACAAATCCGCGCACACCTAACTTTCTCATGGCCTTTGCTACTTGTTCTGGGTAACTGCCAGAATCAATAATTGTGGTAGTTCCAGAGCTGATGGCATCCTGTATACCTATCATAGCAGAGTGAAACGCCGTTTTTGGGTTTAGCCTTTCTGGTTCAGACAGTCCTTTACTTGAGCTCAAACTGGTTTGAGTATTACAATTAATCAGCCCGGGCATCACAATTTTATCTTCACCATTAATGACTCTATCTGCTTCACCAGAACCAAACTCGCTTACAACTCCGTTTTCAATCAGAATATCCTTGTTTCGTAGGACCCGGTCTGCCGTGAAAATCCAGCGTGCGTTTTTTATTAGTATATTTGCCATCAAATTTGTATCTCTTCTGGAGTTTTAACTTTTTCTATACTTGTCAAGACAAATCTATTAAAATCTGTAGAATCCGGAAGAATGTGCAAATTCAGGAAAAATGGGACAAAATTGGGTTGATAAAGCATGTTCAAGAGCGGGATGGCCCAGTTTTCTGGCTTCTTGATGGGCCACCGTATCCAAACGCCGATCCGCATATGGGGCATGTGAGAGGTATCACTATCAAGGATTTGTTGATGAAAACAAAAGCAATGCAGGGACACAAGCTTTTCATCCAGCCTGGTTTTGACACACATGGGTTGCCGATAGAGAATAAGGTTGAAAAAAAGCTTGGGATTTCGAGCAAGGCAGACATAGAAAAGATTGGAATGCACAAATTTATGACTGAGTGCAAGCGGTTTGCAACAGAAAACCTGGAACGTTGGATGGATTTTTACAGACAGCTGGGTGTTTGGCTTGGTTGGGAGACTCCGTACCTGACCTTGTCGCTTAGCTATATGGATTCGGTCTGGTGGTCAATCAAGCAGCTGTATGATAAGGGTTTGCTTAAGCAGGGACACAAGCCGTTTTACTGGTGTCCGCACTGTAGTACAGTGTTGAGCGGGTATGAAGTGACAGATGAGTACAAGGAGTTAGAGGACCCGAGTATTTTTGTAAAGTTTAAGACAGACAAAGACTTTTCTATTCTTGTTTGGACCACCACGCCCTGGACACTTGTTGGTAATGTCGCGCTTATTGTTCATCCCACAGAAAAATATGTCAAGCTAGCTGTGGGGAAAGACAAGCTGGTGATGGCAAAAAAGTTGGTTAAACAGCTGGACCGACTTGAAATAATCTATAAGGTTGTAGATGAGTTTCCTGGGAAAAAACTGGCAGGCGTGGGTTATGAGCCCGTAGTCGATTGTCCAGTTCAGCAAGAACTGACAAAGAATCGGAACGCTCACAAGGTCTATCTATCCATGCCAGTCCTAAAGAAAAAAGCAGCAGGAAAGATAGCTGTCAAAAAAGAAACAGAAGACAAAACAGAATTTGGGCATTTTGTTAATATGGAGGATGGTACAGGTGTGGTTCATTGTGCGCCCGGACATGGACAAGAGGACTTTGAGCTAGGCAAGCACTACAAGCTACCGGCTGTCAGCCCGGTTGACGATCAAGGACTCTTTACTGAACAGGCAGGCAAACTTGTTGGCCGGCCTGTTCGCAAGGCCAGCAAAGACATAATCGAGTTACTTAAGCAAACAGGAGCTCTTTTGAGCTCTGAAACCTCACAACATAGATACCCTGTATGTTGGCGTTGCAAAACACCCTTGATTTTTAGATTGACCAAGCAATGGTTGCTTGAGACAGAATTAATAAAGCCAAGCTTGCTAAAACAGATTGAGAAGACCATCTGGATGCCGGATTTTGCTAAACAAAGAATGATTAATTGGGTGGAAAACGCTACAGACTGGACTCTTAGCCGTCAGAGGTATTGGAATACCCCTTTGCCTATCTGGACTTGCAAGAACGGGCATATAAGAGTGATTGAGGGTCATAAGGAGCTGCAGAAGCTGACCGGCAAACAGATAACCGACCTGCATAGAGACATAGTCGATTCGCTTGAGTTTGATTGTACTGAGTGCGATGAGTCCATGAGCAGGATACTCGATGTGCTTGATGTTTGGTATGACTCTGGTGCGTCTCCGTTTGCATCGGTCGGTCACCCGACTGGTAGTATGCCAACATTTCCTGTCAGCCGAATAAATGAAGGTCAGGACCAGATTCGCGGTTGGTTCTATACGCTCTTATTCATATCGACCGGTGTGTTTGACAAAGCTCCGTTCGAGTCAGTCAGCATGCATGGTTGGGTAGTGGATGAAAAAGGCGAGAAGATGAGCAAGTCAAAAGGGAATGTCATCACCGCAATGGATGCGTTCGAGATGCTTGGCCCAGATATGCTGCGTTTCTATGTATTATGGGAGTCTTCACCTTGGGATATCCTGAGATTTAGCTTGAATCGGGCAAAAAAGGAGATAGGCAGAATGATGAATATTTGGTCTAATCTCCACAGATACCTGCTTAGGTATGTTGATCAGGAGCCAGCCAAAGAAAGCTTGCAAACCGAGGACAAATGGGTTTTAAGCAAATTCAACTCGCTTGTGCAAGAGTTCACAGATGGGATAGATAACTATGAGCTGCACCAGGCGGTGCGGTCGGTTCACAGATTCATATTAACTGATTTTAGCAGGACCTATATGAAACTGGCAAAAGAAAGGGTTAAGCTAGGAGACACCACAGCTTTGTGGGTGATTAGAGAAATACACACAAGTTTGGTCAAGCTACTTGCACCCTTGATGCCGTTTGCAGCAGAGAAAATGTATGCTGAGCTAGCTGAGAGATGGGGTGGAGAACAGAGCGTGTTTCTCGACAGCTACCCAGTGGCTGATAAGTCCCTGATAGACACTCAGCTTGAAGCTTCAATGGCTCAAGCCTTTGGTATAGTTGAGACACTTCTTGCTTATAGGGACACAAACCAGCTTGGACTTCGTTATCCTATAAGATGTGTTCAAATAACAGGATTTGATTCTGAACTGGTCGAACAAATCATCAGCCAGCTAGCTAATGTGAAAAAATTTGGAGCTTGTAAAGGTGATAAGCTCAAGCTTGACAAGCTGGTGCTCACAATTGACTCAACCATGGGACTAGAAGAAATAGCAGAGGGACTTGTACGAGAGGCTTCGCGTCGGGTCCGGTCGCTCAGAAAAAAAGCGCAGCTTTCGCCACAGGACCTGATAGAGCTGAGCGTGTGGGGTGACAAGACTATACTGGCTGCAATCCAACAGCACGAGTCAGACTTTATGCAAAAAACCGGCGCATCTAAGATAAATTATGGAAAAGCAGGAAAAACAACCGAAGAATGGAAAATAAAGGATGAACTGTTCGGGGCAGGGCTTTAATCAGGTTTTTAATTCTGTATTTTCTAGAGAATATATGGGAAATGATGGAGACCATGTAAAAAGATATGAAGATGCAGGAATGGTTCGTATAGATGGGAAATGGTATCACAAAGATCATATAAAAGAATACGGACTTCAAAAAACAAAAGCAATATATGCTGACATTGAACGACATGGACGTGAACAGGAGAGAGCCCGTTATGAAGCGGAAAATGGGTTTTGGATGAGAGATTCATTTACACAAGAGTTAAAATGGATTCCAGGCCTTAATCCAGACAAAGCATCTGACAAGTCTTCAGACAAATCATCATACAAAAAGTAGTTCAGATAGTCTTTTAAGCATATAACTACTAAGCGGTGGTATGACAAACGGTGAAAAAGCTATTGCAAAAAATGTCTATAGCTCAGCAGAATTGGAAAGTATGGGTTATACTGCTTGGGGTACCAAACATTATGGCTATTCTTGGTTTGAAAAAGATAATGAGATAGTTAGATGTGAAGAACATCAGGGAAAACTCAAAGTTATCGATACTCATACTAAGGATGTTGTTAGATATGCCGAGCAAGACTGAATCTGAATACTCGATTCAGCTTGGTGACGCTTATTCTGAATCTGAGCTCGTTGAGCTCGGTCTATATTGTTCAAGAAAACCTACACCTTATTCAAAGCTCTATAAGCCAATTATGGGCTCTGAACTTCCCTTGGCTGCTAGGGGCTTGAATATCTCAATCAAAAAACAAGGGAATGGAAAATTTCAAGTCATAGACATCTATGACGCCAAGCATATGTATTGGTCAATCGGCACAGCTGATTGGAAGCCTGGCAGGCCAATAGAGCCTCGGGACTAATCTTATTAACTAAGACAACCAATCATAATCAGTGATGATGTGAACACCCTCTGACTTCTGGATGATGAGGATTTTTATCTGATTCAAGCGCTCATATAGTCAGAAATCTCTTTTTCAAGTATTTGGGTAAATGGTTCAATCAACGCGTTCATTGCAGGAATTCTGATGTTTTGATAGCTTCTCCAGCCTGCATACTTGTTTTTTCGGTTTGGTGAAATCACAATCTCCTGAATTCTTTGACCATATTTCCATTTTAGATGGATTTCATCTGTCCCTGTGATAGACATCAGCTCTTCAACAATTCCGAGCGTGCCAACAGATTGTTTTTCATCAAGAATCAGATAGTCACCACAAATCCGATAGCTCAGCTTGCCGAGTTTTGCAGCTTCTCGAATTGTTAGAAAACCGTCATTATATTCAGCGCTGAGCTGTGATTCGTTGGATTCAAGTGTGCTCTGGATTCCATATGCCAGCATTTCTCCGTCTTCATCACTCACAGTGCTAAACCGTTGTCTCTGAAATTCTGAAAGATGTTTTTCACCGACCGACCTAATCAGTTGAACAAATTCTTCCGGAGTTTCTTCATGTCTTTCAGCTAGCTTCTTGAGCCATTTATTGTTATATTCTGTTTCTGAGATTTTCCAAGGATTATTGGCATCAGGATAAACATGTGGTTCTTCTGAAAGCCTGTGAAGAACTGGTTTTTCAGGTAGCCAGATGACTACCATACCTTTTGTGTCGCCGACATAGAGTTTCTCGCCTCGACCCAGAACGCTTAGCTCGCTATCCCCCAAAGAATCAGCTAGCTCTTGTGCTGCACTAGCCACATATTGTTTTGGCTCGTGCTCGCCTTGCTCAAACAGCTCTCTCTGCCATTCCCAAACACCGGTTGCGACTGTTTTTGTGACATACATATCAAGACCTTTGTCGGTAATTTCAACTGTTTCAGCATACCTGTCATTAGAAACTATTTTGTTATCTGCTTCTGGAATCTTGTTCAAGTCATCTTTTATTGGAAACTGATATGTGGTAATCTTGTCACCATCACTGATAAACAAGAAATCTTTTGATGCAGCTAGTTTTGATTTTTTATCACGCGAATAATATTTTTCCAGCTTTTCAGCCGCTATCTCCAAATACTGTTGTGTTTCAGCCATAATTTTTTACTATTCCAGGGTTTAAAAATCTGATTCTGACCTACATTTCGGTTGGAACAGATATCCCCAATAGTCCAAGCCCGGTTTCAAGTACCTTTTGTGTTAGCTCAACCAAATAGAGTCTCTGAGCTCTGCCAGATCCAATAACTGGACAAGTTTCATAAAATTCATTAAATCCCTGGGTTAGTTTGAGCAGATAGTTAGCTAACAAGTCTGGCCGCCTTTCAGCCACTGCATCCAACACAGCCAACCTGAATTTCACTAGATTTCTTGCCAGCTCTGTCTCGGCTGAGTCCAGCTCGCCCCACTTGGGTTTTTTGTCTGATTTCTCTAAAATCCGTTTGGCTCGCACTGCCGCATATTGCACATATGGTCCAGTCTCGCCATTGGTCTTGAGCATATCCCAGCTAAACAAAACATCACGTGTTCTATTGGTTTTCAGGTCAGCAAATTTGATAGCCCCGACCGCAATTATTCTGGCTGTCTCATCAGGCTCAGCTATTTCTTTGTCTTTCATAATAATATTGACTCGCGTGATGGCCTCTTCAATTATGTCTTCCAAAAAGATTACTTTTCCTTTTCTGGTACTCAGCTTACCTTCTGGCAACCGAATCAGCCCGAACTTTACATGTTCTACCGGTGTTTTGTGTCCCATTTTTTTGAAAACAGAAAACCATTGTTTAAAATGAAAGCTCTGCTCTGAACCGACTACATATAGCATCAAATCTGGTTTGAATTCATTTATCCGCCAGACTGCCGAAGCCAGGTCTCGCGCACCGTATATGGTCGTACCGTCCTGCTTTCTCAATATCATCGGTGGTAGACCTTCTACCGGCACAACAATCGCTCCCTGATCTTTTTTCGCAATTCTTTTTTGGACTAACGCATCCACCAAATCTATCGAATGTTTTACAAACAGACTTTCGCCGCCGTAGACATAGTCTGTGCTTGCGCCAAGCATTTCATAGATTCGGTTGAATTCAGCTAGACTAAGCTTTTTGAATCGTTCTAACAGAGCCAGTGCTTCACCATCCCCGTCCTCCAGTTTTTTGAACCAGACTCTGCCAGCCTCGGCTACACTCTTGTCATTTTCCTCTTGTTTATGGAATTTGACATACAGTTTGAGCAGCTTCTTTATTGGCTCTGGTTCAAGCTCGCCACCCCAGAGCTTGTAGGCAGCCATTAGCTTACCGAACTGCAAACCCCAATCACCAAAAAAGTTTATGTGAATAGTCTTCCAACCAAACAGCTCGAACAGGTGTCGAAGGCTATCAGCTATAACCGTGCTGCGTAGATGACCTACTGTAAATGGCTTGGCCAAATTTGGAGATGAGTAATCGAATACAACTGTTTTGCCGGATTGCGGAAACTTGAATAGCTCTGCCAGATTATGCTTGATTGCTTCCTGTGTCAGATAAAAGTTCAAAAATCCATTTTCTGTCTTTGCTTCCAGTCCGTTCAGCTTTATCTTCCTAGCTAGCTCTTTTGCGACTGTTTCTGGGTCTTTTCCATGTGATTTAGCGAGCCTTATTGGAAGACTGGACGCAAAGTCACCAAACTTATCAGTTCCAAAATGAATTTTAGTCTCAGACAACCCTGTCTGCTTTGCAAGCTCGGTTTTTGCTGATGCCATCAGCTGTTCAATCTTCACTTTCTAATTTATCTGAGCTGGTAAAAAAGGATTCGCTTGGACAGATACGCATTTCTACCACAACATTCAAGCAATATTGTGAGCTTGATATTGGGAAGAAGTAAGAGTATGATAAAGAAATATGGTGCAGACCGGGCCATGTATCTTGGTAAATCCGAGGGCGTACCACTCTTTATTGATTCGATTAAGCCTCATGTAATGTTTGTCTGCGGAGCCAGAGGGTCTGGTAAGAGTTATACCATGGGTGTGGTAATGGAGGAGTTGGCCGAGCATAATGATGCAGTCGCCAGTATTGTGATAGACCCGATTGGGGTTTTCTGGAGCATGAAATTGGTCAACCGAATGGATAAGGAAATAGAGGCGCTGACCGAATGGGAGATGAGCCCAAAGGCGTTCAAAAATGTGAGGGTGCTTGTGCCAGTTGGTGCAAAGAACATGCCTAAAGAGAGTTATGATGGGTTTTTTTCATTAAAGCCAAGCGAGCTAAGAGCGCAGGATTGGTGTTTTACTTTTGACCTTGACAGGTTCTCACCAGCCGGACTTTTGTTGGACCTAACAATTCAGAAAGCTGGAGATGGGTATACTGTAGATGACTTAACAAGAATAATTTCGACTGACCCTGATTTTCAGAGCAAAGAAAGGGGGTTCAGCAAACAGACTCGAAGAGGCTTGATTTCCAGGCTTGATGCCTCAAAGGGTTGGGGCATTTTCAGCGACACAGCCACTCGCATTGAGATGCTTGCACGGGCAGGAAAGATGACGATTATTGATACCTCGTTTCTTGAAGAGTCAGTGGCAGCACTAATAGTGGGACTTCTGGCAAGAAAGATACTTGAGCGACGCAAAGCTGAGTCAAGAAAAGAGGCACTTGGAAAGCCGAGCTCTTTTCCGCCTGTGTGGTTGTTTATTGATGAGGCACACACGCTTGTACCAAAAGATAGAAAAACGGCTGCAAGCGATAGTTTGATTGAATATGTCAAGCAGGGCAGAAAACCGGGTTGTTCCCTTGTTGTCGCCACTCAACAACCGTCTGCCATCAATAGTGAAGTTCTAAGTCAGCTTGACTTGATGTTTGTGCACCAGCTGGTGTTTGAGGATGATATCAAGGCAGTCAAAAAGCGAATGCCTGCCAGGATGCCAAAGGCGTGGAACCTGAATTTCATTCGTGGAATTAGGCTTGGTCAGGCGATTATTGGTGATAGGGAGACTACAAGCACACACTTTTTGCATATAAGACCGAGAATGAGTCAACATGAGGGTCGAAGCGCGCTCGCGATTAAGAAACCAGAGCTGGAGCTAGAAGATGAGCCTATTCAGACGCAGGAGCAGCAAGAACAGAAAAAAGAGTTGATGAAAGTGCCGGAAAAGGAGATAAGGAAAATTCCGATAGTCCAACATAGAATGGATATTGAAGCTGCAGAAAAGATAGCAGCGAAAAAGTTGGATAAATTGCTTTTCATAAGGCAAGAACATTTCACGACCAAGATAAAGGTCTGTTGGCCTTATTGGCTTATCAAGTATGTTGGTAGGGATGGCACAGGCGAGTTCTTGTTTGACGGAATTTTCGGTGAAGTAGCTGGATCAAAAGGACTTCAACAAGTTCAGAACCTGTCACCGCTTGCAATTAAGATTATGTCAAAAACAGGTAGCCCATCTGAGATAGCCAAGAAAGTTGGTGCAGAACCCAGAGCTGTCAAGCTTCAGCTCAACAAAATGAGCCGGCTTGGACTTATGAAAATCAAGTCTGGCAGATATAGCTCGATAGTTAAAATACCCTCTAGCCCGCCAGAATTTGAGGGAGATGTGAAAAACGAGCCACCAGAAGGGAGAATACTCAAACCATTGATAGAACCGAGTGACAAGCTGTTGGCTTTGTGGGGGATAAAACCAGTATCAAAAGAGCTAGTTTATGTTATCTATGCCTATTTCAAAACAGATAAGCGCAAAAAGATTTGGGTTAATCTGCTAACCAGTGAGCTAGAAAAACGAAGAGTCAATCTGCGAATTTAGATTGAGTAAACTGTTTTGTCTACTTTGATGGTTTTTTCCTTAATCAGCTTGCTTGACACCATTGCCCTGAGTCCAAGAGTTGATAGAATCGACGCTATGCCTTGCAAGAGCCGACCAATAAACTCCATGCTCAGGAAAACCAGCACAGCTGCCACAATCTTTAGCTCGTCCTGGTACGGAGTTATCATATTGTTCATTGTATCCACAACAGTTGCCCTCATAGAGTCCCTGACTGTCGAATCTTCAGAAAAGTCAGGTATAGTCAGCTTCATCTCATTAATCATCTGTGTTCTTAGTATGTCTTTCTGTGAATTGATAATGTTTATGCAAATCGTGTCTGTTCCACATTGTCGCTCAGTGTAGCTGTCGACCAAATAGTCTACACACTCGATACCAGTCATGTCGAGCGGGCATGGACTGACTGGCTCAGTGAATTCGACTACAAAGTCAGCCACTTGGTCTGGTATCTGAAATGACAGAGCTGGGTAAATGTTCCAGACCATCAGCCCGATTAGGATAAGATACGGTAACCCATATGCTACTCCAGCGAGATTGGTCAAGTTAGTCTTGACTATGTTTTTTTCAAGCGAGCCGAGCTTTCTTGCCACCAGGACTGCGTATGCAAAGAGTCCAAAACCCATAATCGAGAAGAGCGAGAGCAGCAAGAGAGGAAGAAAATAGACCAGATTGAGATGGCTTATACCTGCTATAAGTGCAAGTGAAGAAAAAACTGCAAGAAACCCAATACCGATTAGGATGGTTTTGTCAGGTGACATTATTGCAGCTGAGAACAAACCAGACTGTATGAGCAAGAACCCAGTTATTAGCATGGCCCCGGACAACACTGCCCCGCCCAAGCTCAGTTCTTTTGGAAGCTCCACAAGCTAATCCTGGTTAGCCGCGTATTTATTCTTTATATCAGAGAAACTTAATCTCTTGGTCTTCGAAAATCCCGAGCACATCTGGTACAGTTCTCATGGTTTTCAGCTTGTCCTTGTCCCAAAGCTCTTGCAATATTTTGATTATCTTTTCACTAACATTTTTGCCATAGAGTTTTGGCGCATTCTTCATAGTCTTGACTGTATCATTATCAGATAGTATATGCTTGACAAATCCATCTACAAACTCTGCAGAAAATGGCGGAACCAGCAGGTTGGAATGAGCATCAAACACAGTCTCTGGCCGATCAGTATTGAATCGAACAGTCAGGCTTGGCACGCCCAGATGGTTGAGTTCTTCCTGCATACTGCCAGAATCAGTCAGCACGGCCTTACATCTACCAGAAACAAGAAACTCAATTACATGTGAGTACTTCTGCCATAGATCAGTATACATAAAATTATCATGTTCTTTATCGAGCCGTTTTATCTTTTTCATTAATCCATGTTGCTCAAGCGCGAACTTGGTTGCCGGTAGCTCTATCATCACAACCGGCTGACCAGATTTTACAAGCAGCTCAATCCCGTTTATGACTGAACTGAATCGCCGCTCACTCAGGTTTGCACGCCTATGGATGTCTGTTCTAACCCAGTTGTCATATTTTTCCAGATTTGGATAAATGTCGAACACTGATTTGTCCCGCTTTTCGTTTTTCTTCATCTCGACCGCATCAACCACACCGTTCCCGACCACAAACAGCTTGTCGTCTGGACATCCCTCTCTAATCAAATGCTGCTTGTTTATCTCAAGTGGTGGAAAGCCGATACCAGCACTGGCGCCGCAGACAAATGTGTCCCATTGTTCTGGAAAAGGTTCTTGTCTTGAAATGCACCAGTCTCCTGTCCATTGAGCTTCTATCATCTTATCAAAATCAGTGAAATTCATATTTTTTGGTGCCATCCCCCTAAGGCCAGCCTCATTCTGAATTGCCATATCCCCGGTTGCGAAATTCCAACCGATTGGAGCAATTCCAGCGGCAAGTGTGTCTCCATGTACTATTGGAACAAACTTGGTTTCAGGATACTGAGTTTTCAGCCATTTTCCGACAGCCCCCATCTTAGCCATAAGCTCATAACCTTTTTGCCACAAGCCCCCTCTAATCTGCAGATTGAATGCTACTTTTTTTTCTAAACCGAGTTCCTTCATTCCATGTCCAAGTAGCTCATCATAGTGTTGACCTGTATAGATGATAATGGCTGGCACGCCCAGCTTTTCCGCTGCCGGTATCAGCGGCCATTGCTTATAGAAATCCGGTTTGGTGGCTGTCACAACCGCAAGCACAAACTTGCTGCCCTTCACACTATCAAGCACCTTGTTTTCAATAATTACTGGGTTATGTCCTTTAAGGACCTCTAAATCGGCCATAATAGATTAAACAACCCATTTTTATATGTTTTTGTTTAGATTGAGCTAATTTCGTCTATCAGTTCTTTATGAACTTCGTCTCCCATCGGCCTTGACCGGATTTCTTGTACCACAAGCTTTTTCAGATTCTCTATTGCTTTCTCTGCTTTTCCCATCAGCTCGGCCGGGTCTTTTCCTTGCTCAGCCAACTTCATTGCACGTAGCTCGAATTCTCTAGCTATGCCATTCATTTCTTTTAACAACCTCCGCTTGGTCTGGTTTTTAAAAGAAAAATCCATTATTCCACCTGCTTGGAGTGCCTGTCTTTTTATATCAAAGAACTGAGTGAGCTGGTTTCTTGCTTTTAACCTAGTTTCTATGCTCTTATCCATAACTGGCGAATCTTTTTATACTATTTAACAGTAACCTTAGTATGTTTGAGTCATTAAAGAATGCGTTTAAGAAAGCCAAACTGGCACTTTTCGGGGAAGATATATTTTTACCATCTGGACCACATGTTTCAAAGACAGAAAAGCTAGTTACTGTGAACATAGTTCGGCTTTTGTCTACAGCAGACCTACCAAAGGTCAGAACTGCTCTTGATGAGGGGCATGTTGTGTTTATCAATATAACAGCTATTAAGAACCAAAAAGAGCTTCAGAGCATAGCCAACCAGCTGCATGCGATGACTAACTCGACTGACTCGCATTTCTATGGGATGGACCCGAGATGGCTTGTAATGAGCAAATTTGAGCTTGAATCAGCTAAAAAGGCAAAAGCCAAAAAGCAGGAACCAGAGCCTGTTAAGCCAAAGCCAAAACCAGCTAAGCTAAAAAAGAAAAAAGCTTAATAGGATTTGGCCCAATAAATCCAGTATTTTGCAGGTTTTCCACAGCCGATACAGATTTTTCCAGTTATTTTTTTATCAATCACTAAGCTTGGTCCACCAGCAAATTTTTCTGTCATTTTTTCTTCACATCCAATATTTGCGCAGTGTGGTAAGATTGCCCATTTGCCTGAGATGATTGCTGCCTCAAGCTCTTCTGCTTTCTCGGTTTTGACTGTGTGTTTATCAAGCCAGCCCTTGGCCTTTTCGAACATATCAGTTTGCATCTTGTCTAACTCAGCTAGAACAGTTTTTACCAGCTCGACTTGTTTGACATTCGTTTTTACACCAGTGTCTCGTCTGACCAAAACTATGCTCTTTTTTTCTAGGTCTTTTGGACCAAGCTCTACTCGGAGTGGTACGCCCTTGAGCTCCCAATGATTGAACTTCCATCCAGCACTATAATCAGGTCGGTCATCTAGCTTGACTCTTATGCCCTTTTTCTCAAGCTTAGTCTTGACTCTCTCACACTCAGCAATCACCTGTTTTTCAGTTTCCTTAAACAAAATTGGCACAATCACAAGCTGAATCGGTGCGACCTTTGGCGGCAGTACCGCCCCTTTATCATCACCATGCACCATTATCAGCCCGCCGAGTATGCGAGTTGATAGACCCCAGCTGGTTTGCCAGGCATAATGATTTTTTTCGTCCTTACCTAGAAACTTGACTTCAAACGGTTTTGAGAAATTTTGACCGAGCATGTGTGAAGTTCCAATCTGTAGTGCCCTACCATCGGGCATAAGAGATTCGACTGTTATGGTATAGACTGCTCCTGCGAACTTGTCAGACTCAGTCTTCTTGCCTGTCACGACCGGCACAGCCAGCAGCCCTTCCACTAGCTTCTTGTAGGCTTCAATAGCCCATTCTGCTTCTGTTTCTGCCTCTGTTTTGGTTGTGTGAACTGTATGACCCTCTTGCCACAGAAACTCCCTGCCACGCAGGAAAGGTTTGGTCATCTTGGTTTCCCATCTCATTATATTGCACCATTGATTGACTTTGAACGGTAAGTCCCGATAGCTCTGAATCCATTTTGCGAACATGTAATACATGATAGTCTCACTGGTCGGCCTGATTGCCAGCCTTTCATCCAGCTTGTTCTCACCAGCCATGGTGACCCAGGCTACCTCTGGAGTGAAGCCAGCAAAGTGCTCTGCTTCTTTTTTCAAAAAGCTTTCTGGAATCAGTAATGGAAAATATGCATTCTCTACTCCGTGCGCTTTGATAGCGGCATTAAAGCTTTCCATCATTTTTTCCCAAATTGCATAGCTCCAAGGACGGTAGATTATACTGCCTTTTACAGGAGAGTAGTCTGCAAACCCAGCTCGCAGCACGAGCTGTTGATACCATTCTGACATGTTTTCCTTTTTCGCAGTGATTCCCAATTCTTCTGACATACAATTCAGCTATGCCTGGATTAAAAAAATCTATGTATTTTTAATCAAACAAACCAAGACTGTATGTGAAAAAGCCAAGACGAAGCCTGAGCGGCGTAGCTGTCATAGCTGTGATGGCACCGGCCTTTGACTGTCCTGGTGAATGTGTATACTGTTTCCGGGGTCTAGACGCCGCCCAGAGCTATACTGGGCTTGAACCAGCCGCCAGTCGAGCAATCAGATATGAGTATGACCCAGAAAAAATCACAAGTAAACGGATAGCTCAGCTAGAGGAGAATGGGCATCCGACTGACAAGCTGGAAGTAATTGTGATGGGTGGGACCTTCAATAGCTTTCCGCATAGCTTTCAGAAAAACTTTGTGAAAAAGATTTTTGATGCCTGTAACAAACAAAGCTCAGCTAGTTTGAAAAAAGCGCATGAGCTGAATGAGTTAGCCAAGCATCGTGTGATTGGATTAACTTTTGAGACTCGACCTGATTATGCTCAACTCGGTCAGCTAAATCAGTTACTTGAGTTTGGAATGACTCGACTTGAGCTAGGTGTGCAGACTATACACGACAGTGTTCTTGAGCTAGTCAAGCGTGGGCATGACTCATCTGAAACAGTTAGAGCGACCAGAGATGCAAAAGATTTAGGACTTAAGTTGGTTTATCATATAATGACCGGCCTACCTGGTTCTTCGCCACAAAAAGACTTGGCAGCCTTCAAACAAATCTTCTCAGCTGAGCAATATCAGCCAGATATGCTCAAGATTTACCCGACCTTGGTCGTCCCTGGTTCAGAGCTGGAGGGCTGGATGCGCAAGAAAAAATATGTTCCGCCGACAACTGAGCAAACAATTAAGTTGCTTGCAAAGGCCAAGCAGCTTGTACCGCCTTGGGTAAGAATAATGCGAATCCAGCGGGATGTCCCGATTCCAGCCACGATTGCAGGACTTGACAAGGGTAACCTACGTGAGCTTGTCTGGCAAGAGATGAATACCAAGTGTAGATGTATTAGATGTAGGGAGGCGCTGTCTGAGACCGAGCTTGAACCAGAGATGATAGAGCGACAGTACCAGGCGAGTTGTGCAACAGAAATCTTTCTGAGCTGGGAAGATAAGCAAAAAGACAGGTTGATTGGCTTTCTGCGCCTTCGACTACTGACCCGCTTTATCAGGCCAGAACTTCAGGACTCTGCAATTGTTAGAGAACTTCGTGTATATGGTCCAGAGGCACGGATAGGCCAGCCCGGAGTTTGGCAGCATAAGGGGCTTGGAAAAAAGCTATTGGTCAGGGCAGAGGAGATAGCTACTGAACAAGGTTATAAGCAGCTAGCAGTTTTGGCCGGTATTGGTGTTCGACCCTATTTCCACAAGCTTGGTTACTCACTAGCTGGGCCGTATATGACCAAGCGCCTGTAACCTTTATAAAAACCGAAAATACCGAATCAAGATGACCAATTTAGAAAGAATGCTTGCAAAGCTCAGTTATAGGAGAATAGTCCAGCTCTGTGGTGAGCATGAACTAAAACGAAGCGGAAAAAAAATTGATTTAATAAAGCTCTTGGTTGACAATGTGCCAGAAGCAGAGCTGCGAAAATATATTATGGAGAGTAGAGGCATTGCGAAGAGTTTGATAGAACATAAGTGGGCGCCTAAACATAGAAAATTGACAGATGAAGAAATAGAAAAACTGCTCAAACAAAGAGGGATCACAAAATGGCAACTGCCCAAAATTACTGAGAGTGACCCCATGGTTATGCTTGTTGGTGGACGGCCTGGCGATGTGCTTGAAATAACCAGAACAAGTGAGACTGCCGGATTGACCAAGTATTATCGAGTTGTGATAAGGGCGAATCAATAGGTGATTTATTGGAAGAAAAAGTCATTACCGCATATGACAAGCTCAGGAAAAAGTATCCAAAGCTTCCGGTGTTCAGTGAGCTAAGAAAGATGCCTATCAGCTTGAAAGAAGAGGATGTAAAAGATGTTGAGTCAGTTCTTGGCCTGATGTTCAGATATTTGCATGACCTTGGAGTACAGCTAGAGGTCTTTATCACCCCGCCTAATTTTTATTCTATGCAGGACAAAGCGTTTCTCAAAGACAAAAAGCAAGAGGTATCTGATTTGTTTGTCAAGGTCCATTATTTGATGCGAAGCTATATGGTTGAGCTGCATAAAGCAGCTGACTCAAAAAACCCGGAGGCCGAGCTAGTCAAGCTAATCAACAGCGTGTTTAACACATATATCAAGGAAATTAGGCCAGTCTATCGGAGCTTTATTATCATCCTGGCAGAAAAATGGAAGACTGCAGAAATGGGCTCGACAAACGATGTCTATCATGGATAGGCTTTTTAATCAGTTTTTTTTATCTTATAGCTGGCAGGGTAGCTCAGCCGGTTAGAGCGCTGGACTCATAATCCAGAGGCCGCGGGTTCGACCCCCGCTCCCGCCATTTCATCAAGCTCAGCAAAGACCGGTTCAAGATAATTTTGTTTCAAATATTGTTTTATTTCTGGTTTTCTAAACCAATCTAGACCAAAGTTATTTGTTAGGTTCGTTTCCATCTGCTCTGCTATTAGGTTACCTCCGACATAGCTGATTGAATAGAGCGGTCTTGTGGCTATATGTGGATGTCCTCTCCAAAAGGCACCATCAAGATTATAGCCACGATATTCTTGAATCGCTTTTTTAAAAGCTGTGTCTGCTGCTTCTCCGGTTAGCTGAGCTTTATGTATCTCAAGCTCAGCTGTTGCATAAGAGGCATAATCAGTAATGGTTTTGTTGGTCAAAAAGTCAACATATGTTCTTAGAGCTTCTTGGTTTTCTGTCAAACCTATTTTTTCAATAAAATCCGAATTTCCCAACAACCTCTCAAATAGGATTGCACATCCTTCATTCACATAAGAGGGAGTCTGCCATCTTTGTTCAAATGGATCAGTTTTATCAAAAAGACTATACATTATTGCATGGCCTGTTTCGTGTAGGATAGTCCTGAGCGCACCTGGACCTGCGGCATAGAGGTTGAGTATGAGCCTAATATCTTCAGGAATCCTGATGGCAAAGCACGAGCTGCCTGATTGTTTGTTTAATCGCGGTTCAATGTCATATATGATATTTTCTTCTGGAATTTTGAGTCCGCCCAACAAAAGCTTTGTAACATCTGGAAAATCACCAACAGGGATTTTGTAATATTTGGCCAGAATCTTATTTGAATCAAAAACAATCGGATTCCTGCCAAGACTGGTTCTTAGCTCATCAAAATGCTTTTTTGACTTTTGTTTTCCAAGCTCTAAGAATTCAAGAAATCTTGTTTCAGGTAAGCTAGTCAAATAGAGCATATCTAGAAGCGTAGTTCCTTTTTGTTCATACGCAGCCCATAGGTTTTTGAAATAGCTCTCAATTTGGTCTGATTTGGCCTTGCCAAATTCAACTACCCGATTTGCAATATCCTGATTATCAAATGAATCAGAATAAGTTTCCATCATGATTTGTTTGAATTCAGGCACATTGAATTCCTGTCTGAGCGCATCCCCTTCTGGTTGCAATGGAAATTCAATCACTCCGCTAATCAGCAAGTTATCAAGCCAGTTTTTATCTCTTCCAGGTAACTTGTCTTTTACCAAGGTTTTCTCAAGCTCCCAGCTTTTTTCATAAATCCTATCACGTTTTTCCCCAAGTCTTTTTCTTTTTTCTTCTGTGTCCCAGAGCCCTGCGGCTATTTCATATCTTATCTCCTGTATCTCTGTGAAAAGACCGTCTAATCGCTTTATACTTACACTCATTAAAATTTTATCCTACTTCAGAATTAAATAATTACCGAGTGACATCAAATCTCAATTCTTTCAAAGAACCAGGCACTTGCAATTATTGAAAGAGCTGCGCAGACAGAGATGACTAGCAAGTCAAGAGCTGGATTGAAACTGCCTGCACCTGTCAAAAAATGTCTCATTCCATCAATACCATAGCTGAATGGGTTGAGCTTGACTATCAAAGCCAACCAGCTAGGTGCGAATTCAACACTAATGAATGCTGTTGACAGAAAAGTCATCGGCATTATTATGATATTTTGAACAATCTGAAAATTCTCAAAATCATCTATAATACTCCCAAAGCTTAGGCCGATTCCGACTGCTAATGTTGATGTAAGTATCAAAAAAATTAGAGCAGGTATTACCCCGGCTAACTGGATTTCCGCACCCATTATGATGGCAATAAACCCGAGCCAGATTGATTGAACTATTGTGGTTGTGATTGCACCTGCTGCTCGTCCGATTATGACAGACACCCTTGAAACCGGTGCGACCAACACTTCCTTGAGAAACCCGAATTCTCGGTCCCAGATAACACCAATACCTGCCATAACAGATGACATGATTGCACTCATTGCGATGATACCAGGTAAAATGAAGTTGAGTTGGCTGCCACCGACCCCGCGAAGCCCGAGCCCGAACGCGACCATAAAAAACAGTGGTTGAACCATTGTGCCGAGCAGCCTGCCTTTTGCTCGAATCATACGTATCATGATTCTCCACCACATCACATATACTGACTGGATATTCCTGTTCATCGTCCATGCCCTCTTGGAATTCTTGCCCGCATTTTTTGCGGTTTTTCTTCTCTTATGCTCTTGCCTGTCATTTGAACAAACACATCCTCCAATGAAGCTTTCCGGATGTTCAACTCAATTATATCATAATTGTTCATTAGCTCTTTGACTATCTTGGTGGTTTGTTTTTCGTCTTTTACAACAAGGTCAACACGCTCTCCGTTTTTTTTGATTTGTTTTACGCCAGAGATATTTTTTATCTTGTCAGCGGTTTTCACTTCCAGCACTGTCCCGCACGAGGTTCCAATCAGCTCGGCTGTTGTACCTATTTTGAGTATTTTTCCGGCATCAATAATCGCAATTCTCTCACAGACTTTCTCTGCCTCTTCCATATAGTGTGTAGTCAGCAGAATAGTCATGTTTTCTGTGTCTTTCACCCTAAGTATATAATCCCAGATTTTCCGTCTTGTTTGAACATCTAGTCCAAGCGTTGGCTCATCCAAAAAAAGCACGGTTGGTTTGTGCATCAAGCCCCTAGCTAGTTCGAGTCGACGTTGCATCCCACCGCTATATGTTTTAACAAGCGAGTCTGCTCTTTGAGTCAGTCCGACTAATTCAAGTACCTCACTAATCCTTTGTTTTCTCTCGGCTTTGTTCATCCCATAGAGTCGTGCATGGAAATCCAGGTTTTCCTTGCCAGTTAGTCTATCATCTAGAGCTGGCTCTTGAAATACTATACCTATATTTTCTCGGACCTTGTTCGAATTTTTTGAAATATCATACCCTGCTACTATTGCTTGGCCAGATGTAGGCCTGAGTAAGGTGGTTAAAATCTTGATAGTGGTGGTCTTGCCTGCACCATTTGGTCCAAGAAATCCGAATATCTCACCCTTTTGGATATTGAACGACACATCATCAATAGCAGTAATACCTCCTTTGTACGTTTTTTTCAGGTTCTTGACTTGCACAACTGCTTCCATCAAGCTTGGAGGAAGTTAAGCTTTAAAACTATTGTCACAAAGCTTGTGATAGGGGCCGTGGTCTAGTTGGCTATGACGTCGCCCTCACACGGCGAAGGTCAGGAGTTCGAATCTCCTCGGCCCCATCAAAAAACCCATCTCAACAGCTTGACCAACACAAGCAAGCCTATAGAAACAATCGCTCCTTGAGCCGCAAACCTCTCCCAGTCAAAACCAGCTCGTTGTTCAGCTGGGTTAAGCCGCTCCCGCATCTGACCAAGACTAATTCTCTTCTTTTTCTCAGCTGCATTATACTCTTTCATAAACTGTTCTTTGTCATATTGCTCTTCGCCTGCCTCTGCCTTGATTCTGTGTAGGTGTTTAACATAGTCACCAACTTGGTTCTTGTTTATTCTGAGTGCGAATAGACTGTTCATCAGCCGGCCGACTGACTTGTAGCGAAACTGACTGAACTTTTTTGGCTCAGCTGACTTTGCTGACTTGAGTGTTCGCTTGAAAAAGGTCATCAACATCAGCGCCATCTCTTGTTTGTTTTCGCATTTTTTTATGTGCGGCTTATAGTCTTCCCAGTTCTTTTCTGCTTGATCTGCTTTAGCTGGCTTGAGCTTTCTGAGCTCAGACAGAAAAAGTCTGACTTCCTTGTCAATTTTTGTATCAATCAGCTTGTCATAGCTCACACGAGCCCGGTTCGCGCCAGCTAAATATCCTTTATTGTTTTATGTCAAGAAATATCCTTTGATAACCAGCTCAACACTATTGGGGATAAGGCTGTGGTGAATATAGATAACAACAATATAGAGGTTGTGAGAACATTGTCAAACAGCCCGGCTGATGCGACAGCATAAGTGACTGCCAGTGTAGTCGTAAGCTGAACAGTTGATGAAACACCGAAAATCAATGACTCGCGGTTTGAGAATTTGACAGATATGCCTGATATATACCCACTGAGAACCTTTGATAACACAAGCCCGATTATTATGGCAAAAGTAAAGAGATTACGATAGTCAAGCGATACTAACAAGGATATGTCAAGCTCCATCCCGACCACGAAAAAGAAGACTGGAATAAAGAGCCCATAACCAATGGTGTGTAATTTGTCATGAATTCTTTTTGAGGTTATGGTATCAGATAATATAATCCCGATAATGAACGCGGCCACGATTGAATGAACACCTATACTTGAAAAATAGAGCGACGCCAAGAGCAGAACCGATATCACAAACATAAGCTCGCGCTCATAGATTCCAGACTCTTGTTTTGATTTGTTCAAAAATCGTGAAGCTAGCTTTGGCAACAGGAGCTTTATTGCAGCTATTGAGATGATTAGCACGAACAGATAGGTAAATGGATGAAGCTGGGTTTTCTGATATATTATTTGTAGTAAGAGTGAAAGTAGGATAAGGCTCGCCGTGTCTTGTATAACAGTAGCTGCCATAATGGACTTACCTATTTGTTTTTTCATGAGTCCCAGCGATTCCATGGAGATGCCGACAATCGCGACAGATGATGATATAAACACTATTCCAACAAGCAAGGCCACCATAGGGGAATAGCCGAACATAAGAGTGATTACAAAACCGACTGCGAATGGGATGAGCCCGTTAGCAGCCGCCATCAATGAAATTCTTTTTCCAAAGACCCGAAGTGTTTTGAACTTGACCTCCATTCCAGCCATAAGCATTAGAAACATCGAGCCAAGAAACCCGAAAAACTCAATAGTCCCATCAAGCTGGACCAACCCGATTCCGTTAGGCCCAAGTATTGCGCCGAACAGAATAAGGAAAATTGAAATCGGGAATCGATTTTTCTGAAATAGTTCAGGTATCACGAGCCCGACGGTAAGAATAGACAACAGTGTCAGCAGCGTGTATTCTGAGCCAATCACATCATAAGTGATAGTCTTGAGTAGAAAAGCGTTTTTTAGTTTTGATGAAACACCCCTTTGGGGGTAAACTTTTTCTAAAAGTTTCTAGGCCTAGACCGGGATTCGTCCAGGAGAAGGGGCTCCGCCCCTTTCTAAACCCCGAGCGCGGGAAACCACGTTGGAAAAGGCCTAGACCGGGATTCGAACCCGGGCCAGAGGATTCACAGTCCCCTATGCTAACCAGACTACACTATCCAGGCCATCTAGATGTACTGACCCTTTTCTCTTTTTAACTGTCTTGGTTGAGTATCCGAATCTATTTAATTTGATTTTACTTAATAGTTGTAATGGAAGAACAAATCAGACTTGCATTCAGAACCGCAGACAGCATAATCGAGTATAGGATGGAAGATGACGCTTTTAAGACCCAGTATTATGTTAGTCACGGCAATCGGGTTTCTGAGCTGGCAGAGCAAGCTGCAATAGAGCTTGGAGCTGACCCTTTAGTCTGCAAGCTGGCAGGCAAGTTCCATGATATTGGTTATTCATCAAACAGCGAAAATAGCAAGGAACAACATATCAAAAAAGGAGTAAAAATAACCAGAGATGTCTTATCAGGTTTGATGATGCCAACAGACTATGTTGATAGAGTAGTTTCTTGTGTTCAAACACATGATGATAGTTTTGATGAGGTGCCGTCAATCGAAAATTTGATTGTGAATGATGTAGATGTGCTCGTTTTCTTTGATTCACTTAAAGAGAATATAGCTCTTATTGTGAAG
>JAAOXV010000060.1 GCA_018220955.1 Candidatus Altarchaeota archaeon | reverse complement strand
ACTATATCTGCATGGCGTGGGCTGTCCACAAAAAGAACACCAAGCCGCTCTAGGTCAAACCTGGCTGCTCTGGCTGACAGGATTTCTAGCTCACAGCCATTGCAAGTTCCTTGACTTAACCTATATACCCAGGGCGACTTTTTTGAAACAAGATTCTTCATAGCATACACACGTCCTTGATAGTTCTGGCCTGCTTGTCAATCACCGTGACCCGGTCAGTGCAGGCAAAGCAGGGGTCAATGCTGTTGATGATAACAGGTACATCTGACAGGCTTTGCCCTTTGAGCATCTCTGGCAAAACTGCCAGGTTTGCGAATGTTGGTGCTCTGACTCTGACCAGCTTGGGCATAAGCTTGCCTGCGATTACAAAATGGAAATCCTCTCCGCGCGGCGCTTCCACGGCTGCAGTCGCCTTTCCTTGCTTGGATTCATAAAAAGTTTTGGCTGGTCTTACTCTGCTTTTTGGCATAATTGAAAATGCTTGTTCAAGTATGTGGATGCTCTGACCTATCTCCTCCAGTCGCACCATTGCTCTTGACCAACTGTCGCCTTTTTTTGCAATTGGCACATCAAAGTCTAGTTCACCATAAGCTGAGTACGGAGTGTCCTTTCGAACAACCATTCTGACTCCGCTGCCGCGAGCAGTAGGCCCAACCACACCATATTCTATCGCCAGTTCTTTTGATATTTTTCCTATTCCTTTGAGTCGGCTGGCCAACACTTCATTTGTAATGAATGCTTGTTTCAAGTCAGCATATTTGGCCTTTAGCTCAGCTAGCTGCTTTTTCATTTTAACAAGAGTTGTAGCTGGTAGGTCTCTTGACACCCCTCCAATCGCCATATAATTATAGTGAATCCGCTTACCTGCCAGCTGTTCCAACATGGTCAGCGCGTTCTCCCTTGCCCCCCAGGCAAGCATGAATAGGGTGTCAAATCCAGCTTGCTCACCGAGCAGACCGAGCCATAGCAGGTGACTGTGTAATCTCTCGAGCTCTGCTCCGATTGTTCTGATGAACAAGGCCTTTTTTGGCACAGCTAGCTTGTTGATTGCTTCAACTGAATAAGCGAACGCTTGTGTGTGAGCTGAGCTGCAGATACCGCATATCCGACCAAGCAGCACAATCGCTTTTGGCCAAGTAAAGCTCTTGACCTTAGTCTCTATTTCCCTATAATTGTAACCGAGCTCAAGGTCAGCCGCCACCACTGTTTCCCCTTCTACTATTATCTGAAAATATTCTGGCTCTCCAAGTGCTGGATGATATGGTCCAAATGGTATTTCAATTCTTGGCATTTTGTCACCTATGTGAATAGTTTTTTTGGTTTGGGATGACCCCTGAAATTGACCTTGTGTTTTTCAGCTATCTCTCGTTCATAGAACTCTGCGTTTGGAAACAGCTTGCACGCACTCTTTGCATTTAGCTTTGGTCGTTCAAGTGTTTCAATCCGGCCATTGAGATAAAAATGATAATAGAGCTTTTCGCCATCAAATGAGATAGTGATTAATCGGGCCTCTTTTTCCTTAAAATCAGCGAGCTCTTTCATTAAAACCAGATAGCTGGCCCGCATTTATTCTTTTCCTATCCAGTACTTGATAGACAGGTCACAGAATCCAGTAGTTTGCCAGAAAAGCAAGCACTAGCCCGCCACCGAGCTGGGCGAGCGACATTAGTGTATCACTATTCAACCTCATTGTAAATATCCAAGCGCCTGCGAATCCATATGCGCTGGCTTTGATAATATTATTTTGGATAATACTTGGTCACCTGTTCTGGGGGGAGTATATCTTATTTTTTCTGTTACCGGCACTATTGTTTATGTTGTCTGACTCAGCTAACCAGTTACTGTCAGTCAGCGGTATTGCTCTGCTTCTGATTTTAGCTCATTACCCCAAGCTAAAGCGCCTTTTGTCATCTCCGAAAGCAGGTCTCTTGAGCTAAAACCCAATTTTCTTACCAAAAAACTGAGCCAGGTATTTCCATTTGTTTCAGATTCATCAATATTGCAAAAATTGAAACCCATATTATAGGTTGGATAAATAATGACTCCAGGTGAGACAAGATGTCTTGTTCTTGTTGGACCATATTTATCGTCTGTGTCAATGGTGTGGTCGTATCCAACACTTGTGCTGACAAACAAGACTCCTTCTGGTTTAAGCACACGATAGAATTCTTTGATTGCTTGTTTCATCCCGCCAGCGTCCAGATGGTGCAGAACTCCATTACAAAATACACCATCAAAGCTGCTGTCTTCATAATCAAGCTTTTTGATGTCCATTATTGCATAGTTTGCTGACGGTTCGACCTGCTCAGCTTT
>JAAOXV010000059.1 GCA_018220955.1 Candidatus Altarchaeota archaeon | reverse complement strand
TCATACAACTTCACCGCCGGTTTTGTTTTTCCTATAACCATTACATATTCCTTGATAGACTCAAAGATTTCCTTGTTTCCCTTAATCCTGATAGTCTTGTCTATTGATACAACAGTACCCATCCTGCCTGCATGAGTTCCATTAGTTACAAGCACAAAGCTGCCTTCTGCCAGAGGAAGGACCTCTTTGATAGTTTGTTCAGGCATTTTAACCACAATCGTATCACCCGGGCTTGCCTTATCGCTCAAAAAATTTCTACCATCATGCCCGGTCAATTGAGTTTTGTTCTTACTCACCATCTGCTTGCCTTTCACCTTGACTAGCTTGATAGTTATCTCTTTGTGAGGTATTTCCACAATAGTCAAGCCATTCTTTACAGGCACAACACGATAATGTTTTTTGGTCTGCTCAAATGATACTGTATCCATAAGCCCAATCATAAATCGATAGTCTTTAACAGGTCTACCATCTATCAAAACTTTACCTGAATTGATTATCGCCTTGGCTTCTCTAGAATTTTCTGCTAGTTTGAGTATATCTCTAACAAGAACTAAGAATGGGAATGCCTGTCGGGATGAGTGAGCACCTGGTTTGGGTGCAACAGTCCAATACTTATCTTTTCTACCAACCTTCCAAAACCTCGGACTCTTGATTCGTTTAAGATGCATTTTTTTCACTCAACTTTTGTTTTCTTTTTTGGTCTGACAAATCAAGCGAAATTAGCAAACAATTGGATGCATTTATACTTGGTCTGAACTTGCTGCCATCGCTTTTTTCTTTGTCAACTCCCTCAATTATCATTCTACTGGTCTTTTTGTTTATCTTTTCTATTTTGCCAATTACCCCTTTGAAAGAACCGCGCAGCACCTTGACTTTATCGCCTGTCCTAGCTGGGAACGCACGCCTACCATATTTTTTTGCTAGTTCTTTTTCTAAATGAATATTTATTTTCATACAACCACCTTAGCTATTTTTGCAATTGCTGGCCAACGCTCTGCTGACTCGCGCGCAATCGCACTCTTTATTTCAGTGCCTTTCGGGTTACCATCTTCATCTACTACAACTGCCCCATTATCCTCAAAATGAACAACCGTGCCATCCGGTCGCCTAAACTTCTGACGCATCTTGACTATGATTGCACGAACCACTTTTTTCCTCATTTCTGGCGTGCCTTTCTTGACAGTCACCACTATCATATCGCCTATCATGCCTTGTGGGTATCTACGCTTACTTGGTTTATAACCAATCACAGAAATAACCTCAACTATCTTGGCACCAGAGTTATCAACCACCGGCAATCGTGCGCCAGAAGGAATTCCGCGAACCGAACGCTTTGCCGGACCGAATCTTTGGACTGCCTTAATTCTTCTTACCGCCATGCGACAACACCTCCAAAACTACAAAGGATTTTGCCTTTGATAACTTCCTAGTCTCACCTATTTTCACTTTGTCCCCTGCCTTCACTTTCAAGCATTCTGGGACATGAACCATAACCTTGCTGCTTGTTCGAAAAACCCTATCATACTTTGGAACCTTGGTAATTCTGGGCCATTCAACTATCGCAGACTTGTCCATCTTTGCCTTGACTACTGTACCTTCAAAAGTCCTGCCTCTCACGCTAACAGAACCATGTTCCGGGCACTTTGAGTCTTTGCAGTCCATAGTTTGAACTGCAAGAAGGGCTTTTATAAAGTTTTCACAATTATTGGGTTTGCGTAATAACTGATTTTTCACAAAACTACCAAACTATAATTCCAAACTTGAAAAAGAGTATTGCAAGAATGGCTATAAGTAATATAATTTGAATTAGGCTGAGTTCATCTGATTCAATTACTTGGCCTTCAGGGTCAATTTTTTTTGACCACTCTAATGTTCTTGGTTTTCTCCCACGATGTTTCTTTGACGGTTTCTCCTTTTTCTTTTGTGACGGCCAAGGTGACTTGTCAATGAACTCTACATACAACCTATCCCTTAATTTTTCCTCTTGTTTTCGATGGGTGTAATAAGATGCACAAGGATGGCCTCCTTCACTACGATAGTCATCCATAAATTCGCTTGACTCATCTCTCGGCAATCCGGCCAACTTTGGTCTTAAATGGGTTTTACAGTAAAAATATTCGCAGTGTGGACATTTATAGATCGTTCCTTTGTGCTTGCAACCATGTGCCGAGCATTCACCCTGCTTTTTCACCACGAATTGATATGTATTCGTTTGATTTATGTTTTTCTGCCTATTGTGTCTCTTTGATTTTCATCCCATGCAAGATTTTTCCACTAGAAATTTTCATTAGTATAGGTGATGTACTAAAATTCCAGAAAGTTATAGAGTAAGAGGGGTTTATGTTGTAATAACGTAGAATATTCAAGTGTTTTGTATAAAATTCTTCCATTAGAAACTTTTATTAATATAGGTGACGTACTAGAATTATAACATCCCTAGGGTTGCTCGTCAACCCTAGGATCATTTTCCTCACTAAAATTTTGCAAAGCTATAATAATATTTCATGTTATAAATTGTTTATGCCTTCAATTGAAAGAGTCATCGTTTTTATTGATGGTGGAAATTTCTACCATGCCTGTAAAGAAAATCTTGGGACTAAAAAAATTGATTTTTCAAAGTTGGCTAAGTTGTTAATTGGAAAACGAAAAAGAATCCGCAACTCACAGTATTACACGGTTCCACCCCGATCGAATATGTCATCAGAGACCATTCAAGATCAACAACGATTTCTTGATTGGGTCAACCACCTACCGGATGTTGACTTAAGATTAGGCAAACTAAAAAAGAAAGATGTGAAATGCTTTAAGTGTAGACAAACCTTTCAGGACTTCACCGAAAAAAAAGTTGATGTTATGATTGCATCCGATATGTTAGAAGCTTGTTATAAAAATCAAGCTGATACACTTATTCTCGTTTCCGGGGATAATGATTTTACTTATGTGGTTGATAAAATCACGAGCGGTTTCAAAATCAAAGTCGAAGTTTCTTGTTTTAAAAATTCCCTATCAAGGGAATTAGGTAGATCGGCCAACAAAGTAATCTTCTTGGACAATTTGGGAATCGACAAGAAATGCGCGCGACCTCCTTTAGTTGTTAACCCTTAAGCCCGCGCCGTATCGAATCCACAACCACTTTAACAATCAATTGAAAAAGAACTTGGGCATATGCCACTTTTTTCTCTGTCTTATGCCCTGCTTGACCCTGTCTTCTGGCCGGCCAACCAGCATTTTGCCATCGATTCTGTATTTCCGTTTGTCAAGCTCAATCACAAAGCTGCATTCTTTTTTAGGCACAATCTTGTCGCCCTTGTCAGTTCTAAGAATAAACGTGTTCTTGGTCTCGTCCACGATAGTGCCAGCCAACCCAATCCGAGCCTTGTCTGTTGACTCAACTATCTTGCAGCTTGAGCCTATTAGCTCTTCTGATAATATCACGCTGCTATATCGAGCGGCTAATTAAATTACTTGACCTCTATACTATCAGGCGAAAAACCCTCTTTTTCCAGGATTTTCTTTATGTTTTTCCTGTGATCGCCTTGTAGTTCAATCTTGTTGTTTTTGAATGTTCCGCCACATGCTAGCTTTTGCTTTAATTCCTTTGCCAGCTTTTTTCCATCCACGCCTTTGTCAAGTCCTTCAATAACCGTAACCCACTTGCCCCATCTCCGGCGCACTGCTTTTACAACAATTCTCTGAGTCTCTTTTGCAATAGTTTCCCAAACTTCTTCTGGTAATCCCGCTGATTTCAGAATATCATCCACTCTTAGCCGACCTCCGTTGGTTTAGTAGTGTTAAAATCGTGGCTATCTCACGCTTGGTAGACCTAATCAGGCCTGGTTTTTCCAAAGTCCTAAGCGCATGCTTTGCCCGCAGTTTCTGCATTTCAAGCTCAAGCTCAGTCAATCTTTTTTCAAGCTTGTCTGTGCTCAAAGCCTTTATCTCCTTAAGTTTCACGCAAGCCATAGCTGTTAAGGTTTAAAATCCTTGCGTATCCTAAACTATATGCGTGCACTCAAAAGACTTGGTCAAAATTTTCTTGTAGAGCCGGCTGTGGCCAGCTATATGACCAAGCTAGCTGAGATAGACAAGAGTGAGACTGTACTAGAGATTGGGCCAGGCAAGGGCATAATCACAAGACAGCTGGCAAAAAAAGCAAAGACTGTTTATGCGATTGAAAAGGATCATAGACTAGCCAGGTATTTGCTCGGACTTCCTCGCAATGTTGAACTTATCTGGGGGGATGCACTCAAAACAGAGTGGCCAAAAACAGACAAGCTTGTGGCCAACCTGCCCTTCAATATTTCAAGCAAAGTGGTTCTAAGAGTACAAGCTCCTATCAAGATAGCTATACTTGGATTACAGAAAGAGTTTGCAAAACGGATGATAGCTAAGCCAGGCAGCAGTAATTATGGTCGGCTTAGCGTGACCTGCAATCTGTTATTTGATGCTGAGCTGAAAAAAGTATTCCCATCATCTGTGTTCGAACCAAGACCTGAAGTCGAGCTTGGCATAGTCAAGCTAGTACCAAAAGAGCTACCGAAAAACTGGGACAAGCTAGAGATATTTATCAGGGACTTATTCTGCTATCCAGGTAAAAATACAGACAATGCACTCAAGCTGGCGGGTTTTGACAAACTTGGGATAGATAAGAAAGTCAGAGAACTTGAACCTAAAGAGCTAATAGAAATGTGGACTCAGCTATCTCCATAGACTGACTTGATTTTTTCAACATCACTGTCACTGACATGATCAAACAAGATTTTCGGGTTTTTTAGCTTATGTCCTGACTTGAGTGGCTCACTATCTTTCCAGCTAAGCTCTATATTAAGCAAGTCAGCTGCTTTTTCTGCTCTGACTGGTATAAACGGCGCAAGCATCTGGGTTATCAACTTAAGACAGCTTGCTGCGGTTTTGATAGTGTCTGGCGCGGTTTTCTCATACTTCCACGGTTCTGCACCCTGGAAATAAGCATTTACGTCATTGGCGGCTCCTGTTGCTACCTTTAGTGCGGCCATCAGCTTGCCCTTGCTCATCAACTGCTCAAAACCATTCTTTTTCTCACGCACATCATTGAATATAGGTCCAAGCTTAGCTTTAGGAATAGCTGAATCAAATCGTTCTGAGAATTTGAGAATTCGTTGTAGTAGGTTGCCATAGTTGTTGACCAATCCCTCATTAACAACCGAGTGGTATTCGTCTGCTGAAAAGTCTGTGTCTTTCATTCCAAGCGGTGTGGTAAAAGACAGATAGAACCGCAGGTATTCTGGGTCTTGACCTGATTGAATCCAATCAGCTATTGACAGATATCTGCCTCTGCTCTTGCTAAGCTTCTTGTTCTCGAGCATCAGATACCCGCGAACAGGTACCTTGGTTGGCAAGGCAAACCCGGCCGCCATAAGCATAGCTGGCCAAAAAAGTACATGATGATAAACTATGTCTTTTCCAATAAAATGAACTATCTCTGAATTTGGATTCCACCAATCCTCAAATTTTTCTCCAGTTTTTTCGCACCAGCTACGAAGTGTAGTCATATACCCAATCGGTGCGTCAAACCAAACATAGAAAACACCATCATAGTCTGGTATCGGCACGCCCCAATCTATATCTCTTGTAATATCCCAGTCCCTCAGATCTTTTGCCCATTCAAGCGCGAAGTTCTTGATATCCTGGGTTGTATCTAATTCATCCGATATCCAGCTAGCTAGCCGATCGGCGAATGCGCTAAGTCTGAAAAATATATGCTCCTTTTTTTTCACGGTCGCCTTGGCTCCACAAGTCTTGCAGCTCGGGTCAATTAGCTTGCCTGGTGGGATGGCCTTGCCACATGATTCGCAAGTATCACCATATTGTTCTTCTGCCTGGCAAAACGGGCATTGACCAATCACGTACCTGTCTGGAAGTGGTTTATCCTCGTCTGGACACCAATATTGCTGAACAGGCGAGCGGAAAGTGTGGACCTTGATTTTTTCATACATTTTTTGTGTTAGCTCAATATGAGCTGGGTCATGAGTATGTGAGAACAAATCAAATTTGATGCCAATCGAGTTCAGATCAGCCAAATGCCGGGTTCTCCATTGCTTCACATACTCAGCTGGCTTTTGCTTGGCTTTTTCTGAGCTCAACAAAATCGGAGTGCCATGCTCATCTGTTGCACACAAGTAGATGGCTTGGTCACCAAGCTGCCTGAGAAACCGAACATAAATGTCTGGTGGTAGATAGGTGCTCCGCAGATGACCAAGATGTAATTCACCATTTGAGTATGGAAGCGCTGCAGTTATTATGTGATTTCCCACAAAAGAAATGAATGAGAAGGTTAAAAAGAATTACTGAAAGATTGATTCCAGCGCATTCTTCATTGCTGTGCTTATTGGGAAGATATTTCCAGTGACAGGGTCGAAAAAGGCAATCTCATTCTTGATTACCCAGTCCAGAAAGTCCGGCCTTACCCCTTTCAGCTTGCCGAGATAAAGCATCTCTTTCAGGTCTTTCAGATACCTGCGCTTTTCTTTATCAGGCAACATACTGAGTAAAAACTTGATTCGCTCTGCCTTTCTCTGAACAGTCTGGTCAAGTATATCTAGGTTTTTCTCGTTTCGCCAGTGTTGTAAGACAACCCAGAGATCGTATGGTCGCCCACCAACCATTTCAAAAATCCTATTTCTCTCCTCTTTTCCAAGCCCTTCATTCTCAAGCCATGCCTTAACTGCGTTTTCCGGCAAATCACCGATAAACATAAACTCAGCAGCTTCCTCAAGCGCCGCCAGATGCATTACCTCGTGTACAAACAGACAGTCTGACGTGACTATGATTGCATGGGCCAGATGAAGCCGTTTAGTGATGGTAACAAGAAAGTTCAGAACAGACGAAATACTCTCTTTGCTGAGCTCACCAAACTGAAGTGCTTGTATTTCATCAAGTATAAGTGCCGGCTTGTTCATTCTTCGCAAGACCGGAAGCAGTGGTTTAAACGCGTCTTCCTCGCCCTTACGGATGGCTTTCATTTCAGACCTGCGTATCTCTATCCCATCATCAAACTTCTTTTTTCTAAACATGCGTCTAAATCTTTTCACCAACCCTGGTCTCTCTGTCGCAAGTACATCTTCTATCTTTTTCGGGTGCCGGGCCCGCATATCATAATAAACAAAACTGTTATCCTGAAATGCCCTGGCTATCCGCATCATCAAAGTACTCTTCCCGCTTGATTTTGGGCCATAAACAACCAAAATATAGTTTGGCGGGTCAGACAGCACATTGCCGAGTCGCCATATCTCTTTTTCCCTGTCAATGAATTTCAAATCCACTCTATGATGTTACGGTGCTATATTTATTTCTTACTCCCCTGTCGCTGCCTTCTTGAGCATAGCTTGTAGCATGACCAAAACCAATAACATCATCAGTTCTGTGAAGGCAGCCAGGCCCATAAGCAGGAAAACAAAGGCCATCATATTAAGAATCGTGTCTGGAATGGCAAAACTGACAACTCCAAACGATGCAAGGAGTGGAAGTGACATAATTGCCATAAGTACAAGAATCATGAAAAACGCGAGTGGTTTTTGGATGATTCCTTTAATGCTAAGCAAAATCAACACAACTGCGATTATCCCAAAAATTGCCGGGCCAACAAAAGGCCCTATCATCCCACCGAACAGGACTGTCAGGCTCAAAACAACCAAAGCCAGAAACATCCAAACACTACTTATATCGGCTGTGTCAGTCACACTTGTCTCGACTGCCTGAATCAGGACTTTCTTGAACAGAAAATAGGTAAAAAGAATAAACAACACAACACCGACGATTAGTCCAACACCCATACTTGCAAACTCTGAGAACGGCCAGGACAGTAGCAAGCTTGACATAAGCCCAGTTCCAAATCCAGGAAAACCAAGTGGAATAGTCATGCTATTGATAAGTCCAACTCCGCCGGCTGTCGCAAATATCGAGACACCCAATATACCAGCTAGCTTGCCTATCCGCTGATCCATGAACAGATAGCTGGTCCAGTATTGGACAAACCGGTAAATAAACATGGCCGGAATTATGAACAAGAAAAAGTACATGAACCCTGTTGGTGGTGCGATTGACACCCCGATAAATGAGCTAGTAAAATAATCGATGACCGAGTAGGCATTGTAGATTGGCGTGTTGAAAAAGAAGTCCCAAAACGGGATATGGAACATAAAGCCTTTGTAGTATACAAGCAAAGAGTATATGAAAAAGAGCAGTTTACCGCCAAACACTTGCTGGCTCTTGAGCAGGTCCTTTATTGATGCGTCCAGACTATTGAAAATCATGAACATATACATCATGGTTAGCCCGGTTTGTATGATTGACATCAGATCCATTATTTTCTCCCTCCTCGCCTATCAGTATATGCTTTGCCCGCTTTTTCTATTTCTTCTTTTGTTTTTCCAGGCAAGCTGCCAGCCGCGTCTCTCATCTGCAGAGCTGGTCCAAGATTCATCATTGCAAAAAACATATAGAAAACTCGGACAGTTATCAGAAATATGATAAACCCGATAAACCCGACACCGCCAACCAGGTTTACCACCCAACCGTGCATGGCGTCATATATGTTGGTGAAGTCCATGAACATCACTGCCATAAACACAATAGTCATTTTGAGCACCAACTTGGTACCTGGCTTGAGCGCCCAGACAAAGCGCATTATGAAGTCAAGCAACAAGTAAATGAACAAAGCTGAGAACACAAACTGGAACGAGCTCTGGGCCGAGCTGATTGCAAACATAGTTGGAAAGTTACTCTGCAAAAAGCTGGTCAATATCAAAGAAAATGCAAATGAAAAAATCGAGTTAAGTTCAATAAAGGTCTCAAACACCATCCAGAACATTAGGAAGATTACCAGGAAAGCTCTGAAATCCTCGGAGTCCAACAAAGCAGTGCCTTCTAACTCAAAGCTTGGAAGAAACCCAATTGAGCTAAGCGTGTCAAACAGAGCGCTAAACGCATCACTGAAGGGTTGAAGCGCACCAGGCAACTCTGGCTGGTCTTGAGCCAAAACTGGTTGTGACAACAAAACTAGCAATAACAATAGAACTGCCTTTTTCACTCAATCACCTATTTTTCCTCTTGCTTGCCTTGGTTGAAGCTTCTGGCAACAGCCGCGAGCGAGAGCGCGCCAGTCACAGCTTGCTGGACTGCCTGAGTCGTACTAGCTGCCACACCCGCAGTTACAGTGAACTGACCAAGCAGGACTGCTAGAATGGCAAGAGAGAATATCATCATCAAGAACGATGAGCCGATTGCTAGACCGGTGAAACCTGAAATCGCCACAATCACCTGAGCAAACGCACCAGTCATTATGGCCAACAAGGATGCAAACAATGCAATCACTCGCCGGGTGTTTGATCTGAAGTATGCGAACATCAGGATATCATTCAGGATATAGTAAATAATCAGGAACGGTAAGAGTCCGTAAATCACAAAGCACTGCCATGGCGGGATTTTCTGGCTCATAAGCTGAACAGCCACTTTGTTTTCTTTGATATCCTCACCATATGTTTGTGCATAACTGTTCATGTATGCCAGAAACTCGTCATTGGTTAGCTCAATGGTGTTAGGACGATTTGAAGGTTCAATAATCACATTGTTTTCCTCTCCAACTTTCACGGAATATATTTCCACTTCAGGCGGGTCGGCTGTATTCACACACTGGCCATCATCCACAAACACAGTTCCGTATCCATCACCGGAATCACATTTGAATCCTCCAATTTCATCATCTTCATCAAAGCTAGCACTACTTTCACTACAAAGCACATACTCAACAGGGTCACAAAAAGAATTGCTGCCAGATACGATTATCTCGCCGCTCGAGAAGAGCTGGATTGCATAAGGGTTAATGAACGGACAGAACATGGTGCCACCACCAAACATCTCTGAAACCGTGGTTTTCATGGTCATAAATGCACTAGACATAGGTGAGCTTGGTGCAAATGAAGCCATTATGAACAAAAGAAGAACAACCCCGACCATCAACCAAATTGTATCAGCTGCTCCTTTTCTCACCTAAATCTCAGGTTTTCTCAATATATAATCATTTACTCTTTTCCTGGCGGCGGTAAATCATCACCTTTTTCACCACCTTTCAGCGCGGTTGAAATCGCTGCCCAGGACTTTTTCTGAGCAGCACCAGCTACATATTCGGCTGCCTGTATCTGCGCTTCGCCAGCAGCGGTTGAGGCTGAGCCCATCCAGCTCATGACCACAGATAGCATAGAAAAGAATAATAAAACACTGATGAAGGCTGTGCTGATAGAAAGCTCGGCCATCTTAACTATCTGAACGATTATGTTTGCGAACGCGCCGGTCTGCACAGCAAGCAAAGATGCAAAGAACGAGATAATACCGCGTGTGCCTGGTGACAGTAGTGTGAAACCAAGTATATCGCGGACAAACATAAACATAACAATGAAAGGCAGAAGCCCGAAGAAAATAAAGCACTGCCAGACCGGCATCAGCTGACCGAGCAGTGCAGATGCCAGGCCCTGATTTGCCAGGCCCTCATATTCAGCTATGCTGACAAGAAAAGCGTCTTGCGAGACTGTGCCGCTTGATGCGACAGAGCCATCTTGATTTATTATAGTTATATCAAAATTTTCGTTTTCTATCTTAATTTCTATCTGGGTGGTTCTATGGTCATTTCCTGGCATAGTCTCAAGCGCGCACTCACCATCAAACGCAAGTATCCGGTCATTCTGTTGCTCTGTTATGATATCCAGCTCGGTCGTGCACTCACCCTTTGGCCGGGAGGTATTGAAGTTGTCAGTATTGCCGCCCTGGCTTATACAAAACGCATACTCAACTGCATCACAGAGCGGGTTGTTCCCAGTAATCGTCAGCTCACCACTTGAATAAAGCTGGTTGGTGTATGAGCTGACATACGGACAATGGATTTGGTCGGACGCACCAAAAAGCTCGAAAAAGCCGAATAACGGTGATAAAATCCCGCCAAACTGTTCGGCAAGCGGGTTTGAGTTATCTGTTGCTGCAAAACCGAGCGCAAGAAATAAGATTATGATAACAAAGAACAATTTGACAAAGAGGTCTGGAATCTTCATCACAAGCATTAATTATGGGTGTGTATATATGGCTGATGATGGCTATTGATGTAAAAGGGACGTTTGGGCGTATGAAAAACCATCTTTTGACGGTCCCTAATCTGATTACCTTTGTTGTCTTCAGCTTTCTGGCACTTGGTGCCCTTCAAACAGGAAATTTTGTAGAAGGGATTGCGTTGTTCGCAGGTGGGCTTGTTTCAATGTTTGCAATGTCCTATGTCGGCACATCGGAAGGGCATGAAGACAAGGATGTCAGAAACAGAACCATCACTTCAATAGTTTTATTTCTTATTATTCTCTTAGTCGGACTCGGAATCTATTTTCTGTATAACAAAGG
>JAAOXV010000006.1 GCA_018220955.1 Candidatus Altarchaeota archaeon | reverse complement strand
TACAAGCTGCTGCGACAGCTTGACCTATCGACCATCTATGAAATAGCTCGCGACTATGTTCGTGAGATGGCAAGGGACGGTTCTTTAGACCAGCTGGGTGATGCGTTAGAAGGTGTAGAGATACCAGACAGTGTGAAAAAGAGTTTTGCGAACTCAGCCACCGAGTTTGTGAAAAACAAGCTATGGGACATGTTACCTAAAAACCTGAACTATTATCTGTTGGCGTTTGCTGTGATTATACTCACATTTGCATTAAGAGGGGTGGGAGGATGAAAAAAAAGTATATAGAATTTATGAACAATGCCAGCAAGGTGTTGGTCGGTTATGAAGAGGTCAGCCAGTGCTTGATAACTGCGCTGCTCTGTAACGGCCATATCCTGCTGGAAGGACCGCCAGGCGTAGCTAAGACTACTCTGGCAAAGACATTTGCGCAAATGGTGAATGCGGATTTTAAGCGAATCCAGTTTACACCTGATTTGTTGCCGACCGACATAGTGGGCACCATGATGTTTGACCCAAAGAAAGGAGATTTCAAGCTCAGGAAAGGACCGATTTTCACCAATATAATTCTGGCAGATGAGATAAACCGGGCCAGCCCGAAAACACAGTCAGCTCTGTTAGAGGCAATGGAGGAGAAACAGGTGACTATAGAAGGCAACACACTGCAACTTGAAAAACCGTTTATCGTGATAGCTACTCAAAACCCGGTTGAGCAGGAAGGGACATATCCCTTACCAGAAGCGCAATTGGACCGGTTCTTGTTTAAAGTAAATATAGCCTATCCAAGCTTGGAAGGAGAAAAAGAGATAGTCAAGAAATTTAGGGCCAGGGCAGCAGAAGGGGTCAAGCAGGTCTTCACCAAACCAGAAATTCTCAAGCTAAGGGATAGTGTTAGACAGGTGAAAGTGACTGATGACATAATTGAGTATATCACCGAGATTGTGACCAAGCTCAGAGATAATCCAGTGGTTGCCTGGGGCCCAAGTCCACGAGCTTCGATAGCGCTTATGAACATAGGCCAGGCAGTCGCGCTTGTGAATGAGCGCAGCTATGTCACACCAGGCGATGTTCGTAAGTATGCAGTTTGGACACTGCATCACAGGATTGGCATAAAACCAGAAAATGAGATTGAAGGGGTCACGACCACACAGGTGGTAAATGATACACTAGAACAAGTGGATGCAAAATGAGGGAACCGCTCAGCTCGGTTGTGAAGAGGTTTGCAGCTGGCGGGCTGCTCTTTCTTGTGTCTATGCTAGACTGGCGAGACTGGCTGCTCAACATCCGGTTGGCCGACAGCAATCTTGATTTTGCACTTGTTTTGTTTGCGATTGCGCTTCCGCATCTGCTTCGTGCTATAGCTATTGGTCTTATGGCAAGCGCAGCCTTTCGGTTTTTGAAGTTTATGGCCATGCCAAAAGCTAAGGTAGAGAAAGAGATTTACCGGCTTAGGAAAAAACACATAATCAAAAATGCTTTTTATGTGGGTATCGCACTCTTGCCGCTATTGTTTCCTGCAAAGAGCGGGTTCACGATGGGTGCAATAGTAATACAGCTCATGTCTTTTATTCCTTATGTTTCGTTCCTGCTCTCCCCACTTTTGCTAATTGGATATATGGACACGCTGTTGTTTTTGGAAGCTCTGTTGGTCAGCTGTTTTCTTATCCATATTCTTCGTATCCTGTCGCTTCGGTCGGCCCAGATTGAGCCAGTCATTAAAAACAGTGTGTTTGAAGAAGGCAAGCCGGTCAGCTTTAAGCTAAGAATGAAATCCAAGCTGCCTTTGCTCTCATTCCCACAGCTGCCATTCAAGCTTGAGTCAAGCACAAGCAGCTCGCTACTAAAGAACCGGCACGAGCTAAAGGTGAGTGGCAAGCTGGATATGGGATATTATAGGTTTGATGTGCTCAAATTTCAGCTGGCTAGCTTTCCTTTCTTTTTCTCGAATGTGTATAAGACCACCTCCAAACCAGCTGAGCTGACTGTGCTGCCAAGAATAAAGGCAAAGAATGTTGTTTATACCAAGAACCCATATATGATAAAAGAGTCTGGTGACCTGGTCAAACGACAGAGCGGAAGTTCTCTTGAGTTTTCAGGTATTAGGGAGTTTGTGCCTGGTGACCCATTATCAAAAGTCTGGTGGAAGGGGTTGGCCAAGTCTGGAAAAATGCTGACCAAAGACTTCTATAGCCCGTCAGAAGACAGGTGGATACTGGTCATAGATGCCAGCAGTCCGGAAACAGACAAAGAAGCTGAGGAGAATCTGCTCAGGTTTAGCCGAGCTTTTATCGAGCTGTTTACCAGAAAGGATGTCGCAATTTCAATCCACTTAGTTGCTCCAACCTACTCACATATCGGTTACTCCAGCAACAAGCGTGCCTTACTTAGCTTTCTTATCAAACACTGGGGTGAGTTTCGTCATATAAGTGAGGAAGGGGCCAAAGAGATACTAAAGGATGCGGTAGGAGATGAGTATAAGGAAATAGCAGAAAGGTGTCGGAAGAGCGGTATCAGC
>JAAOXV010000058.1 GCA_018220955.1 Candidatus Altarchaeota archaeon | reverse complement strand
TTTCTTTAGCTGGCTCTGTCTTTTCTGCCTCAGCTGGTTTCTCTTCTTGTTTCTCAGCTGGTGCCTCTACAGGCTTAGCTGGTTTCTTGACTGGCTTGATTCCTATCCGTTTTTTTTCGTTGATATGTTTCCTACTTTCTGCAGCAGTCATTTTCTCTGTTGATTCATATATCAAACAAATTCCATTAGCAAGATGCTTACCAAACTGAGTTCTATAATGTCGGATAACCATAAGGTCCAGCTTTACGTTTAGCTTAGCAGCCAATATCTCAGCTAGCTCATTTTTTGAAGGGGTAGCTAATTTTTTATGATGGACTTCGAATGCCACCTCCCTTCGACCAAGTAGTTTATTTTTGTTGTCTTGTTTGATACTTATTCTCATTTATCTCACCCTGAGCGCGAATTTTCCTGGAACCGATACTTCCATTTTTTTAGCGATTCCTGATTTAGCTGGGTCAAGGATAATCACAAATCCAGACCAGGTAGTTGTAAAGTCAGACCCTCCGCACAGTGCGCAAATCTCTTTTTCAACCATTATCCTGCATTTTCTGCAGACTTTTATTCCTGTTTTTCCTCGTGTAGCCATTCCCATTTCCCCAATCCTGGTTGACGCATTGTCAACCCTAATTTTGCTGGTTCAGCCTTATAGCTAATAGATATTATCCTAGCCCTGACCTTATCACCAACCTTCAAGCTGTTCTTACTCTGCTTTCCTTGCAACACACCTTCTTTGCTATATGAAACATAATCATCCATTACTTGACTAATATGTATCAGCCCATCCATTGGGCCGATTCTGACAAACGCACCGAATTCTACGATGTCTGTTATCTCACCATCCACTACCTCATGCAGTTTTGGACTAAACACAAGCGCCTCATAAACGGCATCAAAATAGACAGCCCCATCACCCGGGATTATCCTACCTTCTCCAACATCTTTCACACCAGTCACTAACAACAACATCCCGCTAGTCTTGCTAATCTGCCCTTCTGTCTCTTTGAGTGCATCTGCTACTGCCTGCTTGGTATTGCCTTTCAGTAGCTTTGGCATTACCCTAACACTTTGCTTGAATACAGCTGTTTCGAACATATTGTTTCCCTTGTGGTGGCATTTTTAAAGAATTATAAGCATTTCGCACTCTGGCAACTCAGCTGGCTCATCTAACCGTACACTTGTCCGACCCTATCAAATTGCCGCGAAAGTGGCTTAAGACGGTATAAGTACCAGGTGCCAGGCTGACAGGAAAGACCACGTTCAGGTCCCGACCTTCTTCAACACTGGCGGTCAGCTTTTTTGTATAGCTAGCTGCACTGATATCTATCTGAAAATCGCCTGAAAACATACGGCCAGATTTGGCGATCAGCAAATTAACGACCACATAGTTCCTGTCACAATCAATACCCTTGAGCGCAAAATCTGGTTGAACAAAACTGTAGATAGTATAGAAAGACCCAATTATCAAAAAGAAAATAACCAACCAGGGAAGAACCCGGTTTGGCTGCGGCCCTGGTGGTGGATAGTCGGACGGCTGCATCCAATAATATGTCGGATAATAGTCAGGCACAGTCTTGAGTGGTCTGGACTTTTATAAATGATTTCAGGTTTTCGGGTTTTCAAAGAAGAGAGATGACTAATAAAAATAAAGAACCTAACCGAAATTCCAAGCATTCTCACTAACATTATCAACCGCTTCTTTAAATCTTGTCAGCCATCCTTTTGATTTTTTCTTATGAGGTTTTTTGTAAGAAGTTTCGCTTTCTATGGGAATTACTATGTGACCCTCTCCTGTTGTGGATAGCCTCCAAACTTGAACCCATTCTCCATTCTCAAACCGTTTCCCTGATGTATATCTTTTCCCAGGTTTAAGGCCACTTTTACTGTAATCCCTTCTTTCTTCAACAACCACTGCACCCCCTCTTTCTAGGATTGCATCACCTTCAGGTCCTGACATTTCAGTCTTTAATCTATCCATTTCAGCTAGCATTTGTTGTCTAAGTGGATTTTGTGCTTCCGCATCATGCGCATCTAAATAATCTGCTTGTAAAGATTCCTCTTGATAGTGAGTCCTATTTTCTTCCCCATACTCTGTCGGCGGAGATTCTCTGTCTGACGGTGTCGCCATCTCTCGCCTAGGTACTGACGGTGTGGATACTCTTTCAGGTCGAGGCACACTTACATCTCCACTTCCAAAAAATAGTCGCCTAGCGCGCCTTTTGGCTTGTTCAGTCCTTTCATCACTAGCTCTTCTTTCTTCTGGAACCTCTGAACACTCTCCCAGTATGGATTTTCCTCCAGATTGACCTTTTTTAATTCTCATAGGTACTGTTGGCGAAGACCCGCCTCTAGATTGAGTCGAACCACTACTCTCATAACTACGAGCCCGTTCAGCTTTTACTTTTCGTTTATCACTATCTTGTTTTTTTTTGATTTTTTTTGGTGATTTTGGAAGATAACCAAGATAGCGAGGATGGATATACACTTTACCAGAATCAAAAAGCTGTCTTGCGGTTTGTTTAGAAACTTCAAGCTTATCATACAAACTGTTCTTCAGATACACGTATGGATTTGCCCCTGAGTGATATCCTCCAATGACAGTCCCGATAGCATCTGACAAAACCATCTTAGCCATTTCAGACTTATCAGATATGCCAGAAGTATGCTCTGTTACAATACATATATTCTCTGATTTCTGAAACGGGTTTCTTATGCGCGAGAATATTCTAGCTGGACTCGTATCCCCACTATTAGTTATTTTAGTCGATATTTTAGCAGAAGGAAATCTGTAAAACTTTCTTTTTTCATGTCCATAAATGAGATATCTTTGAAGCCATACTTCGATTGCATAATCTTTTCCTTCTTTTTTCACAAAAAGTCTGGAAATTGGATTTGAGGCTTCTGATATTTTGACGTTTACTGTTTGTTCAGAACTTAATTCATTAGCAAAATTGAAAAGCTGGGAATCCACGGTCGTAAGCTCACTATCAAATTCACTGATTTTTTTATACATGGCAACAGATTTCAGACTTTCCAGCATTTCTGAAGCTGGCTTTGTTTCCAGCTCTTTGTAAAGTTTTTTTCTCAAACCGTGGTATGATTCCTTAGCACGTTTTTTTGAGGAAACATCAAAAGATTGTGTTCTGACTTGGTCTGAAGTCAAACGAAAATCACCACAATAGGTTTGAAACACATCATATGCGACTTTCATTCCTTTGTCGATATCAACAGGCATTTCTTGAACATCAGGAAGTTCCAAAAGGTTAAGCAAATCATCAAAAGTCAATAAAGGACATTTTTTCAAAATCTTTTTACCGTTTTCATAAACCGGTAAACCAAAATAAAAAATTCCACGGTCATCAAAGAACAAATCTGAGGCTTCCAACAAGCGTTTTATTTGGTCTTCATTCATGTTCGCTCACCTCATCCTCAATTAATATATTCTCAAATACACTAAACGCATCATATGAATATGTTTTAGAAACATCGTTCCCATAAAAACCGCATCCTTTGTCACAAATTCTGATTTCCGCATCTCCTTTTTTAAGAACTAAACGCAAACTCTTCAAGTGTTCGGGGCGTCTGATTAATGAAGTTAAAGAGTCTTCATCAACATCATACAAAACTGGACCTCCACTAAATTCCCGATGGTCAGAATAAAGATCATGAACAACTCCTGATTTTGGAGAGCCAGAGACTGATAAAAGATGATTCGGTAATTGATAAACTTGTCTTGGACGAGCAATCATTGCATCAACAACAAAGTCCTTGCTAACATACTTTTCACCAAAAAGTTCGGTCGGACTTTTCTTAGTGCTCATCTCTTTCAGGTTAGGTCCAGAACGAAAAGTTCCATAATAAAACCGACATCCAGAGCTGATTATCCCTTTGAGCTCATTCTCAACCAAATGAACAGCATAAATTTTATGTATAATAGGTGTTCCACAAAGAAAGTCCAAACTTTCGTCTTTGAAAACATAAATTCCTTCTGAACTCAGATAAAGAATTTCTCCTGATACATCACCCATAAAGATTGTTGATTTGTCTGAACCAATATTAAAGGCTTCTAATTCTTTGTCTTTAATGACAAAAGACGAATTTTTGTCTCGTCTATGATATGCCAAAAAACACGAATCTCCTAAAACTTCTTCAAAAAGGCCTCCCATTTCTTCAAGCCCTTCATCATCTATTTTTTCAACCTCTATCTTGTTTCCAG
>JAAOXV010000057.1 GCA_018220955.1 Candidatus Altarchaeota archaeon | reverse complement strand
TGGCCGAGCAGCCGACTATTCGTGATGCCTATAGCTATGTAATACTTGGTGAAGAATCTGCTTGTGCAGATATCCACAAAGTCGATACTGCTTTTGTCCAACGACTTTATGGTCAGGATTATTTCAGAACCTTGCCTGTTTTTGTATACCCAAGATAAAAATCAATCCATTCTTGTCTATGTCAATCCGAGCAGCAGTATTTTATATTACTGGACCATGTTAATGTATAGTATTATGAGGTGATATGAATGACAGAAAAAATGCCGCTTATAGGGGAAAAGGCGCCTGAGTTTGAGGCGCAGACTACACAGGGGAAAATCAAGTTTCCGAAAAAATACAAAGGTAAATGGGTTGTGTTGTTTTCACACCCAGCTGACTTTACGCCGGTTTGCACAACTGAGTTTGTAGCATTCCAGCGCAAGATGGGTGTGTTCAAAAAAATGAATACAGAGCTGATTGGACTCAGCATTGACCAAGTTTTTAGCCATATCAAATGGACTGATTGGATAAAAGAGAAGCTTGAAACAAAGATAGAGTTTCCGATAATCGCGGATGACCAAGGTGAAATCGCAAAAAAGCTTGGAATGATTCATCCAGGTAAAGGAGCAAACACGGTTCGAGCAGTGTTCATAATTGACCCGAAATCAATCATAAGAGCTATTTTGTATTATCCACAAGAGCTTGGGAGAAATATGGAGGAGATAAGGCGGATGGTAGAGGGACTTAGAACTGCTGACAAGCACAAGATAGCTTTGCCAGCAAATTGGCCAGAGAATGAGCTGATACAGGAACAGGTTATTCTGCCGCCAGCACAAGATCAGGCCACAGCAGAAGAGCGACTAAAGCGAGCTAATAAAGGAGAAATTGAGTGCAAAGACTGGTGGTTCTGTTATAAGAAGCTCAAAAAATGAGCTCTTTTTTCTTTTTTTATTTATACACCATTTTTCTATGCCCGAGCTCTAGAATAAAGATAATCAATTTTTTTGCCTCAATACTTAAAATAATTCGATAATCTCCAACTCGAAGCCGATAGAGTGGCAATCCGACTAGCTTTTTTACAAAGGCAAATGGATTTTCTGTGATGGATTCAAGCTTTTCAATTATTCTTTTTTGAAGCTTTTTGTCAAGCTTTTCAAGCAGCTTTACTGCTGTTTCTGACCAGAGTATTTCATAACTCATAGTCCTAGCCTTTTCTTTATTTGCTTGTTTGAATAAACCTTACCTGCTTCTATGTCTTTCAAAGATTCTTGAATATTAACTAGACTTTGTTTAGACAAAGGCGTAGTGTCTATGCCACTAGCAAGCAGCCTTTCAATCACTGAATTAAAGGGTTCTCTTGAATAAATTTTCAAATTCTCTAACTTTTGCTTGGTTTTGCTATGAACCTGTATTGTAGTATTCATATTGTTATAGATACTTATAATGTTATATAACTTATTATAACTGAAAAGTCCCGCGGGCCGGATTCGAACCGGCGGCCAGACGGTTTCTATCAGAGTTGGCGCTACACCCATTTAGGGCTCCCTATTGGGACCAAGGACGCCTGTCCTCGGCTACAGCCGCCCGCTCTACCAGGCTGAGCTACCGCGGGTAAGCTATAGCTGAAATTCCGATTTTAAATAGTTTCAGTTAGCTTTTTATCGAGAATTCCTGATTGAACCACTCAATGCCTGCCATCCCAGAAGACAATAGCCGTGTTCTAGTAATCTCTTTATCTTTTTCAAATCGTTCAAACATATTCTTTATTTTTTCTGCTGGCGTAATTCCCCATAGCTCGATTGCACCAAGTAGTTCTTCTTTTTCTTTGTACATTGTATTTAGTGGAATCCCATCAGCTACTGCATCAGCTGCTTGTCGCATTGCTCTTGCACCTGTCAGAGTACCACCTGGATGACCGTGAATCCCGCCACCTGCTTGAATAGTCAAGTCAGTTGTGCCATACACTTCAACAACCGCCTCAATCTGGCCAGGATGAAGTCCGCCAGATGCGACCGGCATTACTGGTTTGATGGTGTCTATCCATTTTTGCTCAAGCATAAGTGGTTCAAAACCCGTAGTATCTTGTCTCAGGGTTTCACCGAGCCAGCGGATTGGAATAGGTGAGCCCTCCATCTTGCCGACACCTGTACCAGTGTGAAGCTG
>JAAOXV010000056.1 GCA_018220955.1 Candidatus Altarchaeota archaeon | reverse complement strand
GCTTCAAACAATATGGGTGCAATTTTAGGCAGTCTTTTGGCTGGATTTGTTTTTATTCAGCTGATTGGCATAAGATACACACTCATTGTTGCAGGCATACTGAACCTGACAATCGGCATGGCCTTTTTGAAAAAGCCCAGACTCACAGGTTTGCTTGCAATCACAACTGTTTTTCTTGTTTTCTCAACATTTGCTCCATATGACCTTCAGAAATTTTATACAAAAGGGTTTTTCAGAGCACTTTCAATTCCAGAAGATTCACGAATCTACAAAGAAATAGTCTTTCACAAAGAAGGTCTTTATGCGACCGTCAATGTTATTGAAGAAGGTGGAGAAATCCAGTCTTTGCTGATAAACGGAAAAAGTCAGAGCGGAACTGCTGCCACTGACTTGCGAGTCAATTACCTGCTCGCATATCTGCCGCTGATGTTACACGAAAACCCACAGAACGCTCTGGTTTTAGGTCTTGGAACTGGAGCGACTGCAGGTCAGCTTGCCGCACAAGTCAAAACAACAATTCTTGAAATCGAACCAGCTGTCGCTGATGCAGCATCCTATTTCAATAAAACCAATCTTGATGTTCTCAACAATCCTCAGGCAGAGCTAATAATAGATGATGCAAGAAACTATTTGCTAAGGTCTGAGAAAAAGTTTGACTTGATAATTCCTGAACTCTGTGACCCTTGGCAAGATATCTCAACTATGTTTTATTCACAAGAGTTCTTTGAACTTGGAAAAGAACACTTAAGCCAAGATGGCCTGTTTGTCCAATGGGTTCCGATTTATCTAATGGAAGCAGATACATTCAAGAGCTTTTATGCGACATTTGAATCAGTATTTCCAAACACCGCTATTTTCGCAAACATAAGGAGTTCTGAGAGAGATGGACCATATCCAACCGAGATGCTCTTTGTTGGTTCAGAATCACCAATCGAGCTTGAAAACATAGCTTGGAGATTCTATCTTATGGATATATCAGCCCAGAACAGGCTAACTGAAATCATTTTCCAAGATGGAGTGCGACCAAGGGCGCCATATGAAGACACGCCTGACAGGGTAGCGTCCTTGCTTTTGTCAACAAGTGACCAGATGGCAGAGTATGCAAAAGGAGCACAGATAGTAACAGACGATAACTTACTACTTGAGTTTGCATCTGCAAAAAAGGTGCTGAAAGGAACTCCAATGGATGTGTTAATTGATTTGAACAGGTTTTTGGGAGGTAGTGTAATTGAAGGCTAGAATATCTGGAAAAGCAAGGATGATGCTGTCAATAACAGCTCTGGCATTGCTTTTGATAGTCTCAGTCACCACGAACTTGGCGCTCGGAAATCCGGTTGAGTCAAAACAAGTTGAACACTTATTCGAATTTGAGCTCTGGGTAGGCACAGAGCTTGAGATAACTCTTGAAAACGATAGTCTGAAAACAAGATTGATCTTGGATAATGAGACCGGAATCTTTAATCAAAAGATTGTTTTGTTTGATTCAAATCAAAATGAACTGGTGTCGAACTTGACCGACCAAGATGGATTTGCATTATTCAATAGTTCATCTGCATCAAAAGCTGAATTTCTGGGAAACAAGTCAATTTATCTGAATCCATCTGAAGCTATTCTAGGCGTTGTTGAAATCTCTGATTTTTCCATAGATACCAACAGCGTAAATGTCTTTGATTCCATCTTGCTTGAGACATGGTTTACTGGACCAGTCGAGTCAATCACAAATGTTAGTTTCATAATAATGCATTCTGACGGAGAAGTGGTTTACCACACCGCAATTCAAGACAATGACCGTTATTATTTCGAACTCCAAGCAGAGAAAACCGGATTGTATATTTGGAAAGCAATCTATGCTTTTTCACAAGACACACTAATTGCACATTCGAGGCCAGAAATTTCGGTTCAGGTGATTCCTGCCCAACCAGGCCTGACTATTCTTTATACAAGTATAACAAATGTTTCCGCCACAAAGTTCATTGTCACAGCAAATATCACAGCCAAAAACTCGGTTGCAGAGGACATAGTGGCCAAGCTGACGGCTCCATCAGAAGTAAATGTTAGTGATGAAGTTCAGACGCTTGATAAGATTGAGCCAGGCGAGACTGTTGAGCTGGCTTGGACTCTAGATGTTCTGGGATGCGGAGTATTCAGCATGGATATCGGAGTTCATAACTCAGAGAGTGTCTTTGAATATCTGAACCTCAGTGTTCCATGTAATGATATGAATATTTCTATTGAAACCATCCAAATGCCGGCAGAGTCTGGAAAGCCGGTCAAGTGGAAGAAAAAGCTGACTCTTATTTCAAATGAATCCAAGCTATCAGCAGTCAATGTATCATTGCCAAAGATTGCAGAAAATATTAGCTTCAGGGAAACAGGTGTGATAATCGAGACAGAGAACGAAAAAAGAATTGAGATGAGTGTTCCTGTTTTGGAAGGAGAGCTGACTGAGCTGGAGGTCGATTATGAGACCCAAGCACCGACTGTTGAAGAAACAGTCGTGGTGCCACTCAGCTCCGAAGATGGTTATCTAAAGCAGGTTGATGTCTGGGGTGTTGATGAAATCCATTATCAGAATGTCCAAATAATGATTTCTTTTCCAGAACAGCTTTATGGTTGGCTTGAGATAAAATGGATTAATGGAACAGTCCCGCTTTTTGATGAACCCACTATTATTCATAATTCAATCACAGGTGATACTAACGCACGATTTCAAGTGAACTTCTTGGATATGAGTGGTAATGGGATACCGGATACTGTTTCAATGATAGTCCCAACCTTGTCTGGCCAAAGCTTTACTTTTGGTGGAAAGTCATGTATGTATTGGGTGGAGAGTGTTTCTTGGGGTGCTAGCGGTGCCAAAGGAAGCGGAATATTTTCTTATTCCTATGATTCTTGGGATTTTGAAGACTGTCCGGGAAGCTATGAGTGTGTAATGAACAATATCAGCACAGATACACGCTATATCAATACTGGAAGCGGGAGTGCCGCTGCTGGCGATGGTTTTATCCGGATTTCCAATTATGCCCAACGAAACTGTGAAACGCCAAGTTCAGGTTCTTTCACATATTATTCAGCTCGTCTTAACCAAACACTCGGAACTGGTGTGACACAAGGTCCTTATTGGGAATGCGGCAGCACTGGTAGCCCAAACACCTGTGCCATGACTGATACAGATGGGTTTAATGGAACCGAGTTCAATTGTACATCAGTTCAGGGCGCTGCATATGCCGACAATGCGGGCAAGGTCATTATAATTGTTGACACATTCAATGTAAATTATACATGGTGTTGGACTGCTGTTGAACCGATAATTACAAACAACACTGTTGACCCGACACCAAACGGCTGGGGAACTAACTTCAATTTCTCTGCAGCAGTTGAAGACCAGGCAGATGAAAATGACTGGGCAACCCTTTATGCCTGGCACACTTCAGTAGTCGACCCAGAAACGCTCCAACCAACCAATTGGAGCTTTGTTGACAAAGGAAATGCAACCAATACAAGTGTGCCATATCTTGTAGAAATTTTTTACAATAACTACACCTGTGACAATATCACAAACACTATGTATTACAAATTCAATGCAACTGATGAAGACACATCAGGAAATTGGACGAGTGAAACCGGTGTAAAAATTTTCAGCATTATTGAAGATAGCTTGAGTGTAACTAATGTTACCCCTAGCTTCAATCAAAGCATCAACAGGAGTGTTGCACTAAATTTTACCTCTAAGTTCTGGGATGATACAAGAAATTCAACACCTACTTACTTAGAAGACACCCCTTACACTGCTTTTACTTCAGTGTCAAAATATAGTTCAAATGATAGTTTTCAGACTTATTATGATGGCACAAATACAAGCGGTTACCTCCTAAAAGAGCTTGTCAACAACACAGCAGGATGGTGTCAAAACTTCTTTTATGTTGGTCAAAACTACTGGAAGTCTGGAAGTTTGAGTGCTACTTGTTATGTTGATATAGAAACTGGGGGCGATTTGGAATGGAATGCTGTTCCGTTTTGGCTTATGGGAGATTTGTCAAATTCGTATATAGGCACTCCAGACGGAAGCCAAAACTTCACGCAACAGCAGGACATCTCGTTCACCGGAACTGTTGAAGATGATTGTGATGATGTCAAGACAGATACATCAGGCTTTGCAACACTCTACAATATCTCACAAGGCACTAGCTCGTATCTCTGCAGTCCGGTATCTGACAGCTTTTCCTGTTCAAGAAGCTTGCCTATCACTGCACCAACAGGGTGGTATAATGTCAAACTAATCACTTATTCAGAAGGCACTGAGAACAAAAAGTATTGGAATGGTTCTAACACAGAGACTAATGCATTCTATCTAAACGCATATCGAGATGTGTTCAATCAATCAGTCGATCCTAGCTCAGCATATTACACATATGAAAACTGGAATTTCTCGGTTGCAGCAATATCAGGCGACACTGTTCCAATGGATGTAAAGCTATATCTGAAAAAGGGTTCGGATGACTTTGCCGAGTGTTCAGAAAACATTTGCTTGAACATAACTCCAACCCGATGTGTGAACTGCATAAACTCCACGATTTACTGGTATAGAAACTTCACAGATACCGATGTTGGCACTTGGTTTTACAAAATAGTGTTTGTCAACAACAATACCGGGGCTACTGAGGACGAGACTTCTGGAACAGACAGCTTTGATGTTAACCAGCCTTCTGTAGACACAGTCTATCTTGAGAATATCACGCAAGACCCTGCATCGGCCCAATGGGGCGGGACAGAGTTTAAGTTCAATGTAACTGTAAACTCGACTGGTTCAAGCAATGTGACTGTCTTCCTCTGGACCGGACCAAGTTTTACTGGACCTTGGGGACTTGTTAACCAAACAAATTACTCGATTCCACCAGGTGGTTGGCAAGAGCTGAACTTCACAACAGAGTTTTCGTGTGGCGATGTCGGTACAAACTACTTTTTCTTTAATGCAACTGATTTTAATGCAAGCTTCAATGAAAGCACACCACAGAGCTTTGAGATAACCAAGGACACGGTTCTAATGGAGTATACGGTCGGTCATGGTTCAACAGCCAATAGGTCTGGTGACCAGACAGACCTGCTTGTATTCAAAGCACAGAACATCAATGGAACTATTCTGACCAACTTTCCAATAGAGTATAAAATCACAACAGATAACACCAGTTATTACTCTGACAGCAACTTCGTTATCTTGACCAATTCAACCGGTCATGCAGAATTTTATTTCAATGCAACCTGCCAGGGCGAATATAGCGGTGCACCTAAGTTCTTGAAAGGCGAGCAACAATGGAAAGCGCTTATCAATGATTCTGAGCTTGGTTGTTATTATCAGAATGACACTTCTGGCTTTTTGTCAAGGAACCTGTTTGTTTGGGGAGACCTTGCAAACTCTATCACTTTTCCGGACGGGTCAGAAAACTTCACAAGCTGGGACACTGTACTTCTACAAGGTTATATCGACAATGACTGTGGCGAGTCGATGACCATAAGCGAGTCTAGTGTCTGGTTCAACCTTAGCTCAGGGAGTTACCAGACTGCCTGTACAGACATAACAAGAACTGGTGCAAACGTGTATTACTGTAACTGGCACCCAACACAAGAGGCAGTCTATGGCTGGTATAATATCACAATGTATTCAGAAACCAATAGCTCATGGTCAAACGAAACCTTTATCCAACCACCAGAGACATTCTATCTAACAACTCTACCAGAGCTGTTTGATGCAAACATAACTCCGAGAAGCGCACCCTGGGGAACTAACTTCTCGTTTGACTTAAAGGTAAAAGATAACTTGGATGACACAGTAAATGTAACACTTGAGACACAGGTGCTCGGGGGCTCGTGGTCTGTAATCG
>JAAOXV010000055.1 GCA_018220955.1 Candidatus Altarchaeota archaeon | reverse complement strand
TGCTGTTGAACACCAAGAAATAGAGTCAGAAATTGCTGGAATTAATATTAAGTTTGATAAACTTAAGTCAAATGAAAAAGAGGTTGAATATGACAAACAAAGACATATTATGGTTTCTGAATCATTTGATGAGACTAATAAATTGTTTTCTTCATTCTCCGAGCGTGGGATTCATTTACCGGTCCGAATCAATGACCTAAGCACAATTATCACCAAGATTGAGCAAGAAATCAGTGACATTGACTCTGCAAAACAAAAGCTGGACAAGAAAACGGCTGTGTTTGGTTCGCTTGCGATACTGCATAACTCGCTAAAGGAAGTACAGGTGATTGTGCGCGAGCACTTTGTTGAAATGGTCAATAGTTCATTAAGCGAAGTCTGGTCGCAGCTTTATCCGTATAGAGACTATCTTGGCTTACGGATTTTCATTTCCAGACAAGGCACAAAAGAAGGTGATTATGTGCTACAGCTTCGCGAGCCTGCCGGGTGGGTAAATGTTGAAGGTGTCGCAAGCGGGGGTGAAAGAAGCATGGCAGCGCTGGCGTTACGGGTGGCACTGGCAAAGGCAATGACTGGCTTTGGTCTGCTGCTGCTGGATGAGCCAACACACAATCTTGACAGAAACGGCATGGAAAAACTGATTCAGATACTGCGTGATGGGATGCCGAATGTGCTTGAGCAGGTCGTGCTAATCACTCATAATGAGGAAATGGAAAAAGCGGCGACCGGGTTTGCATACAAGTTCGAGCGGCAGAAAGAGCTTGAAGAACCGACTCGTGTGGTCAAGGTTTAAGGATTATCTTGATGCAAGAAAAGGTTGTGAGTAAGCTGACATCCAAGGATCTATTCGTCTTGTGCTGCCTGCCTCTTGTTTGTCAAGCACATATGCCATGGTTTCCAAAAGTCTGGCGGTTTGTAGGTTATCTGTCGGATGCTTTAGCTTCTTGTCGCCAGCTGACTCGCTCATACTGTTCTTGAGCCAGCTAAGTCCTTTGTAACCAGCATAGAGTCCTGCAAGAAGCGGGCCAATCAAAGGTATAGCTGCGTAAATCCCAACTGAAACCGCGCTTGACACAAGCTCTTCTCGTGGGTCAAGTGTATCAGCTGCTGCATAAAGCTCGTCTGTGTTTTGTAGCTCTTTGCCAAACAGCTCTTTGTAAAGTACCTGAGCTGCCTGTTTGACCGAGCCGGCTCGCTGCTTTTTCATATCAGTCACAAGTCTGTATTGAGAAACGCCGGCATGTTCAAGCAGCTTTCCTGTTCTGCTGGACACAAGCAAGTCTCGCACAAACTCACTGTCCTTGCTTAACACATAGCTTGGGTTATAGCTGGCCAATAGCTTGTATTTCTCTAGCTTGCCGCCGACCGAGTCTTTTCCAGCAACTGCTTTTTCCTTAAGCCACTCACTAGCTCGCTCATACCTTGTCGGAGCTGGCTCATCTGCGACAAGTGGTTCATCTGCTCCAAGAATTTCAATTTCATCATCAGCCAATATCTCAACAGGTCCTCCCACATAGTCTCTCATCTCATCCATAAGCGCATCTTCGTCACTAATACCATCCTCAACTGGTTTTTCTGATTCCAATATAGAAGGAAGTTCTGGCATCACTCCGAGTTCATCTGCAACTTCTCCCGCAGCTCTAAGCATTTCATCTCCCAAATCACCGGCAGGTTCATAGTATATTATCTCAATTTCTGGTTCGTCATCCAATTCTTTGGCCAATAGTTCTTCCCCAACTTCATCATCAGGCGTGTCATATGAAATCGCAATTTCCTCTTCTGACTCTTTAAACTCAAAACCAGAATAATCCCAGACATAAAACTCCTTGTCATTAAAAGCAACAACAAAAAAATTCTCCAAATTTTTGTTATCAGATTCATGAACTGTTTTTGAATGATATTCGAGCACATCTTCTTTTTCCGGAAATTCTATTTTACGGTCTGAAATGCCCAGAGGAATGAACTAAGATTCGTATTTTTCAAACAAATAACAGTAGGTTGGCCCGCTCTTTTCGACCAGATACTTTGC
>JAAOXV010000005.1 GCA_018220955.1 Candidatus Altarchaeota archaeon | reverse complement strand
TTTCTGTCAAAGACCTCTACCCGTTTCTGTTTTAGCTCCTGGTTCAGTCCTGTCAGGTTTTTGAATCTCAGAAACAGCTTCTGTGCTTCCCAGCTCGGAAGTTTCTTAGCTCGCTTCTCAAATTCTGTTGAGTTGAAGGTCCCGCCCTGTGAGTTGTCGATATAGAACTGTAGTAGTCTTGACTCAAACCCACTCAGACCCGCTGTGTCCTTCAGAATCATCAACCCCGTATCTGTCAGCTTGACATACTTCCGTTTAGCTAGGTCAAGCAGGCTGGCTTCAATCACGTGCTCGCCAAAGTCACCGACTCTGCCATTGAACAGGAAATCCACCTCATACGGCGCCTTGTCGCTTGGCACATAGTGCAGGACCTCTGGGATTCCTGGTACGTCCTTGTCCTTTCCTTTTACAAGATAAATCCAGCTTAGTATCAAAGCTTCAAGCAAAAGGATTACAAAGACTATGGTTGTGCCCTGGTTGTAAATGAATGTATATCTGGCTGAGCTTGATGCATATTCAGCTACTGCCGGTGCCAGCTGGCCTGGTTTATCGTTACCAACAATAGTGCCAGCAGGTATCTGGACTCTTAGCTCAAGTAAGGAACCTTTTGGAAGTTTTTTGATATGATATACATCACCAACCCATTCTCCTGCCGGAAATGAGATGATATCATCAACAGATCCAGTTGTTCGAATTTGGATGTCCGAAATATCTGAGTCAAATGAATCAAGAATTGTCCAGAACAGCTCGCAGCCATCATCATAGCAATCATATGGTCTGGGAATTTCATATGAAAAAGAAATTGCATGTTTGCCAGATTCATAACCGGCTTCGCTTCGGCATATCAGCTCTTGGGTCGTGCCAAATTCAGCTGTTCTGAACCGCGTGTCTGGTGGACAAGAGCTGCTCAACACCTCCATGCCTGACATTGGCCCAGTAAGCTCGTAGGACCGATAGAGCTCGTGAAAGCTAGCTGACTTGATATCGTATGTAAGTGTCTCGCTGACTATCAATGAATCACCTTGAACAGTCAGGTCAATATAATACGGAGCTACTGAATAGCTCTGGAACACATCAGTTAGTGCTGTAAAAAGAAAAAGAACTAAAAATGGAAAAATGAGAATGGCTGCGAGTCGTTTTTGTTCGCTCATCAGAATACCTTTGTATCAGGCCTTTTCTCGATTTCCTCTCCGAATTTCAAATAGGCTTTTTTGCCAAAACCAAGCAGGCTTGCGACTATATTTGTTGGCAGTCTTTCTCCTAATACATTGAAAGTTTGAACTTGGTCATTGTACAAATATCTGAGTCTAGATATTTCGTCTTCTACACTCTTGATACTTGCCTGTAGTTCCTTGACAGGTTCCATTCCTTGTATTTTTGGATAATTTTCCGCGACTGCAATTAATCTGCCAAAAACCGATTTTGCCATTGCGTCTGCTTTTTCAAGCTCGGCTGTGCCGCCCAGATTTAGGTTCCGCATCTTGGTCACATCAGTCAACACACTCTTCTCAAACTTGAGCGAGCTTTTTGTTGTGTCTACAAGCTGGCCAATCATATCCAGACGCTTTTTCATAGCGACCCTTATTTGGTTAAAGCTATTTTCTATCCCATTCTTCAGCCCGACAAATCGGTTGTATACGCTGGCTATATAGAGCAGCACAACCGAGAGCAGGCCGATTATCACATAGCTGATTAATGCCATGCAATAAAAAAGCAGGTCAGAATATAAAGTTTTAGAAATTAATAATCAATTTAATTTCGAGAATTACTTGTTTTTGTGATATTTGATTTTCTTTGGCTAAGTTCACTTGGAATTTTATTACTCCTTGTTTTTCAGATAATTCGTTTGAAATTAAACAAAAAAGATTTGATTATCTTTGTTCTTTCTTTTGTGTTTTTGTTTTTCGTAAGTCCTGAAACAAGAATGTATGATGAATTTATTCACAGTAATGCAGTTCAGGGTGTACTGGATACTGGTAGGCCATATCTTTGTGGTTCGTATGATTTAGGTCATTGTAACTCTTGGTCAATTGTTTGGCCTTCGATTTTCTATGGTTTGGCAGCATTTCTCAGCTATTTTATTGGTTTATTTATTGGTGCAGGTTTGACCAATCTTTTACTTATGTCTGGGGCCGCCGTGCTCATCTACAGAATCGGATTTTTACTGAGCTCTGATACAGCAATCTCTGTTATAGCAGTTCTTTTACTTATTTTTAATCCTGCAGTCATCAGAAACACGAGTTCAGTTTTTTTAGATATTTCATATATGTTTTTCCTTTTTTTGTCTATCTATTTTATTATTAAAATTCAGAAAAAAGATTCACAATCTTGGACCGGTTTGATTATTTCTATTTCAGCCTTTTCACTTACAAAAATGGAAGCCCCACTGATTTCAGGTATAATTTTGATTTATTCACTTTTGTTTTTAAAACCAAAGAAAAGAGATTTGATTTCTTTGATATTTGGCTCAATCATAATCTTGGTTTCTCTTTCTTGGAGTCTTAACGGTTATGTTGATGGTATAATATTTCAGGATAAAATGGAAAATATAATTACACAGAACCTGAAATTTTTCATTAATCCTTTTGCGCAGAGTCCTTTGTTAATAATATTTTTTATTTTTGGAGTTATCGAAATTTTTAGAACAAGAAAACTAAGAGTTTTACCTGTTCTTGGTTTATCAATTTTTGGCATTGATGCTATTGTTGCAGAGGTTCCTTACATGAATTTTGAATCAACACGCTATGCTCTTCGCCCACTCGCAGCCATGATACCTGTTTCAATTCTTGGCATAAAACGAATTAAACCATTTTGGCCTTTGTTTTTACTTATTTTAACAACACCTTTGGTTACTCAAAAAATGATTTCACCTGAACATATTTCATTTATCCAGCTTGTTGAAGCTCAGTATGAGACTCTTCAAGATTTCTCTGAAGATTCGGCGTTTGTATTCAAAAACGCATTCGCTCTTCATGAGATGTTTCCTGACTCAACTGTTTGTACATATTCTAGAATCAATAAATGCAAGGACTCTGATATAATTTTGATATGTATTGAAACGTGTGATGAAATACTTGAAACTGTTCAGAATTGTAAACATTATGGTCTGAATACAACTGTTGTTGATGACGGGAAAAAACTTGAAATTTTGCAGTTTAGATGTATATAGTCCGAAATAATCAATGTTTTTAAACTCTGTTCTGGAAAAATATTATGGATGACAAAGACAAGAAGATAATAGGACACTTGATGGATAATGGTAGAGTTAAGTTAGCGTTCATATCAAAAAAGGTTGGTCTTCCTATTACAACTGTTCATAATCGGCTTAAGCGGCTGGTATCACAAGGCATTATCGCTATCCGAGCTGAACCTGACAGAAAGAAGCTTGGATACGGGCTTGAATCATATGTGCTTGTGAATATAGACTCATCCAGTAAAAATATCGATCAGACCAAAACAGCTGAGAAGATAGCCAAGATAAAGGGTGTTATTGATGTTGTAATCGTGACTGGCAGTAAAGATATGATTCTTAGAATTAGTTCAAAAGACATAGCAGACTTGAAGGAAACCGTGCTCAAGCATCTTAGGGATATTGAAGGTGTTGCGTCTACAGAAACATTGGTTGTGCTTGATGAAATGCATGGAGATAAAAAGAAACTGCTCTAGCTTATTTTAATCAGCTTGTTTCTTGAACTCGTACCAGCGATTATTGACACAGCTGAGCTTGGGACAGACAAGTGTTTGGACAAAAGCTTAATTACGGCCTGGTTAGCTTTTCCATCTTTTGCTTTTTCTTTTACCCAGACTGTCCAGACATTACCTTCTTCAATTTTGTTTTGCAAAGCTCCGGGTTTGACTTTTATCCTGAGTTTCATTTTTTCACTTCTCTGATTTGTAAACCAAGCTGACAAGCTTGCTGATAACCCAACCTACGGCCAGTCCAGCTAATATATCGATTGGAAAATGTAAGCCAGTATAAATTCTAGCAAGCCCGACTAGCACAGCTATTATCACCAATATCTTCCAACTTTTCCATTTTAGCTCGAATGATTGAAAGGCAATACCAGCCAGAGTTGATGTGTGTCTGCTGGGCAGACCAAAGCTGGCTGCGTGCTCAACTAGCTGGGTTCCAAGTCCAAGCGAGAATGGTCTTGGTAAACCAATCAGCTGGGCCAAAATGACAGCTGCAAAATAAGCGAGCAAACCAGAGCTGATGGTCCGGATAGCTCCGTGCTTGTCTGATAAATACCGAATTCCGATATAACCGAGTGTTAACCATATCATATGCTCTGACAAAAAAATCATCACAGTGTCAAGCAGAGCTGAGCTGCCTGCCAGGCCGTTTATTATCTGGAACAGCTCTGTGTTGAGTGTCACTTATAGCTGGCCTGGCCAGTTTTATAAATATGGTCAATTAGACCAGCTGTGGTAATCACCAATCTCTGCTATATTCTAAAGGGCCGCAAGCTTTTGATGATTGACAAAAAGCGGGGCATCGGTGCCGGCAAACTAAATGTTCCGGGTGGGAAAATAGACAAGGGCGAGACACCCGAGCAGGCAGTCATCAGGGAAGTCAAAGAAGAAATTGGACTTGATATCTTGAATCCAGAGTTTCGCGGAATAGTTGAGTTTTTTCAGGGTAATTACCTGAATGTTTGCTATCTCTTTGTGTGCACTGAATTCACTGGTGAGCCAACTGAAACCGAGGAGGCCAAACCGTTCTGGACAAACATAGATAATATTCCTTATGACCGAATGTGGAAACCGGACAAGCAATGGGTGCCGCTTATACTCAAGGGCAAGACCGTGCTTGGTAGGTATGAATTTCAGGACCAGAAGCTTGTTTCAAGCCAGCTCTGGCAAATGAAAGAATAAGTTTTTAATTGCGATTGTGTAGTGAAAACATGGCCGATATCTTGATTAAGACATCTGTTGGACATGAAAGGATTTTGCAGGAAGATGATATTCTTTTTGATATGAATGAT
>JAAOXV010000004.1 GCA_018220955.1 Candidatus Altarchaeota archaeon | reverse complement strand
GACTTTGACGGTTGGGAGGTCTGCGACCAGGCATGCATGAACCTGTTCTGGAAGGCCAGCTTTGCGTATGAAAAAGCCATCGAGCTAGCTGACAAGAAAAGTGAGTTTGTCAAGCGAACTGGCTTTGCACTTATGGCGGTTCTGGCCTGGAAAGACAAGTCGGCTAAGAATGCCAAGCTTGAGCGGTTTTTTCCAATAATAGAAAGCCAAGCTTGGGACCAACGGAATTTTGTGAAAAAAGCTGTCAACTGGGCACTCAGACAGATAGGTAAAAAAAATATTGAGCTGAACAGAAAAGCAATCAAAGTGGCTGAGAAAATCAAGCAGCAGGACACACGGTCAGCGCGTTGGATAGCTGCTGATGCGCTCAGAGAGTTGAAGAGCAAGGCTGTTCAGAAAAGACTAAGCTAGCTATTTTCGCCCGCGCTGATTGTCATACAAATATTTGACCCGGTCAATCGTGTCAGCATCCTCTGGATTTCTATCTTCTTTGAGCCGAACAAATCTTGGAAAACGGAGTGCGAATCCGCTCTTGTATGTTGGACTTTCCTGTATTTCTTCATATGCAACCTCTATCACAAAATGAGGGCGGAGATAAACTCGCTTGCCGCGCTCTTGCTCTATGAACGGCTTAAGCATGTCTGTAAACTGTTGAAACTGTTTGTCGGTCAGGCCAGTCGCCATCTTGCCGATTGACAAAAACTCAGCTGTTTCTGGATGACGTGCACCCATCAAAAAGCTGCTGAGCCATCTCGCCCTACGGCCCTCTCCCCACTCAGCCCCGATGATTACTAGGTCAAGCGTCTCCATAATTGGTTTGACCTTATAGCCATAGCCGGTCCGCTGACCGGGTTTGTATGGAGCCTCTAGATTCTTGACCATCACGCCTTCGTGCCCAATCGCTAGCTGTTTTTTGTAAAACCGCTCGGCCGAGGCAGAACTATTGGTAATGACTTTTTCCATCAACCTGAACTCATCGCATTCATCTACTACGGATTCAAGCAATGTCCTTCTTTGTTTGAAAGCTATGTCTAGCAGGTTTTTACCGTTCAAGAATACGATATCAAACAGATAGGTAGCAACAGGTACTTCCTGCCGCTTTTTATCAATATCATGCTTACGTTTTATCCGGTTTGACAGGCTCTGAAAAGGTAACCACTTACCGGTCTTTGCATCATATCCGATGGTTTCTCCTTCCACAATCGCGCTGTCGGATTTGATTGACTGCCTGGCGCGTTCAGCCACCTCAGGAAACTGTTTGGTCACATCATCAAGCCGGCGGGTGAATATCTTGACATCTTGGCCAGACTTGTGGATTTGAGTTCTGAATCCATCAAGCTTTGGCTCAATGCCAGCTATACCGCCACACTTATCAAGTGCAGTCTCTATACCTTCTGATTTATGAAACAACATCACCTTTATCGGGCGGCCAACTTTCATACTAACCGCTCTCAGCTCTTTTTCGCCCTTCAACGCTAGCTCGGCTGTTTCACCATAATCGTTCAGAATCGCATTTGTCCTTTCCACCAATGACTTGTCAATACTAAAGCTCTTTGAGACTGCATCTCTAATGACTCCTTCGCCAACTCCCATTCTGAGCTGACCAAGTACGATTCTGACAATGTATTTTGCCTCTTTTGGACTGGCTGGACTCAGGATTTCTGCCAGCAGCGAGATCTTCTTGTCTTGCGCACCTGTTCCTTCGGCATCTGATATTTTCTTAAGGGTCTCACCTATCTCATCAAGATCAAGCTCTTTCTGAAACAATGTTGACTGGCTTCGGTTCTCTGACATCTTTTCTGCAACTAGTCCAAGCCCACCAAGAGTCTTCAAGCTAGTGACTATATCATCTTTTGAAACTCCATAAACTCGACTGAGTGCTGAAATTACCAGCTTGTCTCCCATCCAGAGCTCTTTTTGCATCCAATCAGGGAAAATCTTGCCCATGCTGAGGTACACTAATGTTTTCAGCTCGCCGGAACGGGTTTTTGAAAAAAGAGCTGACAAGATGTCTGTCTTTGCGAGCGTTGATGCGGTCTGTTCTAACCGCTCAAAAACATCTACAACCTCAAGATAATCCATGTTTTTATCTGTTTTAGCTGCTTAAAAATCAAGTGCTTGTACCCTGGCCGCAATTTCTTTAAGCAACCAAGCCTTATTTTTGAGTGGAAACACGAAACACAATCAGAAAAAGGCGAACAACAAGAAAATATCTGCCAAAAGATGTCTCAATAAGCTCGGTTTTTGAAGTGCTTGACTGTGGTAGATGGGCACCAACCGGTAAAGGCGCCCAGGCCTGGGAGTTCATTCTTGTCAAAGAAACAAAGCACAAAAAACAGTTGGCTGAGATTGCTGAACAAGCTTGGGTTAGCAGTGCACCGATTCTGATAGTTCTATGTGTTAATCTAGACAGAGCCAAGTTCTTTGTAAAAGAACATACAGAAGAAGGAGTTTTGATTGAGGCAGGCGCGGTCGCGCAGAATATCATGCTGGCTGCCAGGGATATTGGAATAGCATCTGCATTTGTTGGTTTTTTCAACAGAACTGAGCTTAGAAAAAATCTAAACTGTCCAGAAGATGTTCTACCGGTTGGAATAATCTCATTAGGTTATCCTGCAGAAATCTCTGATTCAAAAAGGGCGCCATTACTGTCTTTTATTCATGTCGAGGAGTTTGGAAAACCGTGGCAGGGTAAATTACCAGATAAATTCGCTAAAAAATGGAGTGGGAACGAGTTGCTAAAACTGTTCAGTTAAATGTCAAAAGTTTTAAATAGAATTGATGTACTAGTAATCACATCCCGGTGGTGAGATAATGATAATACAAAAGCATCTAGTTGACAGAACACGGCACTATCTTGGACTTAATATGTATGAAACTCAGCTATGGCTTGCACTTTTGAGCCATGGGGTTGCGACAGCCGGTGAACTAGCTGAGGCAGCGAATGTTCCAAGGTCTAGGTCTTATGACGTGCTTGATTCACTCTCACAAAAAGGGCTAGTAGTTATGAAATCAGATGAGCGACCATTGAAGTATATGGCAGTTCCGCCAGAACAGGCAATTGAGAATCTAAAGCGATTTTATGGACGAAGCGCAGAAGATAATAAGAGCAAGCTTGAGAACCTGAAGGGCTCAAGTCATACAAAAGACCTGACTGATTTGTTCAAAAAAGGCGAGGCGGTTATGGAGCTGCCAGAGCTTATCGGGCTAGTCAGGAACAATCAAAATGTATGGGGTCACACACTAACCATGCTAAACAAGTCGAAAAAGCATGCAAAATTCCTTTTGACCTCACATGATGTATCTACAATGAAATCATTCTACCTTGATGCTGTCAAGAATGCGAAGGCACGCGGGGTCAAAGTACAGATTCTTATGCCAACAGGAACAGATTCAGGCGAGCTCAGTAAGTATGCAGAAGTGAAAATGGTGGACACCAATTTTCCAAGAGGAGTTATAACTGATGGTAGCGAGGCCATGATGTTGTTTATGGACCCTGCTGAAGTTCATGCTAGCTTTGACTCAGGTGTTTGGGTGTCAAGCGAGTATGTGGCCGGTACAATGGACAAATTTTTCGAGGCTACTTGGAATGAATAAGTGCAGGCATTGCCGGCTTTTCAGACGCAGCTGGCATTGTGGGTTTTACAAGTCAGAGCCGCCATGTGCGCCAGACGACATCCAGTGCGGTAACTTCATAGCTACTAAAAGAGTGGCAGACAAACAAGGTCAGTGACGCTTTTTCTTTTTCTTGCCCATACAGACAGCTGATTGAGTGGTTTAAATTACTATTCCTGTAGGTGCGTGGTCTGAGCCAGCTATGTTGTCAAGCACAAAAGCCTGTTTAATCTGTTTTTCCAGCTCAGATGAGACTATTAGATAATCAATTCGCCAGCCGATGTTTCTTGCACGTGCATTAAACCTATAGCTCCACCAGCTATACTTGACAAGCTCAGGATGTTTATGCCTAAAACAATCGATAAACCCGGCTGACAGAAAGCTGGTCATCCAATCACGCTCTTGCTGAGTGAAACCTGCATTCTTTCTGTTGTCTTTTGGTCTGGCTATGTCTATATCCTGGTGGGCCACATTCAGGTCACCACAAACTATTACTGGTTTTTTCTTAGCCAGCTTAGCTATGTGCTTCTGAGCCAGCTTGTTGAAAGCTAGCTTGAAATCAAGCCGTTCCAGCCCGCGACGGGCATGCGGAAAATAGAAGTTCAGGAGATAGAAGTTTTCGAACTCAAGGGTTTGTGTTCTGCCTTCTGAATCAAACTCTTTTTTTCCAAGCCCAGTTTTCGCACTGAGCGGCTCTAACTTGCTGAATACTGCCGTGCCAGCATATCCCGGCTTATCGGCCGGGTTCCAGTAGAGCCGATAGTCTGAACCAAGAGGCAGTGTCGGCTTGTCGCTCATCTTTATCTCTTGCACACACAAAGTGTCTGGCTTGAGCTCGGCGAGTGTATCATAAAAACCTTTTCTCACAGCTGCCCGATAACCATTGACATTCCAGCTCAGGATTTTCACACAATATTTTGT
>JAAOXV010000054.1 GCA_018220955.1 Candidatus Altarchaeota archaeon | reverse complement strand
ATGGATATGGACTTATTGAAGAATATGCAGGTAGCTAGACAAATCTTTTAACCAACCCGGCCTGGCTTGGATATGATAATCTCAGCAAAAAAGGTGTTGGAGCTAAGCAAGCAGCACAAGCTTATACAGGACTTGTCAGACAGGGAGAAAAACAACCCAGAAGGAGCAGGATTTGATATCCGGGTCGGTGAGATTTACAAGATAGGTGAACCTGGGTTTTTGGGAGTAAGTGAAAGAAAAACTCCGGCAGTTAAAACTATTGCAAAATATGGAGAGCAAGCTAGCTATACACTCAATCCAGGTGAGTTTGTGCTTGTTAAAACCATTGAATCAGTGAACCTGCCTGCAGATGAGCTTGAGATAGAACATGGTAAATTTCATATAATGGCACAAATATTTCCGCGCAGCACACTCCAACGATGCGGAGTCTGGTTGATGGCAACCAAAACCGATCCTGGTTATCACGGTCAGCTGACTTTTGGAATGGCAAACCTCGGACCAGTCGAATTCAAGTTTGAGCTAGGTGCGAGAATCGCAAACATTGTGTTTCATACAGTCACTGGTGGACTGGTCAGAGAATATAGCGGCCAATGGAAGGGCGGCCGTGTGGCAGCAGAAAAAAAAGAAAAACAAAATTAGGGACTAAGCATCCCCGAGCTTGTTGATAATGATGTCGAATGCGTTTTCATAGTCGAATAGCTCAGCTGGTTTGAACCAGTAGGCTATTTCCTCTTTTGCTTCAGCTGAGTCACCGCTTGCGTGTACGATGTTCATGACCGCCCGCTTGTCAGAGTTAGCCCAATCAACCGACTCAAGAGTGAAATCACCGCGAATCGTGCCGGTATCTGCGTTTATTGGGTCAGTATTGCCAACCATCTTCCTGGTCTTTTCGGCTGCATTATTCCCTTCCAGCACCATCAGCACGACCGGCGAGCTGGAGATATAGCTAATTAACCATTTTTTGACCATCTTGCCGATTGTGATATTATTGTTGGTTCCAAAAACAGCTTTTCCATCAATTCCAAGCTGGTTATACCTGTGTTTGGTTTTTTCACCGATTTTGCCAAACCAATCATCTGAGCTTGGATAAAATCCTTCCACCTGCTCCTTGGTTGGCTTTGCCATCCTGAGCCCAACTATCTTGAATCCAGCTTGCTCAAACCTGCCAATTACCTTTCCAGCAAGGTTTCGCATAACTCCATCTGGTTTAATCATAACAAATGTTCTTTCGACTGCCATGCAAGCCTTCGCAGGACTGTTTTAAAAAGCTTGCCGGGCTAGGCAAATGTGGAGCACATAAAAGACCTGCGCTGGAAGCCGGGCATGAGCTCGGCCGATCTGGTCGAGCAGTATAAGACCACAGGTTTTCAAAGTATCGAGCTTGGCAAGGCGGCAGACATACTCTACAAGATATGGAGTCAGAAAGCCAAGCTGGTTTTGTCATTTACTTCGAATCTTGCAACATCTGGGTTGCGCGGTTTCTTTGCTCAGCTTGTTGAGCTAGGGCTTGTGCAAGCAATAGTGACTACTGCTGGCTCGATTGAGGAAGACATAATGCGGGCGCACGGAGAGCAGTTTAGAATCACGAGGTTCAATGCAGATGATATCGAGCTGCATGAGAAAGGTCATAATCGGATTGGTAACATACTTATCACAAACGACAGCTATATGCGGTTTGAAGGTATTATGCAGGGTTTGATTGACAAGCTGGTGGCAGATAAACCTGTCATGACCAGCTCAGAATTCCTGGCCAAGATAGGTAAAACACTGGATGATAAAAGCTCATTCTTGTATCAGGCAGCAGAAAACGAAGTTCCGGTTTTTTGTCCTGCTATCACAGATGGCGCCATCGGGTTTCACTTGTATATGGCACGCGACCGACACAAGGAGTTTTCAATTGACATGATTGGTGACTTTGGGCGAATCATCACTGAGCTGAGTCCAGATGATAGAAAGGCTGTGCTTGCATTGGGTGGTGGGGTGTCCAAGCATTTCGCAATTCTCAGCACACTAATCAGCGGCGGAGCTGACTATGCAGTTTATATGACCAGTTCAAGTGGATGGAGTGGCTCGCTGACAGGTGCGTCTACAAACGAGGCCAAGAGCTGGGGTAAAGTAAAGGATGATTCTGACTCGATAACTGTAATCGGTGACGCAGCCATCAACTTTCCACTTGCAGCCATCTCTGCACTTGACCGGCTAAAAAAGGAGGGGAAACTGTAATGGCGAGATTCATACTCGATAAGTCCAAAGCCATCGAGCAATACAGCTCGCTCAAGCATTTGGGTGAGGTGATGTATAATCTGAAAACCAACCCGGCTGTCGGGAAGGTGTTGCAGAAAGGTACGGATGCTCGTTTCGTGGTCAGCTCGGCTGGTGGGCTTAAGCATGTCAAGCCAGCCAGGGTTTGTTATCTGATTCAGGGCGAACCGATGATGGAGCTGAAAAACATGGTGGAATCAGGTATCAGCTCATTCATAGTTGATAATGAGAATGACTTGGCCAAGCTGACAACTATTACAGATGATATCGAGCTGTTCTTGAGAGTAAGGGTGAAAGAGCATACTGTTTATACAGGAAAATATTTTGTTTATGGAATTGACTGGCGACGGGCAAGAGAGATAATACCTGATATAAAAGTGCGCTCGCTTGGAGTTCATTTTCATAGAAAGACCCAGAACATAGGTGAGTGGGATTTGCTTAGAGACCTTCAGCCTCTGCTTAGCTCAGTGCTCAGTAAGATAGACAAACTCAATATCGGCGGCGGGCTGCCTTGGACTTATGTGAATAGCAAACCAGACCTCCAAGCAATTTTGGCAAAGCTTGAGACTGTCGCGCACGAGCTCGACCAGACTGGCATCAAGATGGTGCTTGAGCCTGGCAGGTATATCGCCGCACCAGCAGTTCAGCTTGAAACCAATATACTCAACTCATATGATAATAGCTTGATAATAGACGCATCTATCTACAACGCCGCTATGGACACATACCTATTCAATATTCGGTTACCAGTCCAGGGAGAGACTGAACAGGGGCACAAGTACCTGATAAAGGGCTGTTCGCCAGACTCGCTCGATATATTTAGATACAAAGTATTCTTTCCTGAACAAAAGAACCCAGGCGACACGCTCACTTTTCTGAGTGCAGGCGCATACAATTTCCACACGAATTTCGCTGATTTACCGAAAATCAAGACAGAACTGGTCTAATGGCATAAGACCCATAAGTTTTTAATGATTGTAACACTAGAGCTAAAATCCCACGAGTCCACTCAGGTGGATTAGTCCACTGCGGTGGATAAGGGATAAAAAGGTGAAATAAATGAAAGTATCGGAACTAACTCAGCGTTCGCGCGGAGTTGACTTGGCCTTACAGGTCGTGGAAAAGAAAGAGGAAAGGGATGTGACCGTTAGGTCCACCGGAAAGAACCACAGAGTAGCTGAATTCCTGGTCGGAGACGAGACAGGGGCAATGTTACTAAGTTTGTGGGATGATAATATCGACTTAATCGAAGTTGGTAAGACATATGAGCTAAAGAACGGTTATGTTTCTATTTTCCGTAACTCAATGCGGCTCAACACTGGTAAGCATGGCTCAATCGAGGCATCTGAACAGGCTGTTGAGGCAAATATCGAAAACAATCTTTCGGACAAATTCGTTGAAGACAGAGGAAGGCGCTTTTAAGCCTTCTTCTTTTTTATTATTTTAAACTTCCCTGCTGGCAGAGCCCTCTGAACATCATCAGCATCAGCCCCTAACTCTTTTACAACTAGCTTGGTTATCTCTCCTGGCTTGAGAATACCTGGCTCAAACATAATATAATCATTAGTCCAGCTTTGTATGGCAGATATTGGACCAGCTGTAACTAATTCGTCCTTTTTTCCAATCGCCAGCTTGAGCACCTGATTACCGAGCTTGGTTTTTTTGCCTCTTATCATAAAAGCACCTTTTGTTAGATATTCCCCGCTCTGTGCCTGTTTGCTGACCTGGTTTGCTTTAACTGCATAAACTCCCATCATGCCAAGCTCCATCTTCCAAGCACGAGAGAACGAAGCTGCGGCGATTGCTGCTTCAGCTAGGGTCTGCTCGTCAGCTTCGCCTTTTATCACAAAAAATGGAGCACCTGTGATTTCAGCATGCAAAACTGTCTCATTTTCTTTTGTATGTTTTTTTATCAGAACTTCATTGCTGGTCGCATCCCTGCCGCCAAGCACGAGCAACCCGGTGCTTGACTCAAACCACTTGAAGTTTTCAAACCATTTCCGTTTTTTTCTTTGCTTGATTATTTCTTTATCATCTATCTCGCCAACACTCTTTTCCAACTTTTTCAACTTTTCTTCCATTTCCTTTAAAATTTCCTTTGCTTTTTTTGCCTTGGCTTCAAGCTTTTTTGCTCTGTCAAACAACCGGCTTGCATTTTGTGCAGCTGATTTATCAGTGTCCAGCTCGATTTCCACAGCCTGGTGTGCGAGAAAACCTTAAATAACTGCGGTTTTTAGCATATCTATGCCGGAAACATTACCAACTTCCCCGTTTAAACGGATTCTCAAAGAAACAGGCATGAGAGTCTCAGAGGATGCAGCAGATGCACTAGCTGAAATGATAGAAGAATTAGGGCTCTTGATGATTGAAGAGGCCCAGAATTCGGCAGGCCAACAAAAACGAAAAACTATTCGGCCAGCTGATATAAAAGAAGCTCAGCGGAGATTGTGGTGATTCCTTTATTATTGACTTTGTATGGCATTCTTGCCAGCTTGTATATTTCATATTGTGATATAAAAACAACCATTCTACCCGAACGACTCGTAAAATCCATGATACTTGTTGGTATTGTTGGTTGGGCTATATCCGGCAGTCTCGATAACTTAATCGTGTCTGTCCAATGTGGAGCCATCTATTTTCTATTTGGTTATGCTCTTTATTTTGCCAAGCATTGGGCAAGCGGTGATGCCTGGGTCCTTGCTGGACTTGGAGCGATATTTGCACCCATGGTACCAAACTTTGCTGTCATGTTCCCACTCATAGCTATCTTTATCGGGTTCTTGTGGAGCTTTATCTGGTATATGTATTTCCTGCTCTCAAGCGATATTTGGAAAATAGTTAGATTGGAAATCTCGTTGTTTTTCACTCTGCCACTTGTTGCAAACTTTACTCCCAGTATCTACCCGATTTATTTGAGTCTTATTACCCTGATCATCTTGCTAAAAACCTATCATAAGGTCGATAAGCTACTTGTACTTGAAAAAAAGGCAGTAGAGCTTGAAGAGGATGACTGGTTGATTCAGGACCTGAAGCTCGGTAAGCAAACCATAAACGCTAACCGACCAGTCGGCAAAAAAGAGGTCAAGCTTGCACAAGAGTTTGGCGGAAAAAAAATAATCAAGGTGAAAACCGGCATACCATTTGTCCCGGTTCTTGCATTATCGATGTTGGTTCTAGTATTTGGACTTGTATAGCGCATAATTTAGAAAGCTTATCATAAATGCAGACATAACAATGCCCATATAGACTAGGAATGGTTCATATCTTCCAGTTATTTTACCATATACACCAAAGGCTATTCCGACTCCTAACATCAAAAAGCCGCTATTGATCTTTGTTACCAAGTTCAATCACCTCGCCGATAGGTAACACGACCGCCCCTTTGACTTGTTTTACAAACTCGGCCGGATCAACCACAATGTTCTCAAAAGTCTGATAATGCATTGGAATAGTCACGCTTGCTCCAATTCCCTTTGCTAGCTTGACTGCCTCGTCTATATTCATTGTATATGTCCCACCAATCGGTAAGAGCGCGATGTCGGTATTGATATCTTCTAGATGTTTGTCATAATAGGTGTCACCGGCATGATATATTCTAAACCCATCAAAGTCTAGCAAAAACCCGATTGGGAATTCAGACTGTTTGTGAAAGGCCTGTGTGACAATAAGTGTGAAATCATCATATTTGAGGGTCATTCCTGGCCTGACCTTCACAATTTTTAAATCGGTCTTTCGCTCAACCGGCGCTGGTCCGATTACCTTTGAATGAGAGCGTTTGACAAACATCCTAATTGCCTGCGGGTCGCAATGGTCAAAATGTTCATGAGTTACAAGCACAAAGCTTGGCCTTAACTCACGTGGGTCTGCACCTGGCTTTACTAATCTGTTCGGACCTTGTGTGAAATATGGGTCTATGATTATTTGAGTCCCATTGTGCTGAATCAAGAAGCTGGAGTGGCCCAGGTACTGGATTTCCATATTTATCATAGCCCGCGCTCATATTTATTAGAATAGGTAGTATAGAATTGTTGGCATCATAATTGAGCCCATTATGTGTACACGACTCACACCGAGCTTGTATGGTAAAAGACCGAGCGCGAGTGAGCTGATTATCAAAAACGACACAGAGCCAGAATACAAGACCGTGATGCCTAGTATAATTGCCATCATGGCTGGCCAAGGTCGCTTGATTTTCTGAAACAAGGCTGAGCTGTATCTTGCCAGCACTAGTGTAAGTGCAGCTGAAAAGAGAGCATATGGAATCAGATTAACTATTGGTAGAGAAACTATGTTTTCAACAGATGCCATCCTACCTTTGCCGACATAATAGAGCGACAGAAAGGACATCAGAAATGCTGACATACTGAGAGCTCCGACCGAGCTCATCTGATTGGATGGCCGACCGAACAACACGAGCAGAACTGCGGCTGCCTCAGATGGTGAGATAGCTGGAAAGAGTGAGATAAACAGCCCGCCAAGAAAACCGATTAGCGCAGAGCTTAACTGAGTCCAGTTAAATCCAAGTTCAATTCTGGCTTTTTGTGGTTTTATCTCTGTGTTCCAAACCATCACCAGACCAGCTATACCAAAACAAGACGAAAAATGCGCCATCAGCACCTTGTCAACCGGCAGCCCGCTGTTCAGGATAAAGTATCCATATACCCCAGATACTAGAAACACAATCATGGCTCTTAGTTTGCTTTTTTCTCTTAGTATGGGCAGACCCGCAAATATTATCAGTGCCAGCCAAATCCATTTGCGCACAAGACCCAGCAGCCCGAGTATAGATGGATAGAGCGGAGCGGTTATGATAAACAAGAAAACAGCTATGATGCTTCCGACACAGAATTCATAGACTGCCTTGAATAGCTGTCCTTGCTCAACCATTTTTTGTCCTGGCAATAGTGTTGGTGCGAGATCTGATTTTGGTGCGCTCAGTAATGAGGGAATGATTTGAGAGAACTGAAAAGCGATTACTAGTTGGAAAAGCTGGCCTGACTTCAGAGACAGGAGTGAAACAAGGTTCTCGTGAAGCCCAGGTACGAGTCCTAATAGCAAACCTGCAAGGAGGTAAAGCACCATTAGTCGAGCAATCGCATAAACAATAGACCAAACACGACAAGAAGGGTCAGTAGCACCACATAGCCTGGCGATATCTTGACATCAGAAATACCTGTATCATATCGCATTATCCCACCATAGCTGGCAGGCAGACTTACTTTTGGTTTTGCCATACACTTACTTTGTTTTAGAATTTATAATGATTTCACCATCAGGGTTTTAATCTGGTGTATTAGAGGCTTGTGTGGATGAAAAACAAATCCGTGAGTATTATGCGGCTGATGACATAGCTGCTGAGATAGTAAAATTCGCGAAGCACAGAGAAATAGCTGGTCGTTTTTTGGACGGCAGACACACCAGCCGACCGAATTCGGTAATGCATCCTGGTGATGTGTTTAGATGGGCAGAGAAAGGGATAAGCTCATTTCATTGTTCAGTCGAACTCTGGAAAAATCCAATGAATTTAGAGACAGACAAACGGGCAGGCTGGGATTTTCTGATTGACCTGGATGCAGACAAGCTAGAAAACGGTAGAGAGGCGGCTGATGCAATTATTGAAGCTATCCGAGCTCATGGTGTTAGGTCAATTCACATGAAGTTTTCTGGTAGGAGCGGGTTTCACATATTTGTGCCGTCCGCCAGCTTTCCGGTTGATTACAAGGACCGGTTTCCTGAGGTTCCAAGAGCAATTGGCACATATTTGGAAGATCTTATTTGGCCAGAGCTATCCAAGTCGGTTAGAAGGGGCGCGACCATTGATAGTGTGGCAATAGCATCCCGTCACTTGGTGAGAATGCCTTATTCTCTTAATGAAAAAGTTTGGCTTGCCAGCATACCAGTTAAGGACCCGTGGTTTGAACTTGATTCAGCTAAACCAGAACAGGTTGAAGTCCGACCATTCGAGCTGACTGCCAGGAAAGACGAGGCAAAAGAGCTAGCTGAAATCGCATTGGCTTATGTTTACAAAAAAGAGGCATCTCAACAAAAGCCAGTTAGGAAAATAGAGCTGTTGGGAAATAAAGTGCCTGAGCAATTTTTTCCACCATGTATCCAGATGTTGTTGAAAGGCGTGAAGGATGGGAGAAAGCGAGGTGAGTTTATTTTGCGCGGGTTTTTGAGTAATCTTGGGTGGAATTGGGACGAGATAGAACCTTTCATACTCGCCTGGAACAAGAAAAACCCAGAGCCACTTAGACAAAATCTGTTGAAAGGGCAGATAAGTTGGCATAAACGACAAAAAAAGCAGATAATGCCGCCGAACTGCAGTCGGAACGAGTATTATGCGGATATGGCAATATGTAAGCCAGATGATATGTGCTCAACTATTAGAAACCCTGTTACTTATTCACTCAAACGCTGGAAACGGGCAATGAGAGCAAAGAAACAAATGGAACAGGATCAGGAGTCTAAGAAAACTAGGCAGAAAACAGCTAAGCCAACAGAGGCGGTTGAAAAGAAAAAACCCGCAGCGAACACAGCTAAATCATCTGATATAAAGGAATCAGTTAAGAAACAAGAACCTGTCAAGAAACAGGAACCAAAACAAGAAGCTGTGGAAAAAAAGGACTAATTTATAAAACAAGTCTTGTAGTGCTCGTGTGATAAGCTTTGAGGAGCTAAGAGAGATTCATAGAAAAGAAAAGAACACGCAGACGATTGTGCCGATGGCACCAGACTTCTGGAAATCGGTAGCTAGCTATTTGAAAGAAAAGATGGACAAGTATGAAAAGCTGCGTGGTGAGACTAGCAAATTTACTGACAAAGTGCTCTCTCAATTTGAGCGGGAGATTAGGAACGCCGGCAGAGTCATAAAAGAAATTTACACAGCCAGAGAGAAAAAGATGCTGTTGATGGGTTTTACTGAAGTGGCGACTGAAGAAGAGGTTGATATTAGGGGCTTGACAACAGAAGAGCAGGCGGTCTACAAACAAGTAGTAGCGATACTGAAATCCAGTAGGGACAATGTGCTTACAGCCACGCTTGCGGGTGAGAACGCGATTGAAGAGAGCGATGAAGAACAAGCTGAACCAGAGACAGTTAAGCTCAAGATACTTGATAAAGTACCTTCCTTTTTGGGTACAGACCTTAAGCTCTATGGGCCATATGAAAAAGACGAGACAGTTGAGCTGCCGACCAAGTATGCGACATTGTTGTTGGAAAAAAAGAAGGCAAAAGAGATAAAAAAATGAGCAGCAAAAAAGTCGGCGCTGGTGTCGGAGTTATTTTACTAAAAAACCATAAGGTCCTGCTTGGAAAACGGCACAGCGACCCTGAAAAGGCAGATAGTGAGCTTTTAGGGCAAGGCACTTGGACTTTACCAGGAGGCAAGCTGGATTTTCTGGAGTCTCTTGAAATAGCGGCTTGTCGAGAAGTTTTTGAAGAAACTGGAATCAAGCTTAATCTGGATAAGCTTGAGTTTACCAGTGTTTCAAATGATATGATAGAGACTGCGCACTTTATCACAATCGGGTTTTTGTGTACAGAGTTCAGTGGCGAGCCAGCTGTGATGGAACCGGATGAGATTACTGAATGGCAATGGTTTGAGCTTGATAAACTACCGGAACCAATGTTTTTCCCGAGCAAACGAATCCTGAAAAATTTTATGGAAAAAAGATATTACCAAAAATGGTAAAACTGAAAACCTTTAAAAACACCCTGAAAAACCAGTAGAGATGAAACTGCCAAAAGAAATAAAGACTCATTGCCCGTTCTGTCGGAAGCATACACTGCAAAAGCTGGTAGTGGTCAAGAAAAGAGAACGTGGAGTCCTGAGCGGCGGCCAGCGTAGATTCCTAAGGGTAATGAAAGGTTACCGTGGATTTCCAAGGCCAAAGGCAGAAGTAGTTAAACAAACCAAACGAATTGATATAAGACTCAAGTGTCCAGACTGCAATAAGATGCATACCAAGAGAAGGACATTTAGAACCAAAAAATTTGAAATAAAGAGATGATAATATGTTATTACAAACACCAAAATCAAAGTTTTTGCGGGTTAAGTGCCCACAATGCAAGAATGAGCAGATTGTGTTCAACAAAGCAGCCACTGAGGTGAAATGTCTTGTGTGTGGAAAAAAATTAGTCAAGCCCACTGGCGGCAAAGCAAAGATTGATACCAAGAGCATCGAGCCGCTTGAGTAAGTTTAAAAACACTGACCAGAGATTTTTTTGTGACTTCAAATGCTTTAGAAGAAGGTGACCTTGTTTTTGCGACTGTTACCAAAGTAGCTCCGCACGCAGCATTTATCCGGCTTGAGAATTATGAGGGTTATGAGGGACTTATACATGTGAGCGAGATTTCAAAGACTTGGGTAAAAAACATCAAGAGTCATGTTTCGCCTAACCAGAAGCTAGTCTGTAAGATAATACGGATTAATCAGGATAAAAAATATGTGAAATGCAGTATCAGACGAGTCAGCGATTATGATAAAAAGGCAAAATGGGACCAGATAAGAAGAGAGAATAAAGTAGACAATATTTTTAGAATAGCTGCAGAAAAGAGTAAAACAAAACCAGATAAGATTAGAGAAAAGCTGGCCGAGCTAGAAAACAAACACGGAGACATGTTTCATGTTTTTGAGTTTATTAAGAAAACAGGTAAAGCTGCTTTGAAAGACATTGTTCCGACTGGTTGGGTTGAGCCTTTATGGGACACGATTGACAAGAGCATTTCAGAATCAAGAGTTGAACTGAGTGGGGTGATAAGCTTGAACTCATATGCACCTGACGGGATTAGTAAGATAAAAAAGCTGCTTAAGTCACAGAACATAGTATATCTTGGTTCTGGTAAATACAAGCTAGACATCGAAGAAGAGGACTACAAAAAAGCTGAGGCCAAACTGGCTAAAATAATCAAATCTATTGAGAAAAACCTAGGTAAGACCGAAGAGTTCAGTTTCGAGAGAGACAAGAAATAATTCCGTCCACCATCTCAGCTAGTTCATCAAGTGTTCCTGAATTTTCTATTAGGAAATCCGCTTGTTCAATGATTTTCTTGATTCCAAGCTCACTGTCCTTTTTATCTGCTTGCACAAACTCTTCCAGATGTTTATAGCTGTCTCCCCTAGCCGTGGCCCGCTTGAACCTAAGTTCGACTGGTGCAGTCACGGCTATAACCACCACCTTTTTTGATTTCAGAAATTGGAATTCAGCTAGTGTATAGAGCGCATCAATTACCCAGTCACCGCTTTTTATTTGGGACCAAGCCATTTCTGCCAGAACTGCCGGACCCTTGTCCTTTCTCAGCTTGTCTCCTAACTCTCTGAGATTTTCTCTGGTTATAGGTTCTCCTTGTTTTTTTAGCATTTTTCTGAGTAAATCGCTTTCAGAAACCAGACTGAATCCCTTTTTCTTAAAAAGTTTTGCAAGTGTGGTCTCACCAGCACCAATGCCTCCGCTGACTGCGATTATCATAACAGTTCCTCTGGAATTTTGTTATTTCTTTCAAGGAACTCTTTTTGAGCAGCCCGGTATCTGTATATTATATCACATTTCTTTTCGCCTTGAACTACCCAAGGGATAATGATAACCACATCGCCTTCTCTAACCCACAAGCGTCTTGAGAATCTGCCTGGTATTCTGGCGATTCTTACGCGACCGTCTTGGCAGCGAACATACATTTTGTTATATCCCAGCCTTTGTTCAACAACTGCATACATCTCATCTCCCTTCGGAGTTCTTATTCGCTCAAAATTTTCTGGTTGGACTGGTCTTCTCTTTTTCAATAAATCACCCAATATATCTTAGTTCGTCTCCACTGCCGACCTTCATCTTATCTACCATCTGTTTTTCAAGCTCTTTTGCCTTGGATATAGCCTTATTCAATTCTTTCGCTTTTTCATCCATATCTGCCATATCAAGCTCGATTCCAAGATAGCTCTTTAATATTGAAAGCACTGCTTTGGATGCGCGTGCATCAGTGAACATGGGTCTTGCAAATGTTTCACCCATTAGGCAGACACCTGACATTCCTCGTCTCTTGCCTAATCCAAGTAATAGTCCGCTTGCACCGACTATCATTCCGACCCGGTCACCTGGTTCAAATAATACGCCTAGGGTCTTAAATTCAGATATAATATCTGTGTCTGTAGCTGCACCAATTACTTTTGGCTTTGATGGAATGCCTTCTACACCAAACCCACCAATCGTAATCATTCTCTTGACTTCTAACTTTTTTACAAAATCAAGTATACTCTCTGAAATTTCGTAATGTCCTTGTGGAACCATGCTTTGGAAGTCGCCTGTCAACAAAACCAGGTCATGCTTTTTTGACTTGACATAATAAAACTCGTTCTTTGGCAGCTGAATCGTGCTATCATCATTAATAAACACATGATACGGAAAGTGATCGGAATACATCTCAGCAAACTTTTTTGCATTCAGCTTTTCTATTAAATATTCCACTGCCATCTTTCCAACATTCCCGATTCCTGGCAATCCTTCTATTAGGATAGGATTGTACAATATCGGTCTTTCAATTATGTTTAGGTTTATCATTCTGTTATCCCCTTTGTTTTCATTCTGTATTTCCAGTATCTGTCGTCTGGCGAGAATTTCGGAGGTGCTGGCTTTCTAGTTTCTTTCCCACAATATTGGCACTTGTCAGCCAAGCTATATTTTTCACAAGCTTTGCATTTTCTCAGCATTCCCATAGCAGATTTCAGACCATGAGAATAAAAGTCTTTTCTATTTTTTATCAAGTAAAAACTCTCGTTGTTTTTCAACAAAGTTCCCAAACTTACCTTCTATGCCCTGAACTTCCTTGCTGATACGTTCATGTGCTCTCTCAAGCTCAGCTGGTATTTCCCGGTCTTGTTTTTTTAGATAATCATAAATCGCCTCTTTTAACGCATCAATCGCAAGTAACGAACAATGAACTTTGACAGGTGGTAGTCCCCCGAGCGCTTCAACTATGTCCTGATTGCTCATTTCGAGTGCCTGGTCGATGGTCTTGCCTTTTGCCAGTTCGGTTACTATGCTGCTGGTTGCTATGGCGGCTACGCATCCAAGCGCCTTAAATTTTAGGTCCATAATAACATCATCCTTTACCTTGATGAAAATAAACATCACATCTCCGCACACTATATTTCCAGCTTGGCCAACACCATCTGCATTCTTGATTGTGCCAGAGTTTTTGGGTTTCATGAAGTGTTCCATTACATTCTTGCTATACATCATCACAACCGCCTATGTCCCTGAGCCACTTGGCTTCCTTTTTTATCATATCGATTGCATATTCTATTTCAGCTAGCTTGTTTTCCCATCCAACTGTCAGTCTAAGACTGCCGTGCGCCAGCTCAGCTGGTCGCCCAATTGCCATTAGTACATGACTTGGTTCAAGCTTCTTGGATGAGCAGGCCGAGCCGGTTGAGCTTGCTATGCCGCGTGCACTGAGCCGAAGCACAAGTGCCTCACCTTCCAGTCCTTTGAAAGAGAAGTTGGCATTATTGATTAACCGTTTTTCAGGATGCCCGTTCAAAAAGCTGTTTGGCACTTCGTCCATTATTCTGTCAATCAGATAGTTTCTTAGATTCTTCATTAATTTGTTTTTCTTGTTGTCAGCAATCTCAACTGATTTACCGAACCCGACTATGCCAGACACATTGATTGTTCCGCTCCTACCTGGATCTTGTTGTCCTCCATGAAATAACGGAGTCAGCTTAGTCCCATTTTTTACCACTAAAGCACCTACTCCCTTGGGTCCATATATTTTATGAGCATTTATTGTTATTAAATCAAGCTTGTCTTTGTTTAGGTCGAGCGGTTCTTTTGTAAAGCTCTGACATGCGTCGCTATGAAATAATGCGCCATGTTCTTTGCAAATCCTGCCAAGTTCGCGCATTGGTTGGACCGTGCCTATCTCATTATTGCCCTGCATTATGCTGACCAGTATCGTATCTTCCCTGATTGTGGCTTCCAACTCGGCTGGGTCAACCAATCCGTGGTTGTCCACACCCAGATAGCTGAGCTCAAACCCCTGAGTTTCGAGCCACTTGCTCGCTTTTAGAACACAATCGTGTTCGGTTTTTTGTGTTATTATGTGCCTGCCATTGTTTTGATTGGCAAAAGCGACACCTTTGAGCGCCCAATTGTTTGACTCAGTCCCACCAGATGTGAAAACAACTTCGTTCTGCTTGGCTCCGATTCTTTTTGCTATCAGTTTTCTTGATTTTTCAACTGCATCAACTGCTTCGGTTCCCCAGATATGCAAGCTGGCTGGGTTTCCGAACTTCTTATCAAAATATGGGGTCATTGCATCTAGAACTTGTTTTGCAACCGGAGTTGTGGCTCCGTGATCAAGATAGACCTTCATACAAGCCCGACCAATAAAGGTTTATAAAATATAGCTTTGAAAAACATTTATATCTCCACTGTTCTGACCAAAATGACAAAACAAGCCGACACAAGCGAAACCGGATGCTGTCCGAGATTTGATCCAAAACCATGGAACAATAAAACCATCAAGTTCAAGAACAAATTATTTGTAAAAGACCGGGTGAGAAGTTTTTTTCATATACCACTCAATTTCGGAGCAGTGGTTGTTAAGAACCTAGAATTAATTGAGGCTGCAGGGGCGACCAACCCTGACCAGATAATGTTGACAGACGAAAACTCACTATGGGGCGCAGATATCTATATTTCTGTTGACAAAGAAGTACCTGGTGTAGAGACAGTGCGTTTGAGCGGCACATTCATGACACAGGTTTTTGAAGGACCATACAGTAATGTGGGCAAGTGGTCAAAAGAGATAAAAGACTGGGTTGGCTCGAAAAACAAACAAATAAAGAAAATGTATTTTAGCTATACTACTTGTCCTGCCTGTGCAAAGGTTTATGGAAAAAATTATGTGGTAATATTTGCAGAGATATAAAAACCGGTAAGTATGACCAAGATGGTGGTCAAATGACAAAGCAATTCGAAATTTACAAGTGCGAAGTATGTGGTAATATTGTGGAAGTTTCGCATGCTGGAGCTGGCCAGCTTGTGTGTTGTGGCCAACCGATGGAGTTGTTGATAGAAAAAACAGAAGATGCCGGGCTTGAGAAACATGTGCCAATTGTCGAGCAGACAGACACCGGGATTTTGGTAAAGGTCGGTTCAGTTTTGCATCCAATGGAGCAAGAGCATTTTATCGAGTGGATTGAAGTAATTGTGAATGGAGAAGTTTACAAAAAGTTCTTGAATCCAGGCGACGCGCCAGAAGCAAGCTTTGAGATAACTCAAGGTAATATCTTTGTGCGGGCTTATTGTAACTTGCATGGTTTATGGAAGGCTGGTTAGAGTAATCCAGCTGTTTCAGTTAACTTAGTAACCCCGCCAGCAAACAAACCCATAACAATTGCTAGCCCAAGCCTGAGTTTGACAAAGCATTAGATTTAACCTTTCTTGTTTGCCAGCTCTTCTTCTTTTAGCCCAAACAAAAAAAGCTTTATTACAAAAAACCCGATGATTGCGCCGATTAACCCACCCCAAAGATATATTGACCTATCAATAAAGACGAACTCGGCTGGTGGAAAAAGTTGACCGCCAGGATAGAAATTCCAATGAATATCAAATATAAACAAGAATAGCTCGGTTAAAATAAATCCAATCAAAAGAAAAGCTAGGTCAGCAATAATTTCGTCTTTGTTTATTCTGGTTTTCCTGACTTTTCTGAGCATATACAATTTTATCTATAGAAATATTTAAACTCCTGGGCTGACTCAGTATATGCGGCTTGCATTGACTGGCACACCAGGGACCGGAAAAACAGCTGTTTCCAAGCTTTTGTCAGCTCGACTCAAGCTCAAGTTGATTCATTTGAATGAGTATGCGATTAAGTATGGTTGGACACTTGGCCGGGACGCCGAGCGTGATTCAACCATTATTGATATGACTAAGCTGAAAAACCATAGCTGGCCAGATAACTGTTTGATAGAAGGTCATTTGGCACACGAGCTACCAGTCGATAAAATAATTGTATTGAGAACTCACCCAGTTGAATTAGAGAAACGACTCAAGAAAAAAGCTTGGTCGCCAGAAAAGATAGCAGAGAACCTAGAGGCTGAAGCAATGGGACTAATCGCAGACGAAGCAGAACCCGCAGTTCAGATAGATACGACCGGCAAGATTGCCAGTCAAGTAGTTGATGAAATTGAGGCTTTGTTGAAAGGTAAGCTTGAATCCAGTAGCTATGATTTTACATCTTGGTTTTAGTGATTCTCCAGAGGCCGCCTCCAATCAAGGGCGCAATACCTGCCAGAATCGCAACCATCCATAGACCTGTTATTGGTACAATCTCAAATACAGAGGACAGAGGCGAATACATTACCAATATCAACAGAGCAGCTGAGGCAAAAAAGCTTCTGACTAACCACTTGCTTTTCAGAAGTTTGGAAAAACCAGCCGGCCGATAATTGAATGTATGTGTTAGTTCTTGTATCACCATTGCGGCCAGCACGACCGACCTAGCTTGCATTAAGGGCAGGCCAATTATGAATGCAACCAGAGCGGCTGAAGACATAAAAATACCAATTGTGACTGCCTTTGCCCAATCAATCTTGTCCATTAATCCAGGTCTTTGTTTTTCTGGTCGAGGGTTGGGCTCTACACCGAGCGCGATGGCTGGGAGCTCGTCGGTTGCCAGATTGAGAAAGATGATTTGCAAAGATGTTAGCGGGAGCATAGAGAACCCGAACAGCAGTGCACCCAAAAAGAGCAGGATGATTTCAGATATATTTGTAGATACCACATAACCGGACACTCGCCTGACATTGTCATGTATTTTTCTACCAAGCTTGAAGGCCTCAACAATTGTGGAAAAACTATCGTCTGTGATTACTAGGTCAGCCGCCTGTCTGGCGACATCTGTCCCGCGTTTTCCCATAGCGATACCGACATCTGCCTCTTTGAGCGCTGGTGCGTCATTCACTCCGTCTCCTGTCAT
>JAAOXV010000053.1 GCA_018220955.1 Candidatus Altarchaeota archaeon | reverse complement strand
GGGTTTACCCACCGCGGTGGGTGAAAAAAGGGGCGTCTGTCCCGAGTGCCGACGAGGGGAAGCCCCTTCTGTTAGTTCGAATCCAGGTTTGATTAAAGATGTTCGCGAGTTAACTTTTTGTAATCATAGATATTTATCCCATAATATTTTTTGTAAATTATTGCTGTATTTTCTCGGATTGTCTGTGACATCTCAAAACCAAGCTTGGCAACAGTCTCTTCTATTTCTTGCTCTGACTGTGCCTCTATTTCAAGATAAGGTGGAATTCCTGGCCAAAAGTCTAGCTCGAGTTCCACACTGTCAAGCTGATAGCTGATTCTTGCATTTTCTTGATAGGCCCTGGGTTCATAGCCCGATTTTTGTAAAACAAGATTCATCCCCTCGAATGGGTCAGCACCAAGTTTTTTATCATAATCCATTATTTCAAGATTGAGCTTTTGAAAAATCTTATTGATTCCTTGAATATCAGTGATTTCAGATTCGATTTCAAAAGTTTTTCCAGTTTCATCAACTGCCTCTTTGACAGCAAGAGTCACTTTTCGACCATCATCCCTTAATCTTACCCAGGAGTATTGTTTTCCTGGAATGTCATATACATACCGTTTCATTAATCGTTCCCTGACTTTTGTTGCACCGGCTTTTTCAAGTACTGAAAATATTGTGGAGCTGTCTATATCAAGAATTTTGACTTCAAGCTCCTCTTTCATGCCAGGCCCAAGGAGCAGGTTATAAATACTGTGTGGTTTTTGCTTTAGTATGTTTAGGGAAGAGTATTTGTATCCAGACTTTGTGCCTGACAAGCTGTTGCATAGGGAAAGGGAGATACAAGAAATTATCGATGCTGCTGGCCCTCTTGTGCACGACAAAAAACCAAGAAATGTATTTGTGTTTGGCAAGGCTGGAATTGGCAAGACGGCAGTGTGCCTGAATATCATAAAATCATTTGAGATTGAGTCACTTTATGTAAATTGTTTCAGCTATCGACGTGAGGCTTCACTGTTTTCAGAAATATTGCGACAAATGGGAATTCCGACTGGTGTGAGGGGAATACCAAAGGATGAGTTGGTCGTGATGTTTCTTGAGCAAGCAAAAGACCGAAAGCTGTTCATAGTGCTTGATGAGATAGATGCGCTTGAGGATAGAGACGCACTCTATAGTCTGTCACGCGCTTCCAATTTGATTGCGCTTGTGCTTATATCAAATAATCCCATGGCAATGTCAAAGTTGGATGACAGGATTCAGAGCTCGCTTCAACCAAGAGCGCTCGAGTTTAGACCTTATTCGGTTGAACAAGTTTTTGATATTCTCAAAAATAGGGCAGATTTGGTCTTTAGACAATATGATGAAACTGCCTTGAAAATAGCTGCTAGGCTAACCTTTAAGCACGGTTCAGATATTAGATATGGTTTGCGTCTCTTACTTGAAGCTGCTAGACGGGGTGGGCTTGAAGTAGAACATATTAGGGAAGAAGAAAAGCAACCCAAAAGAAAGTTGGAAGGAGATTATCTGAAACTGTTTGAGCTAATAAAAAACAAAGAACAAATTAGCTCTGGTGAGCTGTTGGCTGCCTATCAGACAGCTGGTGGGGAGCTGGCAGAAAGAACAGTTAGGAAATATTTGGATCAACTGATTGTTTGGGGTTATCTTAAAGCAAAGGAGAGATCGCTTGGTAGGGGCAGAACAAGAATCTTTAGTATCAAACAAACATAATCTTGTGTTGGTGCTGATTGTTGGAACTGCACTTGTGATTGGATTGAATACTGACAGACCATTTTCATTAATAGATGTTTATTTGGATGATGGTACCAGAGTTCATAACTATGTGCTTGAAATTAGCAGAAAATATCAGTTCATCGGTGCTGTTGATTCATGGAACACAGGATAATATCGTTCCACTTGAACAAAGCTGGTTGATGCATGAAAAGCTTGATGAGCTTGGTATTCAGAACCAACTAGTTATTGTCCAATCAAATCATTTGATTGGTATTGAGGAACCAGCTGTGCTTAGTATAATCAAAAATTATTTCCAAGTTTTTGGATAAGCATCTCTTTTGATAACAATTTTCTCTGTTTTGGCTGCTTCACCATCTATTGCCTTAACCATATCTTCAGCTTCCATTTTTGCGGTTGCTAACCCGACCAGCTCACCTCTGACAGTCAGCATTGCCACTAGCTTTCCAGCTTGTGCAGATTCTTCTACCATTGAAACTCCATTAACGCCAAGGCTTGCTCCATGTGCAAGACTGCTTACAGCAGCATTTTTTACATAGATTTTTGGTATGCTTGCCACTCCATCTTCGACTGGCCTCACCAAGCGTCTCAGCTCTGTCTCATCACCTTTCTTGAATAGCTCCCAAGCTTCTCTGAGATCATCCATTCTGGTCAGCGAGCTTTCTGTGAATGGACCAGCTCTTGTCCGTCTGAGCTCGGTCATATGAGCCCCAGTTCCGAGCGCTGTTCCTATGTCATGGCAGAGTTTTCTGATATATGTGCCTGCCTGTACGATTGTGCTGAACAGCACATCGCGCCCATTGATTTCAAGAACGTCAATTGAGTAAACAGTTCGCATTCGATTTTGTCGCTTGACCGCGCTCTTGACTGGAGGTAATTGCATTATCTCTCCTTCAAACTCTGCCATAGTATTTCTTATCTTGTGTTCTTCTGTATCATCGTGTAGATGCATTACTGTCACATATGCTTTTGGTGACACAAGTAGTGCCTGAACAATTTTTGTTGCTGAGTTGAATGTGATTGGTAGAACCCCTGTCACCCTTGGATCAAGCGTTCCAGAATGACCAGCCTTTCTTGCATTGAGCATATTCCTGACCCAGCTTGTGACCTGGTGACTTGTCGGACCGGCTGGTTTGTCTATGACTACCAATCCATACTCCAGCAGTTCTCTGATTGGTCTGTTCCAAGGGTCAACCCCATACTTATCATTTATTTCTTCTATGTCTCTTAATAGCACAGCACAATATCTTCTTGTCTTTTATAATGGTTTGACAATTAGCATAGTCTCACCTTCAATAAACTCACCACAGCTTTTTGCCCATTCATAGCTCTTTGGCATTATGATATATTCAACACCTATATCTAGTTCTTCACAGCTAGTGGGATTGAAAAAATACCAATCTGGATCGCTGTATTCATAGACTGGACAGAGTGGGGTTGAGATGCCTTTGTGAACAAGATAATTTCTGGCAAAGTCAGATGCAATATATTTATCGCTAAATTCATTAACCATGGTGTAATTTTTTGTAATCAAATCAAGCTTCTTGAAGTCAGCTTCTGTAGGTCCAGTCCATAAAACCGGAAACAAAAAAGCTGGAATGAGTAACAAGCTTAAAGTTTTCCACAGTTTTTCATTATTTTTTAATAATAGAATTGAAAATAAGGGAATGGCGGTAATTATAAGGATTTGATTGATTCCTGGAATCCATTTGATTAATTCAGGATTTATGAAATAGATTAATCCTGTTAGCATTATCATGGCAAATGAAGGCAACGCATCAAGATCTTCTTTTTTGAAAAATAGAAGTGATAAGGTCATAACAAGAGCCCCTATAATAAACACAAAAACCATCCAACTTCCCATTAATTCAGTAAAAAACATCATAGTTTTTGCATATATGATTTGGACGCGTGGATTGAACCAACTGGTCAAACCAATGGTCGGCGGTAAATAAAGTAATAACCAACTCAATCCAATTATTCCCCAGATTAAGAGCTGCTTGTATTCCTTTTTTCTTAGGGTTTTCAAAAATAGATAAGGTGAATAAAACGCTGCAGTTGGGAGATGGGAGGTTATACCTGCCAAGAACAGCCCAGTGTTAATATATCGGTTTTTTCCTTTTTCAATATAATATACCAAAGGGATGAATGAAAGATGGGCCATAAGTTCTAGAATTCTTCCTGCACGGATAAATGCCATAAAGGATGCAGGAAACAATATAGCTAACAATACATCATCTTTTTTTCCTGGTATAATTCTTTTGGAAACAAAATAACTGATTCCAATAATTAGGAAATATGTTAGGAAATATGCAAACTTAATTGAAAGAATTTTTGTCAAGAATAGAAATGGAATCAGTAAGGGTGGAAAAAATAAAAATACAGGGAGTTTTGCCATTTCGGAATAAGCGTTTAATCCATATTTGTCAAAAAGTTCAAATTTGATTATATGATAGCTGTGGTCAACATGAAACCCGTTTGAAGGCATTTCTTGAACAAATCCAGAAAAGTCAATTGCCATAAATCCAAGCATGACAATGATAAAGAGCTTTTTCCAGTCGTGTTTCAGATTTTTCAACATTCACCCTCCTTGCATTTCTTTATCAAGTTTTACCACAAGTATGTTTTCACATTCAAAATAATCTCCACAGCTCTTTGCCCAGCTATAGTTCACAGGAAATATAATATAATCTAGTCCGACATCGAGTTCATCGCAATTGCTTGGGTTGAACAAAAACCATTCTGGTTTGTTATATTCCCAAATAGGACAAAATGGAGATTCAAGGCCTTTGTCTACAAGATAATTTGTAAAAAATGAATTAACATTATTGAATGCCTGAGGAGAAATCAAAGTATAATTGTTTTGAATTTGATTTAAACAATAAAGATCTGAAGAATAATTATCAGACACAAAATTTGGAACTATGTATTTATCTTGTTCTGCCCATGGAAGTGGACTGAGGAAAAATAGAATACTTACAAGGACAACAAGCTTCCAGAATTTTTCACTTTTTTTTAGCAAAAGATAGGAGTATAATGGAAAGACTGTTGAAAAAACAACTTGATTGAATCCAGGGAGAAACCGAAGAACAGACTTTCCGAACAGGATTGGTGCAGACGGAATAATGCTCAGAAAAATTGCCGGGAATGCAAGTCTTCCCTCTGGTCCAAAATATGTGACAGAAATTAGAATGATTATCAGAATAATTGCAGTTCCAAGAATTAGTGAATTGCTGGTCTTACCTGAAGCTAGGAATGTGTTGTAAAGAAACTCATTTCTGGATAAGACCCAGCCAATTGTTTTTGTTGCAGGTGGGATATAAATTGCGCACCAAGCTAAACCAACTGCCACCCACAAACCAATTTGTTTGAAGTCTCGTTTTATGACTGTCTTTAACCCGATAAAAACCGAGTAAAATACTGCGGTTGGAAGATGTGAGCTGGCTCCTATTAAAAACAAGAGCGTGTTTGTTGACCGCTTTCCCTTATCTAGATTATATAACAATATCAAAAAAGCGAGATGAGCCATTAGCTCCAAGAGTCTGCCGAATCGAAAATAAGTCAATAGGCAAACAGGAAAAAAGATGTTAAGCAGGACATCTTCTGCATGTTCTGGAATAATTTTTTTTGATACTATGTATGCGGCAGCTATCAAAATAAAGAAAGCAGAAAAATATGCAATCGAGACTGGCAGAATTTTTCCAAGAAACAATAAGGGCCATAAGAGCGGAGGGGCAAACAAAACAATTGGTATGTTTCCTATTTCGGCATATTCTCCAATTCCGTGTTCGTTTACTAGCTTGAATTTAACAATATGATATCTGTGATCTGCCCTTGCATCCCGAAACGGAAAATCACCGCCAGACGAAAAAAAATCTGCGAATATAAAAAACAAAAAAGCTAAAACAAAAGCTTTTTTCCAGTTCATAGTTTTTCCTCTCTTGGCTTGTTTATGATTCCAACATGAAAACCCAAAAGATAAGCAATTAATCTTAGTGGCAACACAAGTCCGGCGAGCAGTCCATAGATATTATGATTCATATAGAGTCCATAGAAAATACTGGCAATAAACGGAACAATAATTATTTGCGGAAACATTAGTGCAGTTATCAGAAATACATAACTTATTATCAACAAACTAGCTATCTTTTTTCCATAACCGGTTTTGAATCGCAGCCCCGCCTGACCATCACCTTTACCATACAAATAAAACTGTCTGAGCCATTTTTTCAGGCTTGCTCGCATCCTCCATTCCACTATTGCCTTGTCTGCTACTTCGAATTTACAACCTGTTTCTTCCATTCTTGCATTGAATAGCGTATCTTCACCAGTATAGAGATGCTCTGGATATCCGCCTACCTTTGTCCAACACGATTTCTTGAACATGATACTTCTTGAGCTTGGATTGGTTTTTGTCGATCTTTTCACAAAAACCGCCTGTATTTTTTCACCGATTCCTTTTGCAATCGGTTCGAAATTGCCTGATACTATATCCACTTTCTTGGCTGTTTTTGCCATCTCCTTTAGCCAGTCTGGCTTTGCCACGCATCCACCATCCAGACTTGCTATCCATTCACTTTTTGCCAACTTGATTGCGATGTTTCTACCTTGTGCGATATTCTTACCAGGCTCAATCTTGATGAGTGTTTTCACTTTGTGTTTTTTGAATTTAATTTTGTATTCTTCCAGAATTTTGATGGTGCTATCTGTGGAGCCGCCATCCACTATTATGAGTTCGGTTGGTTTGAGCGACTGATTAAGAATAGAATCAAGCATTGGTCGAAGTAAAGATTCTTCATTTTTTATAGTTGATATTACAGCTATCTTCATGTTATCATCCTTGCTATCACGCAATTGTGCCAAAGCCTATCAGTCGCCATTTTCCATCCACCTTTCGGGATAGTACAATTCGGTCTTGCTTGTCTGCACAAACCGGTTTCTTTAGTATCAGTTCTGTCGTGTCACCAGAACTCTTTACCATACCAACCGTGACAGTCGTATTCACATTAACTACAAGTGGTTCTCCTGATCTGAGTGGTTCAACTTTGATAACTTTGTCCTCAAATCCGATTACGTTGTCGAATAATTCAACTTTCAGTCTAAGTGATTCATAGATTTTGGGCATCTTGCCTGGTAGGCCAACCACAGAACCCATGAGTCCATCCCCTTTTGTAAGACTTGGATCTAGCTTGGTTCCAATTGCAATGCTACCGCCTGGTGTGGCCGCCTTTAGCTTTAGTTTTCCTGTTGCGAGTGAAGTTATTTCTGTCACAATCGGTTCAATATCTCCAGATTTTTTTATACCTGGTCGAATCTCTACTTCTTGTCCAATTGCTAGCTCGCCTTGAACAAGTCCACCGCCAATCACACCACCAATCATTTTGCTTGGCACAACGCCTGGTTTATTGACATCAAAGCTTCTGACTACTAGGAACTTGGGATTGGCTTTTGGATTATGCTTAGGTGTAGGAATCGTTTCTTCTATAGTTTGAATAAGTAGGTCTATATTGGTTCTGTGCAGGGCAGATACAGGTATGACTGGTGCGTTTATTTCATATTTAGCTAGGAAAGTGTCTATTTCTTGTTTGTTTTTTATTGCTTCCTCTTTTTTTACTGAGTCAATCTTGTTTTGCACTACCACCAGATTTTTTATGCCCGCTATTTTAGCTGCCATTGCATGTTCTCTTGTTTGACCACGGATACCTTCATTGGCTGCCACAAGCAATAGCGCTCCATCCATAATTGAGCTAGCTGAGAGCATGATAGTCATTAAAGCTTCATGACCTGGCGAATCAACAAAACTAACGCACCTGAGAAAATCACCTTTAGCTTGTGTATTATAGCCAGCTGGCTTTCCTGCTGATTTGTCAAAATAAAAATCTGAATTAGCATAACCTAGCTTGATGCTGATACCACGCTTTAGCTCTTCACTAAAGGTATCTGTCCATTTTCCACTAAGTGCTTGGGTCAGGGTTGTCTTTCCATGGTCTACATGACCAACCATTCCGATATTGACCTCTGGTTTACTCTTGCTCACGTTTTTTAGAATTTTGGCAGTTTATAAGATTCATAGTAATTACTTTAAAGGAACAATTTTAAACACGTGTATGGGCGAGAAAAGCCGGAGATGGAAGGACCCTGTTAACCCTCAATACTGGGCAGCTGGGCCAAAGAGATTTGCCTGGGCGACCAGAATGATAGACTGGGAAGACGACGACCCGGCACATAAGCTTGCGCCGTTTTATTCTGATGGTAAGAACGATCCTTTTACTGGCGAACTTATGGAGGCTGGGAGATACAGTGAGCTGCTTAGTCTAACAGCTGAGAAGATAGGATCGGGAACCAAAATTGCAGTCGATGTCGTACCAAGGAATGTTGTTGAACGCTCAGAAAATATTTACACCTATCTTTCGCAAGGTTCGGAGCTTCTTGAATTTAAGTCAATGTCGAACCTAGGAGCTTCTATCGAGATGAGACTTCAATTGCTTGAACCTGATGCAGTTGAGAAATATGCTGGAGTTGAGCTTGAAATTCCGACAGATAAAGGTAATTTTACCTATATTTCGGCTATGAATGGCACTCTATCTGGAACTACGCTTTCAATAATCACTCCAACAGATAATAGAGAAGCTGTGATGCCTTACATAGACGCGTTCGCTGGAAAAGAGCTTGTGAAAATAGCAATCAATCCTAAAACAAAAGCATCAGAACCATATGTTTTATCTGTTGATGGCGTGCCTTACAATCAGGGAGACTTAACTGAACTTGAAAAAGGAGTTTATTCGATTGGACTTCCGACGTCAGAAAGAAATGATGCACCTTTGGTGACTGCAATGATGAGCACTATGTTAGATGAGCTCAGTTTTATGGTGGCATCAAAAACAGATTTAGACATAACAGGACTTTCGGCATTTGGCTATACTATAACAGATATAGGTTATGACTTTGAAAATGAGTCTAGACGGGTTTATGCCATTTACTCAGATGATTGATCTGACTCTTCTTTTTTTATCAATTCATTAAGCGATTTCTTACCTTTCTTGGTTACAAAAACATTTAGCTGAGATATGTCAGTATCGACTGTGTTTCCTCTTATCATTTTTTTCTTTCTAATCCCGGCTTGTTTTGGTTTGTAGCCTGTTCCGCTAGATAAGAGAACCCGTCTTCTGTTTGAGCCTGGTAGGTCTCGTCGCATCGGAAAACCCTCTTTGTCTGCACCACCTTTAATCTCTAGTTCATAACCCTGCAGTCCAACCAGCTCACCCTTGAATTTCTCACCAATCTTCAGCCCTTTGACCAATTTAGATTGTCCTTCATCTAGCGCAAGCTGTTTTGTGTTCCCATCCTTTGAGCCTATAACCAGTCTCATTTCAGCCATGACCTGTGCTGTTTTTGCGTGTTTTTAAATGTTGGCTTGTCTTTGGTTTAGGTCTGTGTTTTGTTTCAAATAAGGTTCTACAATTAATAATGGCATCAAATCCTAGAATTTGAAAAGCATCAGAACTCAAGCATTCCCCAGCTTTTTTTGTTGAGTCGCTTTATTTTGATGATTTCTTCCAACACTTCTCGTTCATCATCGCTTAGTAAGTCTAATAGTTTCTTTAGTTTTCTATATTCTGGCTCGGTTATACTCACAAAAAGTACATCATCTTCCTTTATTTGCCGGCCGACTGTAGGACCATCTATGCTTACAGCCAAGCTAGCCCCCTTGCCTGCTTGTTTTACCGACTCACCCTGAACTTGTAGCTGCTTGACTGTGCCGACCTCTCCGCCATCCTTTTTCATTAATTCTGTATGGCTTTTGAGCACACCGCCCAGCACTTCCACACCCACAACAGCTGGCTTGCATGACCGGAAGGTATAACCAGGTACAATCCTGAACTTGGCCGGTCTTGGTAGCTTGCTTAGCTTTTCTTCTCTTAGCTTTTTCTCTTGTTCAGCCTTCCAATCAGAATAGTCTTCGATTATTCGATAGATTATGTCGCCTGTGATAACAGGTATGTCTGCCTGCTCTGCCATCTGCTCTTCTGTGTTTTTTACATTAAACCCGATTACTACGCCCATAAACAAGTCTTGCTCTTTGATTTGTTTGGCTTCATTAATGTCTTTTTTAGTAATATTTCCTATGCTGGCTCGTCTAATCGGTACATTAACTTCCTTCAACATTTTCTCGAGTGCCTCCAGCGTGCCAAGCGTGTCTGCCCTTATTATGACTCCCAGTCCTCGGTCTTCGAACGCAATGCTCTCTATGTCTTTTTTCACTAGATCAATCGCTGCTTTTTCACCTTGCTTACCTACAACCACAAGTGGACCGCCGGCTATCGCATTGTCTAGGCCAGGTGCGCTTATCTTTATTCCATCAGCTGCATGAGCGACCTTGATCTTGTCAAAGCATTTTTCTACCCTTAGCTCGCAGAGTGGTTTTGGCTTGAGTAACGCTCTGATTTTAGTCACAATCGGTCCTTCCAACCCGGCTACAACAATTGAGTCACCAGCTCGGATTGAGCCATCATGAAGTATAACATCTATCGTAATTCCTAATCCTTTTTCTTTTTTGACCTCTAGTATATTTCCGCGACCCGCAGTTCCTGTCTCTAATTTGGTTTTCAGAAACTTCTGTGATAGTCCTGTCAACACTGCCAGCAAGTCAGTCAACCCTTCACCAGTCTTAGCTGAGGTTGGCACAATCGAAATCTGCTTGGCAAAATCATCTACTCGGTCGAACCGCTCGCTCTCAAAACCTAGCTCGGCAAGTCTACCAACTATCTCATACAGCTTCATATCCATTCGATACAAGGTATCTTTGTCTTGGTGCTTTAGGTTATCGAGAAAGCATAGGTCCTTGGTTTCATATCCTTCAAGCAAATCAATCTTATTGGCCGCTATCACAAACGGCACTTTGAATTGTTTTAGTATATCAATTGATTCAAGGGTCTGTGGTTGTATACCTGCATTGATATCTATCACCAGCACAGCCAAATCAGCTACACTACCTCCCCGTTGGCGGAGATTGGAAAATGCTGCGTGACCCGGAGTATCGACAAAGAGTAACCCAGGTATTTCTATCTTGATTCCTAGCTTTTGTAACATATGCTTGCAAAACTGCTTAAGATAATCAGCTGGCACTTCTGTTGCACCGATATGCTGTGTTATGCCCCCAGCCTCTTTTTCCTGGACCTGGCTCTGCCTGACTCTGTCAAGTATCAGAGTCTTACCATGATCCACGTGGCCAAGCACCACCACGATTGGCTGTCGCATAAAACAAGATGATTTCGGCAATTTATAAGAAATTTCAATTCAATTTAAGGGTTCAATAACTTAAGCTTTACGAAGTTCTTCCAAAGCAGCTCTGGCTTCCTCTTTTGAAGCTTCATCCAAATCTGGATTTGCAATTAGTTTTTCAAGGTCCCGAGCCAGTTTTTCCTTTTGTAGTTCAATTTGTTGTTCTTCAGACAGTTCGGTAATTGGCGGTGGATGAGGTAATTTAGTTGGTGGGCTTCCTCTTTGAGCTGCGGTATCCCATTCTTCTTCAGGAACAAGTCCATCGACTCGTTTTTCTACAAAGTCTTGCAATGCAGCATCTGGGTCAAGACCCCTTGCAACCATTTTATCTCTTATCATTTGAGTTATTTTTGCACTTCTTGTTTGTGCTCTAGACCTAAGTGATTCGTCAAGTGAATCAATCACAGAATCCCGTGTAGTGATGTCTGTGATAACAGGCAGGAAAAGTTTTAGTTGCCGGTCAGTTACATTGTCAAGTGTAGTTTCAATTTGTTCAAGCGCTACATCTGCTACTGTCTGGTCGTGATGTGTCAAATATTCTCTGACAAATTGGGCAGCTGCAACATGCATTTGTTCTTCTTGTGTATCGCCTTTTGCGATAACTGCGCCTCGCTTGATTTTGTCGGTTGATTTAGATACAAAAACATCCTTTCCAGCTTTTTTTCTTTTTTCCATACGAGTTTCATCATAAGAACCAGGGGTTTTGGGTTCTACACCTGCTCTGGAATCCAAATATGCTGCGCGCCGTTTTACAGAACCTGGACCTTCTACATTAAGTCGCTTGTCAATAAACCATTTCTCATCCTTTGCAGGTGGTGTTGGGGGTGCGCTTGGTTGAGAAGCCTGAATCGTGGGTGGTGTTGGGACTGGATGAATTTCAGGAAGGTCCTCGATTATGGTTGGTTCTTCTGGCTCAAACTCCACTGGTACATCTCCATCACCCCTCTTGTCTTCGGTTACAGGAATTTTAGTAGTCTCCTCCTCAATTTCAGGAATTAGGGGTGTTTCAGTTGGTGTTAAATCCGGCTCTTGAACCGGTTCTGGAACACGGGTTGTTACAGTTTCTCTTGGTTCTGCCTGCATTTGGTCCATATCTGGAACTCCGACTTCTTCAAACTCTGGTTTTGCACGCATATCTTCGATATCTGGAACCGGAACTTCCTCGAGATTGGTCAGGTCTGGCCCTGGTTCCTTTGTAGGTATAAGTGTTGGAATAGGAACGCCACCTGTTGTAATAATCTCATCAACCTCGCCTTCTGGTTCATCTATTGAAGTCACAATTGAGTCTCCCGGTAGACCCTGTTCTCCGTCAACTCCATCTGCTCCTGGTTGACCTTCAGGCCCAGTCTCACCTTGAATACCCTGTTCTCCTTGTGAGCCTTCCTGTCCTTCAGGTCCCATTGGTCCGGTTTCTCCTTGCGGTCCGTCAGCTCCATCAGCTCCTGGTGGTCCATCAGCCCCAGAAGGTCCCTCAGGCCCAGTTGTTCCATCAACTCCAGGCGTTCCATCAACTCCTGGTGACCCCTGTTGTCCTTCCGATCCTTGTGGTCCAGGAATTCGGGCTTTTTTACTAAGATTATCCAAGACTTGTTTTTGTCTTGTGGTTGTAGTCTTGATTGTGCTAACTTTTTTGCTTAGAGTCCTGACTCGTTTGCTTGTTGAGTGAATGGCAGATTCATCCCGAATATATTTCCTGACTTCAGCAACCGCGCCCTCTTTGGTAGTTGTGACAGACTTTCTATCTGAATAAATTATTTGATACTTGTCACCACCCATATGCCTGACCCTGAACCAACCCTTCTTACCTGGGAAAGGAACAATAGTTGCAGAGTGTGAAACTGTTTCGATAAATCCAACCACGTATTCAGCATACTCTTTCGCGGTTCTTCCAGGTGATAATGCAAAAGGAGTTGATAAACCGATACCAGAAATCTTTTCTGGCAATCCTGTTTCCCGATCAATCTTCAAGACCATCTCCCTTAGGCTCCTCTTGGCAATTTCGTCCCTAATTGCTGTAGCTCCAGCAGCGGTTGAATCAAACGTAGTTTCACAAATTTCACCAGAATCAGAATCCATTAACACATACTTGCTCCCAATTTTTTTGATTCTGAAAGTCCGCTTACCGATTGGCGGAACATCTATTGACAACACGCTTTCTCCTACAGTACCTCCAGTGACTGCGGCCTGAACTTTACTTAAAATATCATCTTCGATTTGAGCAGTAGTTTGTTCATGCGTGCCGACTGTGATTTCTCGTGTTTCAATTCCCACCGGTTTTCCAAGTTCGCGCATATCCTCGACAAACTTGTCCACTTCCTTTCTTTCGGATGCCTTGAGCTGTTTGGACTGGCCTGCCTTTTCTAATTCAGTATCAACACGTCTACCATCAAACAAAGTTCCTGCAGCAACAGCTTTACCAGAGCTGTCGTATCTTTTGACACCTATTATCTTGCCATCTGTAGTTTGGTGAACCATCCAAGTATGTTCTTTACCATCTTTGTCCTTGCCGGTCATCTTAATGGCTTTGCCAGCAGATGTATCAACCTGTTCAACAGACAAGCTTCCTGGTGTGATACTCTCAAAGATTTGTTGTTCAGCACTATCTTGACCAAACATTTGTGAAAATACCTTGCCTGAAATAGGAATGTTTGTGTGAGCTGTTAAAAAGTCTTTTACCAAATGGATGTCCCCTGCAAATCCAACAGTTGATGCTGTTTGGATGATTCTATGAGTGCCTTCAAGAATCCGTCTTTCAACTCCGATTGATGCACCTGGAGCTGCGGCTGGTGGACCGACCAGATGATGTCCTGCGCTATCCTGAAAGTTCAACATAAACTGAAGGTGTGAAGGATCTAAATCTCCAGATCTAATTTTCATAATTTTTTTACTAAGATCTTGCCTTTCATCATCAGTAATCTCTCCTGCTTTCCATCCAGCCTCAATCTTGTCTTCAACTGTTTTGAGCGTTCTCCATAATTTTCCACCAACAATTTCATCAATTTCTGAACTATGAGCAGCAAGAGCAGATTTCAAATCCTTTTCCTGTTTTTCTCCAAAACCGCTTAATGCACTTGCAGAACCTTTGTGAGCTTTGTGAGTTTTTTTAATGCCTAGTTTATCTAAACTTTTGGGACTTAAGGAATCAAAAACTTTACCGACTTTACTTTCTTCTTCAAATTTCACACTTACAGGAGTTCCTGGAGAGCTCTTTAGGTCTTTGATTATTTCTTTGTCAGAAACTTCTTCTGCTTTGCCCATAGCAATTCTGTAAATTCTTGAACCCATTCTTAACAAGCGAATTTCGCCACTTACACCACCAACTGTTTTTGTGATTTTGTAAACTTTACCTTCTTCTAGTGTGCCCTTAAAATCACTAAGTGCAGTTGGACTTGTGACACCTTCACTTCTTAAGTGTCGGCTTATTCCAGTCAGTGATTTGAGCGTCCCCAAATCTCCGATTTCCCTAAAACCTGTCCCATCATGAACTTCAAGTCCTCTTAGCTGGCTTGACCTGACAGCTTTACCGCCAACTGTGACCTTGCCTTTGTGCTCGCGCAACAGCTTTTTCAGTTTTGCATCGCTCATATCACGCAGCTTACCCATCTTCTTTGTGCCGACCTTGATTTCGCTATCAAGATGGACTCCGCTAATAAGCTTGGACAACCGACCCAAGTTCCCTTTAATCTTTGCAACCGGTCTGCGCTTTCTATCATAGACCCTTGAAGTCTTACCATCATACTTAACCCAATAGTTACCGAACTTGAGCCATTTTCCTACATGACTTGGGAGAGAAGAAAGACTGGTGAACTCAACACTACTGTGTGCGCTTTCAATTATTCTTTCGCCTGCACCTGTGACCGACAGATGTTTTGAGTCAACACCTAACTTAGCGAGATGGCTTGATAGTCCAAGAGAACCAAAACCAAATCCCCTTCTTCCCAAATAGTCTTTGAAGCTTTGAGTAACACCACCAGAATCAGTAACTTCAATTTTTGAAATTTGACTAGTAGTAAGTCCTGATTTAGATATGGCTTCACCAAAAGAAGCAAGTCCACTTGCAAGGACAGCTCCACCAGAATCTCTTACTTCGTATCCACCAGCCAATCTTTGAATGCTTCGCTCATCACCGCCAGCAGAAATTGTCATAGTGTCATGAACTCCCAGATTTCCGCTTTCCCGACCAGCAGCCATAGTTCCGAATCGCTCACCCATATGCTGCATGGCATCACCAACCGAGCGGAAGACTCCCATAAATGTTCCGTCCTTGTGAACAGCTGCCACTCCACCATCTTTTGTACCGACCAACGCTATTTGCTGGGATGGGTCTTTCACAGAATGGAAGGTTCTAGCTTCGCCTTCTTTGAGATGATCTATTACTTCAACTCCAATATCTTTTGCCACTGCTTTTGTTATATTGACGCCCTTGTCTCCAGCTCCGACTGCTAAAGCTACCATTCCAGCTCCAGTTGGAATGGCTTTCAATGGGTTTTTGGCACCAGCTACAACATGACCGATGATGTCATCTATTACTTTATTAAGCTCTTTTTCGTTCATAGTCCCAGACCCAGCTGATGGAGTCATTAATGAAAAGAACAGTCCAATCCTGTCTTTCAATGGCTTCACAAGTTGGTGCATAAAGATGGTTGACATAATAAGAGCGAGATGGACAATAAAGTCGAAAAAGAACACAAACATGAAGATTATCAAGATATTGGCCACAAGTCCAAGCGGGTCTTGAGTAAACTGCATTGGAT
>JAAOXV010000003.1 GCA_018220955.1 Candidatus Altarchaeota archaeon | reverse complement strand
GAGTTAAAGAATGACCGGATTGTGAAAAAACGAATAAAAAAATCATACCGGCATCCTGATTTGGACAAGCGACTCAGAACAGAGAGAACCAAAAAAGAATCAAGGCTGATGGAAAAAGCATCCCGCGCAATAAAAGTTCCTAGAATATTATCAGTTACTGGTTCAGAAATTTCAATGGAACTGATAAAAGGTGAGCAACTCAAGCAGCTGAACACAAAGGAGATTGTGTTGCAAATGAAATCAATAGGTGAGTTGGTAGGCAAGCTTCATTCAACCCGAATCGCTCATAATGATCTTACCGGTTCAAATATACTAATCAGCTCTGGCAAGCCTGTTTTGATTGATTTTGGACTTTCCGAACGCGGCAAGTTAGAGGATTTTGCGGTTGACCTACATGTGTTCAAGGAATCTCTTGGTGCAAGTCATCCTGGTTTAGTAAAGGCTTGGCCAGAATTTTTGAAAGGTTACAAGCAAGCTAACATCACATGGATGGATGTAACCGCCAGGTTATCTGTGGTAGAAAAACGTGGTAGATATTTCAAACGAGTTGATCAATAACTGTTTTTTTGCACATAAACGGGGCGTTTTCCTTTAGAAAGCTGATTGCACAATTAAGCCTAGTCTCGTCCTCTGCATAAATTGTTATTATTTTTTCACCTTTTCCTACACTGCCGCCAGTCGGAACATGCAGATATACCCCTGCTCCTTTTACTCCTGGTGCTCCTGCTTCACGGGCAATCTGAGCTACTGTATTTGAATTATAGACTAAGTGCTCAATATCAGCACTTGCCACATAATCCCAGTTAAAATGACCTATTGGAATATCATCCATGCTCAGGTTTGGATCACCACCCTGTGCTTCTATAATCTCCTTCATCTTTTTCCAAGCTTTGCCGGATTCCAGAAGCTCTTGAGCTAGTTTGAATGGTCTTTTTTCACCCGCCATTTCAAGCAGATGGCCTGCTAGTATAACCGACTTTTCTTTCAGGTCCTCCGGTCCCTTACCTTGTAAAACTTCAAGTACATCTCTAATCTCTAGCGACGGGCCTATTCCTCGACCAATCGGTTGACTACCGTCTGTGATAACTGACCGAATCTTTAGTCCGAGTCGCTTTCCGAGCTCGATAAACCTCTCACCCAGCTTGGTTGCTTCATCAAGTGTTTTTACTTTTCTTCCTATTGGCACATCTATTAACACAGTATCAGAACCTTCTGCCACTTTCTTAGCCAATACAGATGCCACTAAGAGCGGCAGCGGATCCAGCTTAAGCGGATACCGAATCTTAAGCAGCTTGTCGTCTGCAGGTGCCAAATCGACTGAACCTCCCCACACCATTGCTGCGCCGGTCTTTTCAGCTATTGCCTTCATCTCTTCTGCACTCATTTCTACATTCATGATAATCTCTATCACATCAGCTGTTCCAGCTGGACTGGTAATGGCGCGTGACGAAGTTTTAGGAATCAGATATCCGGCTGCTGCCACAATCGGTATCACAATAGGAGTCGTGCGATTGCCAGGCACACCACCGATACAATGTTTGTTCAGTACTGGTTTTCTATCAAACTTCAAAATTTTTCCTTGATTGATTATTGCCTTTGTAAGTGTTTCTTCCTCTTCTGGTGAAAATCTCTGTACATATGCGCTCGCGACAAAATAAGTGGCCTCTACACTGCTTAGTCGGTTTTCAATCAAATCAGTTACAATCGTCTCTATCTCATTTTTCTTGAGCGGTTCACCAAAAAGACGTTTCCTGATATAGGCCAAGCTCTTGGGTTTTCTGGCTGGGAAAACATGTACTCTGTCCGGTAGTTCGAAATTCCCCCAGACATCCTCACTAACTCCTATTTCACCTATATTGACTAACTTTTTCGAGCTGTCTAATATAACAACAATTTCATCTTCATCCCAGCTAAGCCTGATGCGGTCAGATGGATTAAGATTCATGGATTCACAGTCTGCTATATTCATAACTGCTAGAAGTGTCCCCCCGCTTTCCAAATCAAGTTTCTTGGTTTTGAACATTTTACCACCTACATAGAGCTGCGATACCGCCGAGTCCGTCCAATCTTTCTTGCGCATCCTTATTGCGACCGACTATGAGCAAAGTCGCTCCCATGTATTTTACCTTTTCCATAAGGTCTCTGATTTCCGCATAGTTTCCTTTTTGAGCAGAACCTCTTAAAACTGCAGAGCTGACCAGCATTTTTTCTATTTTCCCTTGCTCAATCGCTTTTTCAACATCTGCCTTGCCGTACGCCACGCCTTTATTCTTAGATATTCTCTTGAATAGTTCATCTATAGCCCGTGTCTCTTCGGCTTCCCTAGTTTTTGTGATGACTTCATTTTCTGCTTTTGCAAGAACCTCCCTGAGTCCGGATTCTGTCACTGATGCCGCAGGTTCAACAAACGAGCTGACTCCTTTGTTTTTCAGAAACTTGGAAAGTTTGTCTTTTGCAAATCCTGGACCTGCGATTACTAGCGCATCATAGTTTTGTTCCGCAAGCTTTTGATAAATCTCTGAAAAGAATTTGTTGAGTCCAGCTTCGTATTCAGGTTCATCCTTTGGCGGAAGCCTTGATCTAATGTTGATTCGCTTGCCTGCCAGAGCAATGATTGCGTTCTCTCTATCTGTTAGTACAATCAACAGCTTTGGTCGTTTTATTTTGGCTTCCTTAAGCAAATCGAGCTCAGGTTGACTGAGTTTGTCTTTCCAGACATCTAGTATTGTGGCTGGCTTGACAGTAAAACTATGACTTCCCTTTACATCTTCAGGACCTTCTATAATCGGACCTGTCAGTCTCAGGTTTCCAGTATACTCATGAAATTTCGATTTCTCTATCTGAATTTTTAGATACATCGGTTTTTTATCTGATTCAGTGGTTTCGCCTATATTCAGCTTTAATTTTCTAACTGTCTTTTTCCCAACCACATCCCCGGGTCGAATAAACTCAGAAAGATACCACAAGTCTTCTTCTGTGTCTACTTTGAGTTTGATATGCCCGCGTTTTTTGTCTATTTTGAGTTCTTTCACAAAAATTAAGGGCACGGTAAATTTAAATATCCCTCCACAATGATATTCGAGTGAGAGGCATCGGGACTCCGGAGATTGTAGTTGTTATAGGCCTTTTGCTTGTGTTGATTGCTGGATTTTTCCCGACAGGAATTATGAGAGGCGAGGACCTGGTGTTCTCAAAATATATAGGCCCGTTAGGTGGGGGAATATCAGATTACAAACATATTGAGCTTGCTGACGCTGTGTCTTTGGCAAAAGGAATAGAAGAAGCTTCGCTTTTGTCGCAACCAAGACCAATGGAAGTGGCAAAAGGGATAATCACGACTGAAGAACATATAATGGAGTTTTCTATTCCTGCTTCAGCTAGAGAGCACTTAAGCGCAGTCAACCTAAGATTCTCTATTAAGAGTACAAATCAATATGGCGCACTTTTGGTTTATTTGAATAATGAAAACATATGGTCGGGATTTCCTGAAATAGGAGAAGAAGTGAGAATTCAGCTACCGACAGCCAGTTTACTTGCAAGAAATAGCCTCAGAATTTTGGCTGGTTCTTCTGGTTGGCGGGTTTGGGCTCCGACCACTTACATAATAGAAGGGCTTCAGATAACTGAAAAAACCGATATTGATGAGACTAGAGTATTTTCTTTTAAAGTAAGCCAGACTGACCTTGAGAAATTTTATATGGCTCGATTTTTCATAGGAAATACCAAACCAATTGAACCAGGAGAATTGGTGATTGTGTTGAATAATGAACTTGTGATTTACAAGGGAACCCCGCCATCTGGCGGTTTGCTTGTGCCTTTCTCAACCGGAGTTCGTGAAAACAACACACTCAAGCTTGAAATGATAGCTGATGGCTCATATGAGCTGATAAACCTAGAGGTTATTATATTCAGGCAGACTAATGCGACCTCGGAAAAGACCTTGGATTTCTTGATTACAGATGCTTTGTTTGAACAAATCTCAGCTGGTGACAAAAAAGCTAGGTTTGAGCTTGAAATCGAAGCTTGTGATGATGGCTCAACACTCCAAGTGATTGCAGTAAGCGGTGATCGAGAGGATATCTTGATAGAAGGGCCGGCCATGATAGGCAAACTTTCACTTTCTTTTGTTCCTTTGGCACCTCAAGGAAAAATAATATTGTTACCGACTGGTCAATGTGATGCCCGGACTGCAGCTCTAAAGGTGGTTCCATCATAAAACAAAAATATCTTGCTTTGTTGGTTATAGCGCTTTTGGCCGGCTGTACAGAGCAAGCTGATGCTGGTCCGATTGGCTCAGATGATTCTGGTGACAAAGTGATTGTCCCGCCATCAATATCTGGAGACTTGACAGTTAACTTTCTTGGTTTTCCGGTTTCAATTCAAGCAGGTGAGACAGAGACATATGAGCTAGTTGTTAAGAATAATATGGCAGAGGCGGTCAGTGGTGTTAAACTTTATTCATTCAATTTTGGTTCTTATCTGGATAGTAGCTGTGATGGACTCAAGTCAATAGGCTCACTTTTGGCTGGGGAAGAAAGACGAATCAGCTGTAGGTTGAGTGTGCTTGGTTCACCAGTAGCTTTGATAGACCAAGAGGTTAAATGGCAGCTCGATTATATTTTGTCAACAAGGGTAGGTCAGCTGGCACTTGAAGTTCACGAAAACCAAGGAACCCCACTTAATAGCGATTCAGTATCCTATAGTTTTAGTCATCCGCTATTTGGGTTTTTTGAGCTGAGTTCTGGCAAAATTTATGAAGGTGAAACAGCTCGATTTAGCTTGTCTGTCGATGGCACTGTTGAACAGATGGATAGCTGTAACTGTGATATACAGGAGATTGTGATAAAAGCACCAAAGGGATTCAGCTTGATTGGATTGTCTGATTGGTCTTACAGCAACTGTGAATTAAACAACAAATGCTATACAAAAACAAATATCAATCTGCCTTTTGATGAAGAGTTCACTGGTTCGATTGCTGGAGTTGTGAAAACAGAGACATTTTATTTTCCTGTTATTCTGAACGGAATTGGAACCAAGCTTGAAGGCAGTACAAACATAGAGGTTAGTTAGACAAACGCGTTTTCAAGCTCGTTCAGTTCTTTTTTGTCCGCAGCCTTTTTACCTTCCCACCGAAGTGCTTCTTTCTCTAGCTCCACTCCTTTCTTTTCCCAGCTCTTTCTTTGCCTGACCTTGATGAACACAGGATACCGAACAGCCGACCCGACCACCAGTGCTTCGCCGACCTGCAAGGTTGTGAGTGATTTGAGTGTTTCACTTGTTATTCCCTCGCTGCTCTTGCCAATATGATCGAGGTCATATGGGTTTGTTATTCTCATGATTATGTGAGTGTTGCACTGACTTAGTACTGTGGTACTTAGGTTTATTGGTCGTTGGGATACTACGCACAAAGAACAGAGAAATTTTCTACCTTCTCTGGCAATAGTTTCAAATATCGACTTTGCCATTGCGATGTCCCTAGATTCGCCTTGCGGGATAAAGTTGTGTGCTTCTTCAAGTATGATAACGGTTGGTGGAATGGTGTCTGCTCGTCTCATTTTGAAAATCTCTGAGGCAGTCCAAGACACGATAATTTGTTTTCTTCTGTTGGTGATATAGTCAGATAGGTCAAGTATAATTAGCTTGCCTTGACTGAGTAGTTCTGATAAGATATATTCTTCTTCTTTCTCATTTTCCCGCTTGGTGAAAAATGTTTCCTTATGCCCGAACAAGCGAGTAGAGTGAAGCTCGAGCAACCATCTTTTTAGTGATTTCTTGGTCTGACTAGCTATGCTAGAGTCAGCTACAAACCCTGCCAGGTCTTTGAAATCATATAGCTCACCATAATGGTCTTGAATAACTCTATCAAGCTCGGTTAGCTGGACAGATGACATTCCAGGAACAAAGCTGGCGATTCTTGCTGCTGACATTCGTGGAACTGGGAAAATCATCCTAGTAACACAAACCGAGTTTTTTGAAAAGTCAATAAATTTGCTTGGTGGACTTTCTGCAAATGAGCTATATTCACCATGTACATCAAACACGACTGTTGCCACACGGCCTACCTTTTTCCCCCGACTTAACAGCTCTTCCAACAATACAGAGGTCAAATAGCTTTTTCCTGCACCTGACATGGCCAGAATCGCGAGATGTTTTTGAAATGTCTTTGTTAAGTCAAGCTTGACTGGTACACCGTGATGAAAAACTTCAGCTACTTCGAGTCCAGTTGGTTCGAAACCAAGTGTAGTGAACAATAGCTCTTTTTCTACCACATCAACTTTGTCTCCTGGACTTGGTGGTAGTGTAGGTCTATGCATGCTGCCATCGACCAACACTCCGAGTGGAGTGGCTTCTGCTACCAGAAATTCCCATTCACTAACAGGCATCAATCCCTCTAGATTTTCTGCTTCAACCACTGACTCGGGTCTTGAATAATATCGATTGGTTTTGATTATATTATCAACCATCGCAAGCATAATACCTTCAGCCGTTTTTACTTTGACAAACTGGTCTTTGTGAACCTTGGTATGTCGGTCAATTGCGAACGCAAAAAAGCTTGGACTCGGCCCGTTCAATGTTGATATTATTGTTCCTAATTCCACAGCTGATTGAAAGCTAGTTTATTAAAAGCTTATAGGGGTCTTTGCTCTCTTCTCAGGTTTAGTAGCATAGGCGAACCGGTTTTGTCACGCAAAATCCTAGTTATATACTCAATCAAGTTCCTGTTTAGCTTGGCTCGTGCATCTGCCTCAATTATCACTGAGGGTAATCCATAGCTCTTGTATACACACAAGCTATAGGTGGCTGTTGCCACTTCGTTTGCTAGTTTGCCTGGTTCTTTTGCGATAAATTCAATCCTGACCGGTCGGTCATATTTGGCTGGTTTGATATAAAATCCATAAAGCTCTTTTTCATATTTCATCCCAGTTTTAACTAGCTTAAAAGTGAATGTTCGTTCGCCCTGGGTGAGTGAGTCAAATAAAAGTGAAGTATCACGAAACTTTTGATTGAGCCCTTTGAATCTAGCTTTTTTCGAGATTGGCAATGCAGGTAAAATCTTATCATGGAATATGTTTGAGAACAAACTACTTCTAGTATCTTCCACCACTCCAATTAGTTTTGTGCCTGTTTTCTCACACTCTTTGTGTAATTGTTCATATAGCTTGATTAGTTTTGAATATGCCCTGCCATTATCACCCTTACTCATTCTAGTTGATGGATGTGGATAAAGTGGTCCATCCATAAACAAAAAATCCGGTGAGTGTTTCTGCACCAGCTCAATTGCTCTTTCAACTTCTACTTGAGTCCGATAGAGTGATGCATATGCAATCAGTTCGCCTTCGTTTGAGCTTTCTTTTTCAATCACGAGTGGAGCCGACCTGCCGACCCGTTTGTTTTTTACTATTTTCCCATTTTCATACCAGATTACCACTCCGATTGCTCTGGTTATTATCAGGTCGATTCCGTGAAAGCTCTTTGTGAGTAGGCCACCATCAACTCCGCCAGCAGAGAAATTTGGTTTGATTTTTTCCACTTTGTTAAACAGAGATTCACTGGTCTTCCCAGCTATGCTAAATGACATATGTGAAATTGACTTAAGTCCAGAAGAAAGGCGCTTTCGAATATTTTCAATCAAACTGAGCTTTGAAATTACGCTGGAGAGCGCAAGCTTAACTTCCCTGAGCTCCATTAAATCTCACCTGGTGGCAAGTCTGTTTCCTTTTTTTGCCCAGGAATCGGTATCTTGAACCCATATTTCTTGTAAGCAAACAAACCCACGGCAGCGAGTAATGCAATCACTGCTATCCAACTTAATGAAAACCCATCAGCTTCTGGAACATTTCCCAGGGCGTTTTCTGCTTTGTTCAAATATAGTTTTGCTCGTGTATAATCCCCAGATCGAATTGCAGAATTAGCCTGGCTCAGATAATTTTGGACTGTTCTGAATTCTGAGCTGGTCAGCGAGTCTTCGACTTCTTCAAGCCAGCTCTCATCTGAGTTAAGCCGATTCAATAAAATCGCTCCTTCTGTGCTAACCACTATGTCTGAGCTAACTCGAGTAAAGATGTTAGGAAAATTAAGGGCCGTGATAATCATATCAAGCTCATACACTTTTTCTTGAACATCGCTTGGCGGGGAAACATGAATTTCAAAGCTTTTTGATTTATTAGTTATCTCAACAAAATCAGGAACAGTCACCCAATAAGGTGCGTCTGTTTCAAAAACAAATGTTTCTGCCAGTCCACCACTGTCAAGCGTAGCATTGATAACTTGTGTTTGTCCTGGCTCAATCGCAATCTCGTCTGATAAACTGAGCTGTGGGTCAAGCTTACCGATGTCAAGATAGATTGGGAATGATATTGAGTATGGGCCAGCATCCAATAGGATATGAGCTTCTAGGTTAGATGTTTCATAATAGTCTGGTGGTCTGAATGTGATTGAAAAATCTTTTTGTATTCCAGCTGGCACATAGATGAACCCACGGGAATATGCAAAATCAATGTCGGTTGAAATATATACTTCATAGCTCTCGCCTGCGCCATTCTTTATCCAATATGTTTGTTCAAAACTTTCACCGGATACTAGTTTGAGTTCGATTGGACCAATCAAGTCAATCACTTTCGGCCCGCTTAGCGGAAGTTCAAGTGAGGTCTCCCAGCTTTGTAGAGTTTCAGCACAGCTGATATAAAATTTGAGCTCAACTTTGTTGACAACACTACACTCCTCGCCCATATCGTCTGCAGCATCTTCTAGCTCAGTCTCCATATCATAATTGTCAAGATACAGCGATTCCCTGGCTGACTTGATACTATCTATCGAGGCACCGAGTTCCATATAATACGCAATTCGGTCGAGATCGTTTGCAATCCTTGTGCTGATGCTGTATAGCTTAGCTGAATTGTCGGATGTCATTTTCAGTTTTTCTGCATCAATCATATCGACCAGCTCGTTCAGATGTTCTATGGTATCAGAGCCGTTCTCAGATGAAATATAATAGGCTAATTTTGCATAATTGTGAACTTTCCTAGCAGCTATCATACCTTCATTGTCTTCCCAGATAAATGCACAAGCGCCGCCTAGGTCGAACTGATCGCGGATATGACTAATCTCGCTTGCAGCCACAGGCTTCATTCCAAACCCGCCATCAATTTTGAGTCCTGGTTCTGTCCATATAGTCCAGAACAGGGTTGGATTAATGGTTCCATAAGGAATGACCGTAATGTCAAGTGTGTTGTTTGAAAATGCAAAGAGCGCCTTTGGTTGATTGATTATTGGTCCAGTCAGGCTTATCTCTTTTTTTGAATTTAGCTTGATTGGAACTGTTATGCTATAATCGCCTCTGTCAGCCCGAATAATCATGAATAATTCTGCATCTCCGAGATGCTCTTTTGGAACCTCAAAGCTGGCAGTGACATCATCTGTTTCATCTGGTTCAAGTCCGATTACATCTGTTATTGTGAGTGTCCAGCCGGTCGGGCCTACCAATGAGAGGTCATAATCATCCACACGAGTTCCAGTATTTTTGACTGTGATGCTTAGTTCGCCAGAGCTTTCTGGTTCGATGAGTGGGGTTGATGACACGCTTACAGATAAGTCATAGAAATCCAACAAATATTCCTGAAAGAACCAATCTGTTTCTGTCCACATTATCAAATAAAGCTTTATTTCCTTTGCTTGGTCACTTGAATATTTATTTGTTGATTCAAATTCATAGCTTGTTGTAGCAAGCTCGAATTGTTTGGTTTCAATCAGCTCACCATTTATGGTTAATCCGATTAGCCCACTTGCACCCGGTGTGCTGCTGATTTCCGCAAAAATTAAATCAGAGCTGGAGTTATATTCAAAGCTTGCAGTTGCCCCAAGCTCAATGCAGCTTAATTTGGACATGGTCCAGCCCAGCTCTGAACAAAGTTCCCGACCATCAGATGAGTTGACGGCTATTCTAGCTTTCACAAAAGAGTCATCTGGTGTCGCACCAGCTGGGATAAAAAAAGAGTAGCTGGTTCCAAACGAAAAATATGGAGAACTGGTCGATATGGTTGGCAAGAGTGGTTTTTGTTCACCTGCTACCCACCCAGATGATTCAGCTGTTAGATACTTCAGTCCGCCAAAGTTTGGTTCAGCTATAACTTCAACTATGCCTACACATGAGTGATAGAATGAGCTAGCGTTCAGAATTTCGAATGGCCTTTCTGGATTCTCATAATAATCCTCACAAAGATACTCCCAGTCAAGATAGGCATAGCTTGTCAACAAAAGCATTGAGACAAGCACCAGCCATTTATTCATCAATCATCACCCATTACTGAAATCCTAGCAAGAAGTGCATCCAGCTGTATAAATTCATTTGCTCCTTCAAGTATTCTGAACTCAAACTCGGCTAACGCATTCAGAAGCTCTGCTTTTCGTTTATTATTCAGCTCAGCTACCAAAATCTTTCTGTGTAGCTCTTTAAGGAATAAATCAGCTGATACGCCTTTGTTGACAATCAAATCCTGGGTCATCTTGCGTGATTCCTGAAAATTCCCCTTTATTGCAGTATCGAGTATAGTTTTAACCTCTTCTGGTCTTGCCCGAGCAGCCGCCTCATATATTTTGGTTCGGTTGAGCTTGCTATTTTGGGCAGCTGATGACTGGATTAGGTTGACGGCCGCTCTTGCATCCCCTTCTGCCATCTCGACCAACCCATCAAGCGCTTCTTTGTCAAGCTCAAGTTTCTCACCCTTGGCTATTTTTGTAACCAGCTCAGCTATATCTTTGTTTTCAAATGACCTAAATCTGAACACGACTGTTCTGCTCTGTATCGGCTCAATAATCTTGCTTGGATAATTGCAGCTTAGAATAAATCTGCAGGTCTTACTATATTTCTCCATGGTTCGTCTAAGCGCCTGTTGTGCATCTTTTGTCAGGGCATCTGCTTCATCAAGAAATATGATTTTGAAAGCTCCGCCAAGAGGTTGTGTGCGCGCAAAGTCCTTTATTTTGTTTCTGACCACATCTATTCCGCGTTCATCGCTTGCATTAGTTTCAAGATAATTTTGTTTCCAGTTATCTCCAAAAAATTCTTTTGTTAGACATAGTGCAGCAGTGGTCTTTCCTACTCCGGGTGGGCCGGCAAAAAGCATGTGTGGAATAGAACCTGCTTTTACGAACGCACTCAGTCTTTCTACAATCGGCTTTTGGTTGATCATTTCGCTTAGAATGTTAGGACGATATTTTTCAGTCCATATCTGAGTATAATCAGCCATATTGACCCGAGTTTTGAATCAATATAAGCGTTTCCTGATATCTTAGCTGTGAAAAGATTTAAACGCACACACGACCGGCTGGTATGGAAAAAGTCCTGAAGCTAGGTTTGATAGCAAGCTTGGTATTTGTGCTTGGTTTTGCATTTGAAGCCAGTATGATGCTTCCAGCAGTAAGTGAGACCGGTCAAGGAATGATGATCAAGCTTAGTGCAAAGACTATTCCTGGCACTGGCAAGACACTTGTGGCAACAGAACCGCTTGTTGGGTTTGATACTCAACAGTCAGAGAAAACTGCGGTTGAACTGGCAAAACGGTATTTAGGTCTGGATGAGCTTGATAAAGATATTGTGTTTGTTTTTCAAACCGACAGTTCCACTATTGATGGTGGTTCGGCAGGAACAGCCATGACTCTTTTAGCTATGGCTGTGCTAACCGAACAACAGCCAGCTGAAGGTATAACTGTGACTGGTGCAATTGGGTCAAATGGTGATATCAAGCATGTCGGCGGCGTGCTTCAAAAGGCACGGGCTGCAGCAGCAGAGCATATGGTTTTTCTAATTCCAGCTGGTCAGGAAGAACAACTCATTTATTCCAATCACTATTACTCGCCAAAATCCGGCCTATATATCGAGGAGATAGTACCGGTTAGAATAAACATAACAGAGTATGCAAAAGAGAATTGGGGACTTGAAGTCCAACAGATAAGTTCGGTCGAGCAGGCAGCCGAGATGATTTTCACTGAACTTAATCTGACTAGACCATCTTCACAAACACCCAAGCTGCCAAAATTTGAATCAGACTTAACAAGATTGGACCAGCTTGCTGATAGCATGTTAGCTAGAGCAGAAAGGGCTGTCGGAGCATCCAATTCATCAATAGCCAAAAACTATCTTGATTTGGCAATCTCGGTTGAATCCGGTCACTCATATTCAAGGGCAAACTACGCGTTTCTTGCCCTAGTCGCCACAGACAGCTCATCCTACTCTGATTTTATTGCAAACAAGCTTGCTGGCCAGCTGAGCTCGATGTCAAGCTCAGACCCGATATGGCGGGGTGAGGCAGAGCTGAGATTGATTTGGGCTTTGTTTTCTGAAACCGAGGCCAAAAACGCCAGGGCAGAGTGGTTGATGATATCGGCCCAAATGGTGACCGATGAGCTGATAGGCGATGATGGTATCAGCCCGAACAAGGCATCAGAGCTGGCTGACCAAGCCATCATAGATGCAAAAGAGATACTTGAGCTTTACAAAGCAGCTGGGGCTGATGTGACTGAGGCAGAAAAGAACCTTGATTTTGCGATTAAGGGATATGAAGTCGGATTGTATTTTGGTTCACTTATGTCAGCTCTTGACTCCAATGCCTGGGCAAGGGCAGCAGGAGAAGCCATCTATCCAGGCCAAGCAATCAATATTGTGGTAAACCAAACCAGCTGGAACTCGACTGGCTGGACAGAAGCATATAGACGCCACTCGCTCTATTTGCTTGACCAAGCTAACTCAGACCCAGCTTTATTCGAGCCGGCAGTGTTTTCTGCATATCGGGCCGTGTTTCATAGAGATGCTTTTATCGACCAGGGATTCTTACCAATTGATTTTGAGTTTCCAGAAATTCAGTGGGTTTGGTTGGTCGTGCTTGTATTGTCTGCATATATTTGGAAGACCCGCAAGCCAAAAACCCAGTTGAACCAAACAGAGATGATGCATCTTGTTGAAGCCAAAACTGGTGCCATCAAGCATCTGGAAAAACTCAGACAAGACGGAGAGATTAGTCAAAAGAGCTTTACCAGCTTGATGGAGGAGCTCAAATGACAGCAGTCGTGCTAGTTGAGCCAGAATATCCAGAGAATATTGGTTATATTGCCCGGCTTGTCAAAAACTTCTCGGCTGGACCGCTTGTATTGGTGAATCCAAAACCAGATTTGGATAATGAGCTTGTCAGGACCAGAGCAATGCATGGGTTGGATGTCCTGGAGTCTGCAGAAATCGTAGAAAGTCTGGAAGAGCTGAAAAAGCGGTTTGATTTGCTGGTCGGGACTAGTTCAAAGACAGCCAGTCAATATAACGTGAATCGATCATTTCTAACACCAGCTGAGCTGAAAATCTCGAAAAATTCGGCATTTGTATTTGGTCGAGAAAGTAAGGGCTTGACTAACCAAGAGCTTGAGCTATGTGACCAGCTGGTCTTTATTCCTACCAACCCAGAATATCAAGCTCTGAGTATATCGCATGCAGCAGCTATCTTGCTGAGCTCGGTATATGAAAAACCAGAAAAGGCAGTGGCAGAGCGAGAGCTGACAGACCAGCTCCTACGCTTTTGGCAAGAGATTATTGACAAATATTATGATGACCCGAGAAAGAACAGAATTCAATCATTGATAGCTAAACGGGCACTTGGACGCGCAAGCCTGAATAGCCGAGAAGCTTTTGGTTTGTTGGGAGTGTTCAGAAAAATCAGAGACGAGTTATGTGAGTAAAACTTTTTATACGCGGCATTAGAGACAAGTGTATGAGGATTTTGATGTTGGGTGTACCAGGAGTCGGTAAGAGTTCTGTGGTCAATGGTGTAGTTGAGCAGGGTTATGAGTTGGTCAATTATGGCACTATTATGTTTGAGCTGGCAAAGCGGGATGGGCTTGTGGAAACAAGGGATGAGAT
>JAAOXV010000052.1 GCA_018220955.1 Candidatus Altarchaeota archaeon | reverse complement strand
CCGATGCTGTATGCAATCAGGAATAGCTGGAATACAAAATAAAAGCTTGACAGGCTTGTAAAACCAACCAGAATTGCAATCAGGACCGCAGCCGCGTGTAGCATAGCTGGCCGACTCTTGAGCCCGGTCTGGTCCTTCCACAACACAGAGTAAAGCAAGTAAAAGGCTGCCATGGTATGTGCGTAAATGACAGCCACAACGCCGAGTGCCACAATGATATCAGCTATTCCAAGTATGCCAGGATATAGGAAAAATGAAATCACCAGATGCCTAGTCAGCAGCTTGGTGATTGATGCAAGCCCGAAAAACAGAAAGGTCTTTCTGAATGAGCCAATTCCTTTGTGCAGGCTAAGCTCTTGCAGCTCGCGTGTTTTGAAATAAATCAGAAAGCAGATGACTGCTATTGCAATCGAGTGAACGGCCTCAAGCCCCCAGAACACACCAGTGAATGGTCTACCCACAAATAGCTCGGCTACCACACCAAAGCTTGCTTGGTCGACTTATAAAAAATATGGACGTAAAATGCACATTTTGGCTTCTTTTTGCTTATATAACAATCTAGCTCGTTCGGAATATGGAAAAACAAAACTGGACACGACTCTTTGCAGTGCTTCTGCTTGCCGTGGCCTTTGTGCCGGCTGTTATGGCTATGCCGTGGCAGTTCTATTTTGCACAACCATCTGAAGATATGGAGTTCCCAGGAGTGAACAATGAGACCATAGCTCAGATGCAGGCTACTTATGAGCATGTTAGAGCAGCAATCGAGTCAGGTAACTATACCGAGTGGAGACAGGCCATGGAAGGGCTTTTGACAGAAGAAGCTTTTCAGCAGCATGTCGAGTTCCACAATGCCCAGCAAGAAAAGCAACAGCTGATGGATCAGCTGAGGCAAGCTTGGGAGGATGGGGACTATGACACCATTGCGCAAATCAGGGCAAACCTGACTGAGCAAGGGATGATGGATGTTCCGCACGGGCAAGGACAAGGACTGGAGAAGCCGACCAATGACCATGTGCCTCAGGGCAATGCATGGGGTAGGATGAAGCAGGCCTTTGGAAAATTAGCTTTCTGGAGGCGATAGTCTCCTTAGGGGGCATTAAGCCTCCTTTTTTATTTATTTAATTCATAGAATCTTTCGCTGTTTTCTCCTAGTTCGCTCAAAAACCAATTACCATCAAGTGGCGCTTGACCCGGAGTGGTTTTACCATGCAGCCCTTCATACTCATTAAAACTCATTTTTTCTCTGGCTTCAAGTCTTTCAGCTATGTCCCAATCTTTTACAATCGAGCTTGTCTGGTCTGTGATAGTCCCACCGACCGCAGTTGAGCTAGCTCCGCTACCGTATCCAACCAACAGAATTCGGTCGCCTTGTTTGTATTGTGCATTCACAAGCGCGCTTGACAATGCCAGGAAAATTGAGCCGGTATAGAGATTGCCAGTTTGAGCTGAGAACTTGAGTGAGGGTTCAAGCTTGGCCTGGGTTCCGTTTTTCATGAACTCCTTTAGCGGCCCCTTTACGCCGTCCCAGAGCTTGCCGGACTCGTCGCTTGGTCCTGCATAGATGTGTTCAAGAATCAGCTTGTGCGTTTCTGGATTGGCTTCTGCAAACTCTAGATACGCCAATCCTTCCCGGGCCAATTTTGGATAAGGCACATGCATCACGACCAGCTTGAAATCATCAAGTGTTTCGCCAGTCCGGCTTTTCAGGTGGGAATATGCTTCATACACATGGGCCAGATACGATAGTTGTGAGTATTTACCAAATACTGTCGGGAACTTGTCTGATGAGATAGTTCCATTGTCTTCCTTGGTCGGCTTGAAAAAGTCGTTTGAATCCGAAGTGTATGCGCCAAACTCTGAGTCAAGCTCAAGTAGTTTGCCTGAACCAATCTCGAGTGCGACCGCCCCGGCACCCTGCGTGAACTCACCGCCAGTTCCAAGCCCATATTCAGCTATGTCAGTGGCCACCACTAGCTCTATCTCTTTTCCACCATTATTTCCTTTCGCGCTGCTGATGAGTCCATTGAGTGCGGCCACGCAGGCCTGTTTTTGTTCTTCTGGAATATAGTTGTGATGACTGAGTACCTGAGCAGCATAAACTGCCATTGATTTTGCTAGGTCTTTTGGAGTCTCAGTCGCTACAATGACCCGTTTCACGCTTGTTGTGTCAAGACCTCCATCGACTAACCCCTGGACCGCATTCATAAAAAGTGCAATTGAATCTTGTGATGTTTCTGGTACACTGATTTTTTCTACTCCAAGTGCCTTTACCAATCCAGCTGTTTTTTCTCGTTGTTCAGCTAGCTCAAATGAATCAAGATATCTTGGCGGGATATAAACATAAATATCATCAATTCCTCCCATCTCTGTTCTAGGAGATATTGGATATTTAAGCCATTCGTTTAATGACTGAATAATATACGATGAATGCCGATGATTTTATTTTATATCTTAGTGACAAACTACACAAGTTTTATATACAGTCTTATCCGATTTGATTATGAAACAATACTTTACAGTAGTTAATTCTAAAGTCTTAGTGATAACATGATTAAAGAAATATTTGAAGATGCGTCATTGGAATTCTGGGAGCATATGCCCAAAAGAAAGACTCTGAAGCTGTTGAAATATTTTGCACCAAAACAAGAAGAGGAGACAGTAAAAATAATTTATTATTCACTGAGATTCATAGATGATTTGGCAGACCTTACACAAGACGCCAGTCAAGACCAGAGGCTTGCTGCGGTTGATGTTGTTGCAGAAATTTTTAGAAATGGTACGAGCTCACACACTAGTTTGACCGAGCTTGAAGAGTCTCAACCAGTTGGGTCAGCACTGATAGACCGGTTGGCATATCTGTTTCACGATACTTTAGAACAATCAGAAAACCGACAAGATCTCTGGCAATATTTTGACAAATTCATTGATGGCATGTTGGTTGATATCCAAAACGAAGGCAAACCGTTTGACAACAATTTTGAGTTTTTCAAATATATAGACGCACTTCAACATTATCCAAACATGCTTACTCTCCGGGCGATTGGAAGCAATGTTGATGAGAATCTAATGCAAGTCGCTTCATATGGTTTTATTTTAGCAAAATATTTGCGAGGAGAAGAACTGTTGGAAGACTTACCAATGGGTCGGTTTTATATGACAACTGCAGAGCTCGAAGCCGTAGACCTGACAACACAGGAATTGTTGGATATTGTGACAGAAAAACAGGAAGACCCTCGGTTGGCAGAGCTTGTCTATAACCGAACAGAACGGGCAAAGAAATATTTGTCAGCAGCTCTTAGTGACCCGCTGGCTAATGATGCAGAAGACTGGATAAAACAGTTTCTTGTGGCATATGGGCATGTGGTCCGTCATTGGGTTGATAAGCTAAAGGAGAATGAGTATAATCCTTTTGTAAATGGAGAGGTCCTTGATGTTGATCCAGGAAAACGTAAGTATATGAATTGGATTGGTAAACTAAAAATAAAATCAAAGTTTTTAGGCACAACTGATCCTGGTAACTATGTTGGTCTTGCTGATTGGTAGGGCTCTCAATTCTTTTAAACAATAAAGCTGATTTATCTTTGAAGTACTAGGGCCAGTAGCCTAGTCCGGATAGGGCGACAGCCTCCTAACGAACTTTTAGAAAAAGTTCGATCAAAAGTTTCGAGAGCTAGCTGTCGGTCGTGGGTTCAAATCCCACCTGGCCCGGAAACTTTTATCCACCGCAGTGGATGAAGAAAAAGTTTCATCAAAAGTTAAATTATCATCTTGATTTCCTTGACACCCTGTCCTTTCGCCACTCTGTCTAATGCCTTTCTCAGAAAATTTGGGTCAATATCCTTTTCTGTCACACCCACTATGTTAGAATGTTCACCTTCAGTTATTTTCATTAACACCTTAAAATCACAATCGCTCAGCTTCAAGCAAAGCACATAATAATCGCTTGATTTGGTTGATTTACCTGTTGGCGGAACGATTTCCTTTATTCCAAGTGGTTGTGCGTCATAATGAGTATTCTCCTTGATTTTTTCCAGCATCTCATCAAGAAATCTGGGCCCAATGCTGATTGACTTGCTGCGCATATCCAAAAAATTATCTTCCTTTCCGACTCCTTCTCGGTAAAGGACTTTCCATGAAAGACCTGTCATCTTTTCCATACTTACGGAAATTTATAACACTTAGGGACTCATATTTCTATTAACCTAAGAATGGCAACCATTATAATAATCCTCAGCTGAGTAAGACAATGTCAGCCGAATGGAAACTGAAGTCTGTTCAGAATGCAGGACAGACAGAGATGCAAGATGCACACGACCGTTCTTTTTTACTTAGTCCAGAATTTCTTGAGTTAATGTCTGAACAAGTTAAAAGCAATGAGAGGTTTAAAACCAGAGCAATAGGGCTTCAGGAGATTGTTAATCCGCTTGGTATAAAAAAGAGCGGCGGAAAGTTCTATGTATTGCGTATCCGGACTGTTAGAGACAAGGTGCGGCTTTTATTCGAGCTTCTTCCAGGTGAATATAGTCGATTAGTGGGGATGGATCAGACTAGTCTGGATAAAGAGGACTTAAAGAAAATTTTGTTGGATGCGGTCTATGGTGGAGAGATTGAAGAGCTTGAAATGCTTATCTAGCGCCTCCGCCACCGCCTCCAAACCCGCCACCGATGCCACCACCAAAGCTTGCACCAGCTCGACCAGCTGAAGCGGCGGCCGCCCGTGTTAGCCCATGTGATGTGATGCTATAAACCCTGAATGCCCGATATGGGTCTCCAATATTGGCAAGCTTGACTCTGTTCTTTTCCATTGATTTGATTACATTGTCGGCTGAGCCAAACACGGTTGCATATACCAACCATCTCCCCCACATTTTCAAGTCTGCTGGTTTGTATTTTTCAATCATTGAATAGTCTGACAGGAGTCTGGCAAAGGCCTCCCACTCGAGCCGTTCTTTGAACGAATCTTGCTTGTATCGACCAAACACATAGTTGTCAAGCATTGCCATTACTGCTATCCATAATACATTGATGGCTGTTATGCTCATTAAGATTCCAAGAATCATTATTGCCAACATATCATGAATCAGCTCTAGAGAGGGAGCTATGACGAATGGTAGTAGGAAGAACAACACGATGGTGCCTATCAAAGTACCGAAAGCCAGATACTTGGGTTTTCTGTCAAAGACCTCTACCCGTTTCTGTTTTAGCTCCTGGTTCAGTCCTGTCAGGTTTTTGAATCTCAGAAACAGCTTCTG
>JAAOXV010000051.1 GCA_018220955.1 Candidatus Altarchaeota archaeon | reverse complement strand
CTGATTGCAATTCTGGTTGGTTTTACAAGCCTGTCAAGCTTTTATTTTGTATTCCAGCTATTCCTGATTGCATACAGCATCGGTATAATACACTCAAAGTCAAAGAAATCCCGGTCGCAGCTGCTTTTGATTTACGAGCTCTTACTAATAGCTTGGTTGTTCGGTCTGGTTGACACTATTATGTATATCTCACCAGCTGTGCAGGTCGGAGTATATCTGGTTTCAACCACGATATTTTTGTTAATACTCAAACAGGTCTGGAAACGACTAGGAGCGGAAAATCATGGGAAAAAAGCGTGACCGGCTAGAGATAATTTATGATTTTCTCAAGACTATCAAAAACAATAATAACTCAATCAAGCCGACTCCGCTGCTAAGGCTCAGCAACCTGTCATCACAGCGGTTTGCGGAATACCTATCTGAGCTGGAAGAGAAACAATTTATCAAGATACTCGAGAGCAGCAATGGAAGAAGAATTATCACACTAACTGACAAAGGGTTTGGGTTTCTCGAAAAATACCGGACTATCAAGGGGTTCATAGCTGATTTTGGGCTCTAATCTCGAATCGAATGATAACAAAGAAATCATAATAATTAAGATTGAAAGACCGTCTCATCCAGTGTCCTTATCTGGTCATCCTTGAATATATCCAAATAGCTAAAACTGCAACAATTGCAATCACAAAAAGAAATGTGGTTATGCTCATGGATTGTATTGCTGACAAGACAGCTGATTTTGCGGTAGTTGGTTCTACGGAAGGCATGTTGAACATCATGCACCAAAGATTAAAGCATTATCCTTCAAATTTTTGTTTGAACTGATTGATTTGATTAAGCCAACCACACCACCTCAGTGGTAAAGCGTGGGCAAGCTTTTTGATCAAACTTTTTTGAGAAAAAGTTTGGACCGAGGGGGATTCGAACCCCCGACCTCCGGCTTGCAAAGCCGGCGTCATTCCAGCTAGACCATCGGCCCTCACTTCGTTCGGGACCGATGCAGGCATCGGCCCCTCTTGACTGACGCTTACGCATCGACCCTGTTGTTAAAGGCAAGTTTATGGTTTAAAACTATTTCCAGAAGCAAGAAAGCAAGAAAATACTTAAATCTCAGCAGCTTGGCTTGCTTATGAAAAATAAGTCAGTTGGTTTTCTGATGATGGGTGTATCTCTCTTAATGGGATTTATCACCTATTCATTCAACAAGGCACTGACAGACATAGTCAACACTGTTTGCTCACATGGATCAGACTGCCCAATGTGGGGCACGATAACAGCTCAGACCAATATAAGTATGGGAATAATTGGCTTTATATTTCTGGTCGGCCTGTACTTTGTGTTTTTCCCAAGCTCAGCTAGCTCGGGAAAGGAAAAAGCTAAGTTTGATTCAGCTATGAAAAAGCTTGGAAATGAAGAAAAGGCGATGTTTAAGCTGATAATAGAAGAAAACGGAACCATGTTCCAATCCTCTCTTGTAGAAAAAACCGGGTTAAGCAAGGTAAAGGTTTCAAGACTGCTCGACAAGCTAGAAGGGAAGGGCTTAGTCGAACGAAAGAGACATGGAATGACCAATGTAGTCGTGCTAAAACACTGAAACTAGTTTCATACAACAACCCATAAGCTGTTTCAGACATATAGTTCTATGAGCCTGAGAAAAAGAACCATCCGAGTTCAAGGAATGCATTGCAAAAATTGTGTGGATAAGATTGAGCAGTCAGTCGGTTCAATCAAGGGCGTGAAAAGAGCAAATGTCAATCTGGCCGAAGACCAAGCCATTGTCAGTTTTAATCCAGACAAGACCAGCTTAAAAAAAATAAATGCTAAAATAAGGTCACTGGGTTATGGGGTGGGTAATTCAAAAATCAATAAAGAGGTGAGTTCAAGCATTTGGCAGGGAATTGCCTATGGTCTTCTTCCACACACTGGCTGCATTGCATTCCTTCTCGGCTCTATTCTCGGGGTGACTGTACTGATGCAGTTCTTTCGGCCACTTCTAATGAACCGCTACTTCTTCCACTTTCTGATGTTACTGTCGCTCGGATTTGCAAGTCTGTCGACAGCACTCTATCTGAGAAAGAATGGACTTCTGTCAAAAAAAGGTATCAAGAAAAAATGGAAGTATGTGTCAACAATGTATGGCTCAACTATTGGAATCAACCTCATTTTGTTTATGATAATATTCCCGATGTTGGCAAATGTGTCAGCTGCGCCCAATCTTGAACTGCCAGGGGTCGAGCTGTCCAGTCTAGCGTTGAGTGTTGATATTCCGTGTCCAGGTCATGCACCACTCATATCAGGAGACCTGAGAACCATAGAGGGTGTGACAAGCGTGGAGTTCAGCTTTCCAAACAACTTTGAGGTAAAGTATGATCCAGATAAAACAACACAGGAGGAGATAATGTCACTAGATGTGTTCTTACCTTATCCAGCCACCATCCTGAGCGGCTCTATTCCACAGGCAAGTAAAACCATCCAGGCCAGTTGCGGAGCTTCGGGTTGCTCTGGATCAACAGCCGGATGCGGGTGTGGATGCGGAGGTTAGTAAAATGAAAAAATACGCAATCACAATAGGTGTGCTGCTAGGGTTAGTAGCACTCTATTCACTCAACAGTCCTGCATCTGCAGACCCAGCTGAGCTTGAGCAGGACTTCATGAAAATACCTATCTCAGAAATATCGAATAACATCAAAAAAAATAGCTTTGATACCAATGGTATAGAAGTCAGATTTTTCGTGGTCAGAGCACCGGATGGCGAGATTAGAACTGCATTTGATGCCTGCGATGTCTGTGGTGGGCACAGGGGATACAGCCAGCAAGGCGATATGGTTGTGTGTAACAATTGTGGACTGAAGTTCAGTATAAATGACCTGGGTACAAAGAACCGCGGTGGCGGGTGTTGGCCCTCATTCCTAAAACATAAAATAGAGGGCGACTATATTTTAATAGACAAAAACGAGCTAGCTCAATCAACAGCCAGGTTCGCGTGAGGTGTGTAAATGAAAAAGGCTGATATCGCAATACAGGGTATGCACTGTGCCAGCTGTGTTGCAACAATCGACAAAGAGCTGGCAAAGCTAGAAGGAGTAAACAAGATAAACGTAAATCTCGCTACTTCAAAAGCAACAGTCGTTTTTGATGAAAAACTTGTTTCAGAGACCGAGCTAGTCAAAGCTATCGATTCTGTTGGTTATGGTGCAAACCTGATAAAAGATGGTAAACATGAAAATTTGCACAAGAACGAGCTTGAACAAACAAGAAACAGGTTCTTGCTGAGCTTGGTCCTTACCATACCCATTTTCATAATCAGCATGGTCTTTATGCAACTAGGAATCGAGCTTGCATATAGTGACTATGTCCTCTGGGTGCTGGCAACGCCAGTTCAGTTCATTATAGGTCTACCCTTCTACAAAGGTAGCTGGAAGGCGCTCAAAAATCGGAGTGCAAACATGGACTCGCTCATCGCGCTCGGCACAAGCGCGGCCTATTTCTTTAGTGTTTATGCCATCTTGTTTGACCCAAGTCTGGGTCAGTATTTTGAGACATCCGCAATACTCATCACGCTCGTGCTATTTGGCCAACTACTTGAGGCCAGAGCAAAAGGAAGAACATCGGACGCGATTCAAGAATTAATCAAGCTGTCACCAAAAACAGCCACAGTAATTCAGGCAAGGAAAGAGATACAGGTGCCGGTCGATCAAGTAAAGAAAGGAGATATTTTATTGGTGAGGCCAGGCGAGAAGATACCGGTTGACGGGGAAATAATCGATGGCAGTTCGTCAATAGATGAGTCAATGTTGACAGGCGAGAGCTTACCAGTCGAGAAAAGCAAGGGAGACAAGGTGATAGCTGGAACCATCAACAAACACGGTAGCTTCAGTTTTATCGCAACACAGGTCGGCGAGAATACCACTCTATCTCAGATAATCAAGCTGATTGAGGATGCGCAAGGCAGAAAAGCGCCGATACAGCGTTTTGCCGATAGAGTCTCTTCTTGGTTTGTGCCGGCTGTGATTGTGGTAGCTGCAACAACATTTGTTAGCTGGTATTTTCTGTTTGGTCAATCAGTTTCATTTGCACTTACTACAGCTGTAGCCGTGTTAGTCATAGCTTGCCCATGTGCGCTCGGTCTGGCCACACCGACTGCCATAATGGTTGGCACAGGTATGGGAGCAAAGCAGGGTATACTAATCAAAGGTGGCGACGCACTAGAAGCAGTTCACAAAACCAATACAATCGTGTTTGACAAGACCGGCACGCTTACAAAAGGAAGTCCAGAGGTCACCGAGGTTGTTGCACTCAAAGGTACGGAAAAAGAACTATTGCAACTTGCCGCCAGTCTAGAACAGCTGTCCGAGCATCCAATCGCAGCTGCGATTGTAAAACAAGCAAGAGAGCGAAAGCTCAAGCTGAGCAAACCAAAAAGCTTCAAGGCAGTTCCTGGTCAAGGAATTGTGGCAACACTAGCTGGGAAAAAACTGTATATCGGAAATGAAAAGTTTGCAGCTGAGAAAGGAGTTGAAACATTAAAGGTCAAGCAACAGATTCAGGCACTGGAGGCACAAGGCAAGACCGTGGTTGTGCTGTTTGATAACAGAACCGTGCTTGGCTTGATTGCAGTAGCTGATACCATAAAAGATAGCTCAAAACAGGCAATAAAAGAGCTGCGCAATATGGATATGTCTGTGTATATGATAACCGGCGACAATGAGCAAACTGCAAAAGCCATAGCAGAGCAACTAGGGATAGACAAGCTGTTT
>JAAOXV010000050.1 GCA_018220955.1 Candidatus Altarchaeota archaeon | reverse complement strand
CTTAAGTTCTGGAAGGACTGGAGCTTTGATACTGGCGAAGGTTTTACTCTCGCACGAATTCTATCAGATATCTTGATTCTGGGAATTCTTCTAGCTATTGGGGTTTTGCTTGATGAGCGAATTACTTGAGCTAGTCCATTCCAGACCGACTGGTTATTTGTTCGGGATTAACGAATATTGGATAAAGCTCGTCTGTGCCATAGAGCTCGGTATAATGAATATCGACTCCTGGGCAAATTTTGTTAAGCCAACAGACATCACATGATTCATTTTTAGTATACTCTTTCTCAAAATAATCTCCAAGATAGCTTAGATTTTCCTTGTCCCTAAATGCAATCAATGGTTCTTGTGTGATAATACGTCTGAGCTCGGTATTGAATTCTGCAAACTCAAGCATATAACATAATGGAACCCTCTCGAGTCTGAAGCTCTTTTTTGATTTAGTGATAATCAACAAAGCTTCCATCATTTTTAGTTCAGATTCACTCAGCTTTGGAACTATCCAGCTATTGTCTCTTGCCCTTCCAACATGGTCAATGAAATTTATTGAGAAATGTTCGACAAAGCTATAGTTTTTTATCATAAATTCAAAAAATTCTGGAAGAATCCTGTAATTCAATTTGTTTATTATTATGGTAACAGGAGTTCTAATCCCTGCAGTGTTTGCGTTTTTCAGTCCATTTAATTGCTTTTTCAAAACTCCTTTTGAATTAGTGATTTTGTCCTCCATAATAGCAAGATGCGAGTGAATTGAGAATGCTGCTTCGTTGAGTCCGGCCTTTCGTAATTCGATTGCCCTTTTTTTTGTCATTAAGGTTCCATTTGTTTGGATAACTACATCAAATCCAAGTTGATTTCCGTGTTGAATCATCTTGGTTAAATCAGGGTGTAAGAGCGGTTCTCCGCCAGTAAGATGAAGTTTCCTATATTCCATTTTATAATATTTATCAATCAAAGGCATTATTTTGCTGAGTTTATAGTGTGGACTTTCATGACTTTTTCTTGAACAGAATAAACATCCGAGATTACAGCTATTGGTTATTTCAATATATGCCGATTTCATCGAAACCATTATTAATGGTTTGAATATAAAGATAATGTGATTAATAAACACAAAGGCACAATTTTTCACGGCCTAGTTTTAGGGATTTTGTTGATGTTAATTGTGTTTTGGAAAATGGGTTTTTTTGCTCCTGAACTTGAGGAAGGGCTTGACATGTCTGACCCAATAAAAGGACTGAATTCAATTTCTTTACAAGGAAGAGATGGAGTTGAATTCTTGTTAATGGAGCACTTGCCAACAAGATGCACTCGTGCTTATTTTAGAGTTGATGGAGACGTTTATTACGCAGATATTTGTCCAAAGGATTTGACTCAAGCCGAGATTGAGGAGCTAAATCCACTTATGCAATTTCCTTTTCCTTTTGAAGGACTAGTTTATTATTATGGGATTTCAAAACAAGGAATACAAAACCGAACTTATATGTTTCTTGAAGAATATTTGCTTCCAGCTTCAAGAATAATTAAATTTATTGAGTCTTGAATATGTCTTTGATGGTTTTTCTTTTGCCTAGAATAGGTACAAATTCCTCTGCCCCTCGTTTTTTCACATACTCTATCCATGGACCTTCACATAGGTCATAAAACGCGCAATCCTTGCAAGATTCACCCTTCCATTTACCTTCTGTTTTTCTCCAATTTTCCCATTTTTCTATTTTGAACCCGCTTTCATAGACATCGGATGGAGGAATATAAAATTCAGACACTTGTTGCTCATAGCCCTTCATTTGACAGAACGGCATGGCTTCTGCCATGGTTTTTATGCTTGCATCCATCCCAACTTGAAGTCCTTTGTGAATGTGTGGAGCAGCTAAAGAGACAAACGGCACGATTGAATCAAAGTCATCCCAAGCCCGCCCGGCCGGATGAACAAAAGCCAGTTGATACTGGTTCACGCCCAGTCCAATGAGTAATTCAGCTATTCTTGACATAAATCGATAGTTTGGTTTAGAGACCACAGTATTTGTGACTATCTGAATATCATATTCCCGTATATTTTTTATTCCTTGAACTGTCTGTTTCCAGGCACCTGGCACGCTTGATAAAAAGTCATGCAGTTCTGGCAAGTGTCCATTGAGTGCAGGCGAGAATTCATTCATTCCAGCCTCAATCATAGCGTCAGCAAATTTTTTTGATGCAAACATCCTACCATTGGTTTGAACCTGGATAGTCTTAAAACCCAATTTGCTTGCATGACCGACAAGCTCGACAATGTCAGGCCGTATGCTGGCCTCACCACCAGTGAACACAAGCTCCCTGATTTTCTTTGAATACGCATGCTCAAGCTCACCTTTGATTTCCTGAGTTGTTTTATTCTTTAGTTTGTATCTCTTTTCACCTTGAACACAATGCTTGCAAAAATTGTTGCAAGAATAACCCACCTTCAAATCCAGACGCCTCAAATTCAACCCTCCAATGATTTGAGAAGATTGTAAGCACGGAAATAACAATCCAATTCTTGAAGATTATTGGGTCTAAAATTTACAATTAAATTCAGGTTATCAGTCGTTTTATCACAATAAAATTCCAATCTGGCAAATGCTGACCGTTCACAAAGACTGAAATCATCATAATTCTGAAGCTTCAAACCCTCAAATTTATTACACAAAGTCGCTCTGCATTCGATTCCTTTTTCCTGATTCTTTAAGTTGATAGTATCGCAGACAAAGAACCACTCCAACAAGTCAAACTGAGTTGATTCATGACTATTCTCCAGAGCTTCAATTCCAACATCTAAATCATTGGTGTTCATTACAGAGAAAACAGTGCATATAGGAACAGCCCGTCCAGAATAATCGGCACAATCTATGGTTTCAGGAATCGTATTTTGAATCCAATTATATTTTAGTATTCCGGCCTGTGAAGTTCCTTTAGACAGATTTACTTCTTTTTCAAGATAAGTTAAAACCGGAAGAACATCTATTTGATCTGATGAGATATCAATTTTATAATTTGGTACAAGCTCGGTTGCGTATTCAGCTATTCTGGTTTCAAAAAGACTTATGTTGTCCATGTTAGTATCAGACCTGTTTTGAGCTTGTGAAAACCATAGGACGATAGTCAGAAATATCAGAATCAAAAACAAAATTGGTTTTTTATCCATCTTCAATAAAACTGCCTGACATTTATAAATCTTCAATAGACCCTTGTTCTGATTTAATCAAGGATTCAAGCTCGTAAATTCGGTTTTTACAAAACTCTTTTTTGAATTTAACTCCGGATTTTGTAATAATTTTTTCCCAAGGACAGCCCCCACAATACTCGATTACTGAGCATGATTTGCAAGCTTCTGGAACCTCACTTGCAAATTTTCGGAATTTATGAATTCTAGGCCAATCAAGCTTAACCGTTTTATTTGCATCGCCAAGAACAAAAATTTCCTTGTCTTTTTCTAACTCCTGTGTATTGTTTATGTTTATGCATGCTGTTATTTTTCCATCAATAGAAAGATTGAAGTATCTCTTGCCAGCATCACAAGACGGCCATTCTGTTTTTTCTAATCTGATTTTGGAAAACCCTACTCCAAAACCGTTTGAGACCAAAAGGCTTTTCATAGCTGGAACGAGCTCTGCCGACCTTTCTGTGTCGACATTGTCATAATCTTGACCCCATCCTGTTGGAACAAGATAACCTAATGCTACACGTTTTACCCCAAGACTTTTCAGAAAATCAATGATTTCTTGCTCTCTTCCTATTCGGTTTTTGGCATAGTTTAATCGAACTATTACTCTGTTTGGGTCAAGCTCCAAAAGTCTTTTTAGGCTTTTCAAGACTTGTTTGCTTGAGCCTTTATCATTATGGAAAACTCTTTCATGGTCATGAATATCTGGCAATCCTCCACAAGAAACCTGCAATATGACTCTTTTTTCAAATCGGTTTTCAATCATGGTTTCAGACATCAACCCATTTGTTGTTATGACAATTCGTGGGTCAATGAACAGCTCGTTTATTATATCGAGTATATCCAAGAGTTTGGGATGAAGTGTTGGTTCGCCACCAGTAAGAATTATCCTTGCGTTTGGAATAGCATAATCTGAAAAAAATTCTAGAAAATTTTTGACAGTCCCAAAATCCAGAAAACTTCCGATTTTCTTTGGCATTACAGAACAATATTTGCATTTCAAATTACATTGGTTTGTTAAATTTATATCAAGTGATGAAATTTCGAAGTCAAAGATTGATATCACCTTTGTGAGATTAGAATGATTTTCCTGAACACAAATCGCAACTAGAGTGGGAGCTGTGCGTACTATGCGAGCTGTGCGTACTATGAGTGCTATGAGAGCTATGCGTACTATGAGTGCTATGAGAGCTATGTGTGCTATGAGTTGCATGGGTGCTATGCGTACTATGCGTACTGTGTGAGGCATGAGTACTATGCGTAGCATGAGTGCTATGCGACCCGTGTGAAGTATGACCGGCATAAAAGCTATCTGGTCCGCTGTCCCATCTTGCATATTGAATTGTTCCCCAGCTTGGTTTGAATGCGACTGAAGCGGCAGCGATAAGTGAAGCCGCAGTGGCTAGCTTGTTTTTTTCAAAAAATGCATACTCGTCTTCAAGTAATGCCCTGATTTTCTTTTTTATGCCCACACACAATAAAGCTTGGTTTGATATATAATTCTAACCTTTTGATATAGGTCTTTGTTTGGACTCTGTTTTTGAGTCTCTTCTTACCCAAGTTTCTAGCATTGTTTTGAACTTTGGATCTTCAGAAATTCGATTGAATAAATAATCAAACATTCTTTTGTGAATTTTACATCTTCGGTCAAATGCGAGATTGCTGTTCAAACGTCCTTGTATATTGTATGACTCAAGTGGACAAACCCCGCAAAAAGGTTTGTATGCACAGAAATCACAGGAATTGAAAAAACCACTTGAAGCTATGGCCATACTTTTTAGGACTGGGCTGTTCATTACACTTGTGTATGGCTCATCAACATGCCCAATTCTGAATTCTTCGAACATTCTACCTTCATCACAGGTATAAACAGAACCATCAGGTCCATATGCAAGCTGACTGAGTCCAGCCCCACAAGGCATATGGAGCTCACAATAACCCGGGTCTTTTTCAGAAAAGAGTTTTACTGCAATCACTCTAGTTAGGTCATCAGTCACCATCATTCCTCTTTGGTTTAGCTCAAATAGATACTCAATCATTTTTTTCCAGCTACTAAAGAATTCTTCTGGTGAGTAGCCAAGCTCTTTCCATAAATGAGGGGCTCGACCAAAATAGCTGAGATACTTGAACCTGATTTTTCGAATACCGAGCGATAGATACTCATCCACCACCTCTTTCCATTTTGGCAAAGAATGTTTTGTGATAACCGGAATGGCGTGTAGTCCATCATACTTGCGTTCTGAGAATTTCTTAATCCACTTGACCACTTCAGCATGGCTGCCACCACCGCCACAGCGTGGCCTGTGCAGGTCATGCAATTTTTCTGGACCATCAAGTGAAAAACAGACTCCAATATTGTTTTCAATAAAAAATTCCATTTTTTCTGAGTCCCAATTTGTGCCATTGTGAACCATTGCGAACTTGATATACTTGTTATTTTTCTCTGCCAATTTTTTTGTTTTTTCAACAATGGTTTTGATTGCATCAAAGTT
>JAAOXV010000049.1 GCA_018220955.1 Candidatus Altarchaeota archaeon | reverse complement strand
TCCATTAGTCACTGCCCTTCTCGCATCACCAATACCATCAATAATATCAATACAATCATCAGCAGTTTCTGCCGCCCTTGCAGCAGTTCTTGAAGCTTTTGTTGCAGTAGTCGCACCTTTTCCAAGTCCTCTTATGGTAGTTCCGATATCCTGAATTGAAGACGCTAAATCAGCCAGCTGAAGAACAGTGATGCCTATAGCAGCGACCTGTATAGCTGAGGCCTCTTGACAAGTCATTGCTTTCAGATTCATGCCGGGTGGGGGCGGAGAAAATTCCATTTCAGTAGTTGTTCCAGAACATACCATGGCTGTCCTCCTGGCCATTTCCTCTGCAACCGAATCAGCATAGTATTCTGGATTGGAAAACACACTCATCAACCGCCAGCTTATCATAGACAAAACAATGCCGAGTATCAGAAAATATAACGTGAGCGGAAAGCCTAGGAAGGTCGATTGAGACACATCTGGGTTAGTCAAGCCCGGTATTTATCTATTGGGTCAATAGAATTCATCAAAAATTTTTATTAGATTGGGTGTGTGTTTTTTCTTGTAGAGCGGACCGTCAAGCTGTGGAATATTGTCTGTATAAACAGCTCGGCTCTGTTTGTAAAACAGACCCATCGGGATTTTGGTACTAGCGTCTAACTCATAACTCCATTCCTGCGAGAGCTTCAGTGCTGCCTGTAGGTCAGTTGTATCATGCTTTGTTTGATAAGAGTGTGAACTCACGAACTCACGGGTATCATCAAAAGTTATACATGGTTGGATTATTTCAATAAGCGAGAAACCCCTATGCTTGATAGCCTGTTGGATTAGCTCACTCAGCTTTGGGTCAAGTGCATATGACCTGGCAACAAAGCTGGCGCCGTTTATCAAGGCTGTTCCAAGAGGATTAAGAGCTCGCTCGAAAAATCCATCTGGCGTTGATTTTCCCTTAAACCCTTTCGGGCTTGTGGGTGTGGCCTGACCAGTCGTAAGCGCGAACAGCTGGTTATTATGAACCAACATGGTCATATCAACATTATACCGAGATGCGTGTAGGAAATGGCTACTGCCTTCGGCAAACGTATCACCATCACCACCAAATCCAATAACTGTTAGCTCTTTGTTTCCTAACTTCACCCCCATTGAGACTGGCAGAACTCGTCCGTGCAATCCATAGATGCCGCTTGTGCCAATATAGTCATACAGCTTTGCGTGACAACCAATACCAGTCACCACAACCGTGTTGAGCAGGTCAATCTTACTTTGACTTGACAGTTCAGTCAAGGCCCGCTTAACAGCTGCAAGGATTCCAAAATTAGTGCAACCAGGGCACCAAGTATTCTCTTCATTTGTGTTTAGCTCGACTTTTATACTATCACCTTCTTGACTCCTTTCATTATGTCTTGTGGCATGAATGGCCGTGCATCATATTTGAGTAGCTTGTCAGTTATTCTCACGCCGGTCTGTTCGGCTATTATATCTGTTAGCTGACCAGTTGAGCTGTTCTCAACCAAGATAGTCTCACTGCTAGTGTTCAGTATATTTTCTACCTGTTCGGCTGGGAACGGTGACAAATAACAGACTTGCAAAAACTGCCAGTCCGCCATGTGCGGTAATGCATCCAGTATGGCTCCTTTGGTTGAACCCCAGGACACAATCGTGTTCTCAGATTTTCCATAAAGCTTGATTGGATTAAGCTTTGTTATCTCAAGCTTGAGCGTCTCGAGCTTGCGCTTTCGCTTGTCTACCATCTTGACCGTGCTTGGCGCATCTTCAATCGTGTGTCCTAGCTCATCGTGCTCATAGCTGGTCCCTCTGACAATGGCTTGGCCTGGCACAGCTCTTGGACTTATTCCATTCTTTGTAATTTCATATGACTTGTATCCAACAGATGGTTTTGCAATAAACCTGTCTGGCTTAACAGATAGAGCAGGTAGTTTATCAAGCGTGAAATTACTCTCACTCAGATGCTTATCGCTCAAGAGTATGCTAAGCAAACCATACTTGCGAGACAAGTAGAACGCTTCAACTGTCCTCTGAAACGCTTCAGCCGGGTCACCAGGAGCAATAACCGCTCTTGGAAACTCGCCGTGTCCTGCATTGACTGCAAACTTCATATCAGCCTGAGCTGTGTAAGTTGGCACGCCGGTTGCTGGACCTGTTCGCTGAGCCAGATAGACTACAAGCGGGATTTCTGATATTCCCTGCAAGCTGAGTGTTTCGCTCATAAGTGCAAAACCTCCACCCGAAGTTCCTACCATTGTGTTTGCACCAGCATAGCTGGCTCCGAGTGCCGCATTTACAACAGCTATTTCATTTTCAAGCTGGATAGCTGCAAAATCATGTTCTTTTTGTTTGGCTGCCAAAAAATGCAGGACCGGAGTTGCTGGCGTCATAGGATAAGCGATATATAGGTCAATCCCGGCCGCAATCGCGCCAAGCCCGAATGCCTCACTACCAGAAACAAACATGTGCTTGGCTTTGCTATTTGATGGAAATATCTCTTTTTTGCTGGCCGAGTATGCTTCATAACCTCTAGCTGCTGCCTGTTTGTTTATGTCTGCATGTTTACCAAACTCAGAATCCATTGAGCTATTCAGCCAATCGAGCGGAAGCTTGAGTGCAGAAAAGAGCGCACCAAGAAAAACAGAGTTAGTCACCATAGCCGGCGCACCAAGCTGTTTGATTATCTCAGCAACCGGCAGGTTATTATGACTAAAAACTGTTTCAGCACTGTGATTTTCGAGTGATTGCTTATCCATTGCAATTAGAAAATCGGCTGAATCAGAATGACTAAAGACTGGCTTGTCACTAATGCTGATTGAGTTGAAATTGTGACCGCCACGGATAAGACTGCCATAGTCACGGTAATTGAACACATAATAGCCCTTGCGAATAAGGGCCTTGCTAAGCACTATCGCTGCCTTTGCTATTCCTGAACCAGCAGCTCCAGCTATGGTAACATTAAGTACAGACACACTGAGTCCTAGCTTGTGGGTATTTATGGATTATTAATCACTCTAGAGGGTTATGGTTTGAGTTGGTCTTGAAATGCCTGCTGGAACCAGTTCCAATATTCCCATAAGGTATCTTCTTGGTCATGTTTGAATCTCGGCGCCCAATCAGCACTACCAAACTCAATCGCACCCAGACTTATCAAGTCCTTGGTTCTTTGAGAATCCCAAAACTGAGGCTCGGCCCCAGCTTTTTTGTTGTACTTAATTATTCCACCCCAAATTTGTTTGGCCATTTGTTCAAGCTCAATATCAATCCCCCAAGCTTTTTTCAAAAGCTTGCCCATTATCGGCTCTGCCCAACCACGGTGGAACCTGCAGAATCCAAGATTATCCAACCATAGCTCACCAACTGCCCGTTCCCAGCTCTTTTTTGCCAGCTCTTCTGGCTCAATAAAGACTGCAAATTTGTAGTATGTACAATACCTACCTTGAATCGGAATAGGCACAAGATTTCCAATTGCCCAATACATGGTCGGACTCATATATCCAGTTCGCCCATAAGGAACATAGACTGCTTTGTCAAGCATGCCTGGTATCTTTTTGCCAGCTGACCGTCTTCCATCCTGAAGCAGCTCATATAGTTCATCACTACTATATGCAAGATTATGAGCTATCTCTTGTCCAAGTTTGGATAGCTGAGCAGAATTTGAGAAGTCTGGTTTGTCTATAGCCAAATCAGCTGGGTCAATAAGCTTGTCACGAATACCTTCAAACAACCAAGCTAGTGTTGAACCAAATTCGATAGAGTCATATCCAAGCTGGTCTGTTTTTTGAACAAGTTTGGCAGCTGATGCAAAATCAAAAATCCAGCTCAAAGGACCATTTGCCTCAAATGGCTCATAGTCTACTTTTATCCCGTTCCAAACCTTCTTACACGCAACTGGGCAAGGCTCGCCACAAGTCTTCCAACTCTTAGTCTTTATGACCTCTTTGTTAAACTGTGCCCACCATTTATCACCCATCAGTCTCTTCCACTGTTTCTCTCTTTCTTTTTTAGGCATATAAATCATAGACCAATTAAACATAGGAGTATACACCTTCAGACCAGGATAATTACTGCCGAATGTGCCTCCGGTTTTCAGAGCAGAGTCATATCTGTACTTGGCCGTGCTTTCTTGAACTGCAGTCAAGTATGACTTGCCACTCGCTTGCTCAACCAGCTTTTTCAGCTCAGGCGTAGTTGCTTTTGCCTTTCTAGTCTTTTTACCTCCAAAAGCGATACCGACCAATCCGTGTGCTCGGTATAAAACAGAACCCGCTCCTCCGCGTCCAGCAACGTCCTCCGACCCCTTGTCAGGCTTACCTGCCACCATACTAGGAGAGTAAAGACAAGCAAACTGTGTCTTGAGTGCAGCCGGCCCAACATATATGCCGCGGAATGGAAAGTCCAAATGTCTAGCTGTCCAATCATTCAACGAGTGTATACCTTGCTTCTGCCATAAACCAAACAGCTCTGTCTTGTCAATCTCAAGAAAATCTATGCCTGTGTCTCGGATAACCACTATCTTGGGTGTTCTTGACCTACCCTTTATGACTGCTATTTCTTGACCAGTTCGATACCAATGAAATCCTGCTCCACCAAGCGAGGAGAAATGAAGACCATGACTCATTGGCGAGCGAAAAACAAATGTAAGTCTATGCGTGCCAAACAAACCAAGCCCAGCAAACTTGCCGGTTCCAAACACAAGCGCGTTATCTTCATGAAAAACAGATTTGTCGTGTGATTTTGCTTGTTTGTGAACTTCGAGACCTGCATCAATAGGTCCAAGTGCCTTAAGCTGGCGTGTTCGATAGCTTTCTTTACCTGCGTCAATAAAGACCGCTTTGACCATAATGGTTATTAGTCCTGCCATTATTTATGAACTATGCAGCCACAATACATAATAAATTTCAAAACATATCTACAAGGGACTGGGAAAAATGCACTTGAACTGGCGAAAATCTGTGAGAAAGTCGCAAAAGACACAGGCGAACAAATCACTATAGCTGTTCAACCAACTGACCTGCTCTATATAGCAAAACAAGTGTCAATACCTGTTTTTGCGCAGCATATTGATGCGATTGAGTCAGGCTCGCATACCGGTCACATCCTGCCAGAGGCGATTACTGCAGCAGGTGCAAAAGGCACGCTCATCAATCATAGTGAAAAAAGGATGGATGAAAAAGAGATAAAACTCTGTATAGAGCGAGCAAACAAGCTCGGACTGACCACGGTCGTGTGTGCGCCTGACCCAAAAACAGCCGGTAAACTGTCAAAGCTCAGGCCAGACTATATCGCGCTTGAGCCACCAGAACTGATAGGCACGAACACAAGTGTCAGCAAGGCTAAGCCAGACATAATCGAAAAAGCAGTGGGAATGCTCGATATTGGAATGCCTTTACTAGTAGGGGCTGGGATAAAGACAAATGAAGATGTCCAAGCCGGACTCAAGCTAGGTGCAAAGGGCGTGCTTGTGGCTAGCGGGGTAGTCAAAGCTGATGACCAAGAGGCTGCGCTCAAAGAGCTTGTCGGTCACTAGATTGGAACAAACTTGTCCTTTAGCTTGTCAAGCACTGCAGGTATAGTTGTATACTCCATCTCACTCATTCCAAGCCTGTGCGGCTCAAATGTTCCGTGACGCCTCATATAATCTGCGACCTCATTTGCTTTTTGCCTAGCTCGGTCAAAGCTCGGGTCTTTGAACAAATCAACCGGCCCGACAAAATACCCATTATTCATCTGGAATCCAGCAGCAATCACTCGCGGCGGCCCGTCAAACCTGCTTGGATGAGCTTGCTCAAAGCTAGTTGGCATAAATGGTCCATGGTGAGAACCCCTCATCCAACCCTTAACCAAGAATGGAAAAGAGAATGGCTCAAGTACTTCACCAAGTGCAGGAAACTCATGTTGACTTCTGACTATCGCGACCGGATCATCTTTTCCGACATACTTGCCAGCTATAAGGTGTAGGCTCTCTGTGCTGGTCACTGCAGCGACCTTTTTGCTGTCCTTGGTTCTAATCCGTTTAACCACATAACGCTCACTTGCACCAATCAGGGCAAGCAAGTCATATGAATCTTCTGGTGTCTTGAATACAACCTTCTTTTTTTCAAACAAATCATAGACTTCAAACTCAAAACCCATATGAACGCCCGGAGCTATGACTAGCCCAGGTGTATTGAACGGGTCTGCAAACATCTTGTAAAGTGGAAAGTTCCAGGCACCTGACTCTGTCTTGTCAGCCATAAAAACAACAATCGGCTCGCTCGGTCGTTCTTCGATATCCATTTCAGCTATACCAGGCCCCATACCACGGATATTACCGGAAAAAGTGTCGCTCAGCAGGTCCTGTCCAGCTCCATATAGCTTAAGATTCTTTGCTGCATCGGTTGCGCGAAGGAATGCCTCCCAAGCCATACCATGAACTTCACTATTATCACATCCCTTCCAATGAGTCATGAGGAGTTGTAGGTCATCGCCACAAGCCAGGATTCGAAAGTCTGTTAACAAGCCGTTTTCCTTGGCTCCACGCAAAACCTGGTCTGCAGCCTTTATCAGGTCCGGGTGAACAGAATGATGTCCTGGATATCCACCAACATCAGCCTTGATTACACTAATCGTTACCATACAATTAAGTGATAGTCATCAATTTAAAGGTTTCCTTCGTTCTGGCTTATAATGGAAACACCTGCAAGCAGGATTTCGCTCAAAAACGATGCTGCTTTCCCGAAAACTTATTTACTCTCCGATAATGGCAGTTTTTTGTTTCGATTCGCAAGTGGTGCTTTTGGCTCAAAATGGGCGGGTTTGTGGCATATGGACACCAAATTCATGGATTATTTTGCATTTAGAGTGGATGGTGAGTGGATTAGGCCAGAAAAGCAAGAAGAATTTGTTTATGATGGTCTAAAGGCAGAGCATGTTTATAGGACAGACAATGGAGCCATCAGAGAGCTGGTTGCACTAAAAGAGAAGTTTATGAATGTCAGACTGGTTTTTGAGAATAAACCAAAGCTAGTTGAGCTTGAGATAGGAGTAAATATCAGATACAGGGACGAATCTTTGCACAATCGCCAATACGAGCTCGGCGGGACAGAATTTGCGCAAGTCAATAACAAACTCGGCGAGCTCAGCTTCTGGAGTGAAGGTGGAACATTTATTCCAGACATTACCAAATCCAAGCACAGACCAGGTCAGTACGCGATTGAACAAGGGTATGACTGGCAAGAGGATGAACAAGAGAAATTTGTGCCTGGTAAATATATGGTCAGACCAACCAGCAACACAGTCGACTTCTTTTTCTCACTTGGCGGAGCGGCCGAGGATATCGAGAGTATATCGCGTATGCGAAGAAACGAGCTTGACCGACTGGCCGACAAGAACAGCTGGGTGATTATCAGGTCTATGCAGGATTTTATCGGCCAGCTTGATGACAAAGCAGCATTCATAGCCGGTTTTCCATACTTCAACGAGTTCTGGGCCAGAGACTTTCTCTGGGTGACTAAAGGGTATCTGACAGCCGGGTTTGTTGATGAAGTTAAACAAGGACTGCAGCTTCTAGAATCAAGACAAAAATCTGGAGGTATTCCGATGCTTATCAACTCAAGAACAGCCACAGACCCAAGCGCAGACTCAACTCCACTCTGGATAATCGCGGTGAGCGAGTTTGTTGACCGGTATGGTGGGCTGGATGGATTCAAGAAAGGTATTGAAGCTGGGCTCTTGTTTGGGCTAAGACATCTGGACGGGCCAGTAAAGCATGACCCAAAGCTCAGCTGGATGGACACAGTTGAAAGGCATGATGCAGTTGAGGTTCAATCACTCTGGGCACAGGCATTTCGGCTCGGCGGTCAGCTTGTCAAGAACAGAGAAGCTAGTTCTGCAGGAAAAGAGCTTGTAAAGCTGATAAATGCGGAGTACTGGGACGGTAGTTTTTACAAAGACAGCTTGTCTGGGCCATTCAATCATAGCGCAAATGGACTAGTGCCCTTCTTGTTTGACCAAGCTCCAAAAGACCGGGCCTGGTCGGCGCTTGATATTTTGAGAAACGATCTGGTGACAGACTGTGGTGTCAGGGCTGTAAGCAAAAACGAATCAGGTCAAGGGTATCATGAACGGGTCTGGGGCCTGACCAGCTATTGGGGACTCAAGCTATTGAAAATTTATGACAAACCTGGTTTTGAACGGCTATTAGATATGTATCTCAAGAATTTCAACAAAAAGACTTTATACGGAATTGCAGAGACATTTATGACCTCTGGTCAAGCCAGCGGAGCGACTAGCCAGCTATGGTCGGTCGGATTCCTGCCTGAACTAATGAACAAGGGCGGTATGATGAAAAGGCTCTTAGGATGGAGGGGATTGAAATAAGGATTGCAATGTTGACAAGTGAATTATTTCCTGTTTTTGCAGGCGGTTTAGGCAAAGCCGTCTATAATTTTGCTAAGTCACTTGAGAATCAGTTAGACATCACAATTTTTATCCCAAAGCTTGAATGGGATGGTGACCTGAACTGTAAGATAGTCGAGATTCCGTTCGACCTGACCTTACATGTGTACAAAACACGAGAGAAGTTCTCGTATGCAGAAGACTGGGATAGTCGAACTCAGACTGATAATTTCAACAGAGCCTTGACAAAGCTTGTTTCGCTCGAGCAGTTCGACATAATCCATGCACATGATTGGATGACTTTTCCAGCAGGTATTGAGCTCCAAAAACAAGGCACACCATTAATCGTTCATATGCACTCAACCGAATATGACCGAACCGGCGGAAATCCGCGTGACTGGGTGGTTAAGATGGAAAAGGCTGGGATGGAGGCTGCGGATTTGGTAATCACCAATAGCCGATATCTCCAGTGTGAGTTGGAAAAGCTGTATGGCATACCGGCCAGTAAGATTCGGGTTGTGTATAATGGAATAAACATGGCTAAGTTCCAAAAGTCATTTTTCGGTACAAAAAAGCTTGGTCCATATGTGCTCTTTGTTGGTAGGCATACTATTCAGAAAGGTCTCTGGCAGCTCTTGCACGCAGCCCGATTGGTGATAGACAAACGACCAGAAACAAAATTCATGATAGTTGGCAAAGGGCCAGACACACCATCGCTCATCAAGCTGGCAGCCGAGCTTGGGCTACACGAAAATATGATTTTTACAGGACAAGTTTCAGAAGAGCAACTAGTGGCAGCATACCGGTTGGCTGACTTATTTGTCATGCCTTCGGTGAGCGAGCCATTCGGTCTGGTTGCGCTTGAAGCAGCGGCAGCAGAAAAACCAATAATAATCAGCAAGACATCTGGAGTAGCAGAATTCTTTTATCATTGTTTCAAGGTTGATTACTGGGACATCAGAAGATTGGCCTCTCATATACTTGAGCTACTCGAGTATAGCCCGCTCTCAGATGAGATGTCTGTTCGCGGTTTCAGAGAAGCCCAAAATTTCACTTGGGACAAAGTTTCACAGGGACTGGTTCACGTTTATAAAGAGGTCAAGCATGGTTAAACTCGGTTTTTCGGCTGTGTTACATCAGCCCTGGCGCATCAGGAAATTCAATTTTCTTGAGATTGGACAAGGGAAAAATTATTTTGATGAGGAGCTAAACAAGAGTTTGTTTAAACGGATTTCGAGAAAGTCATACCTACCTACACTCAAAATAATGACTGAGCTGGCAGAAGATCATAAAGACTTTCGAATCAATCTGTCATTCACCGGAAGCTTTCTTGACCAAGCAGAAAGATACAGGCCAAAGGTGTTGACAGCCCTGAAGGAGCTGAATAAGACAGGGGCACTCGAGATAGCAGCAGAAACATATTATCACTCGCTCGCGTTTCTTGTGTCTGCCGGCGAGTTTGATGCACAGGTCAAACTACACTTGAAAAAAATGAAAGAGCTGTTTAATGTCAGGCCCGTAATATTCAGGAATACTGAATCGTTCTATAATAATGATGTGGCCAAGGCAGCTGAGCGGCTCGGGTTCAAGGGCATTATCACAGAAGGTAGTGAGAAATTCCTTGGCTGGAGAAGTCCAGGCCATCCATACCGTGCAGACGGCACCAAGCTGATGTTGCTCCTGCGAAACTATCGAATGAGTGATGATATTGGCTTCAGGTTTTCTGCTCCGATGTGGGAAGAATATCCTTTGACTGCTGACAAATACGCCAGTTGGATGAGTGCGGTTTCAGACCCATATGTAATGATATATATTGACTTTGAAACATTCGGTGAACATCATTGGCCGGAGACTGGTATAATGGAGTTTCTCAGGCATTTGCCATCAGAAATGAGCAAATACTCAAATGTCAGCTGGGTGAAGCTAAGCGAGTTGCTCAAACTCAAGCCGGTTGATTCGCTCGATATCCCTTGGTTTGTATCTTGGGCAGATGTCGACCGCGACCTTAGCGCCTGGCTCGGCAATCGAATGCAACAGTCGGCGTTTAATTCACATAAATCGCTTGAGGCTGATGTGAAAAAGACGGCCGACCCAGAGCTACTAGAGACCTGGAGGAAACTGGGCACGAGCGACCATTTCTATTATATGAGCACTAAGTTCGCTGGCGATGAGGAGGTTCACAACTATTTCAGATGCGAAGTGTATAGCTCACCCTATGAGGCATTCTCCAATTATATGAATATTCTCCAGGACTTCAAGCTAGCAGTAAAAAATAAGCTAGCCAGAGTCAAGTGACTTTTTGATTGCTAGCTCATATGCACTCATATATCGCTCAATCATTTTTGGCCATACAAAATGTTTTTCAGTGTTCTTGTGTGCTGCTATCTCCAGGTCAAGTCGCACATCCTTGTCCAGCTTAGTGAACTGATCAATCACTATTGCCAACCGATCAACTATGTCACCACCAGACTCTAGGACAGTTATGCCTTCCAAGCCACCCAGTCCCTTGAC
>JAAOXV010000048.1 GCA_018220955.1 Candidatus Altarchaeota archaeon | reverse complement strand
GCATGGCACGCTTGCACTTATTGAAAATGGTACTCCTGTTATTGCCATTGCACCACCTGGAGACATAAAAGTCTTAGGCAATATCGAAGAGGTCAAAGCCAGAGGCGGCTTTGTAATAGGTTTTGGTGACAGCAAGGAGGGGGAGGAAATTTGTGATATGTTCTATCAGATGCCTGATATTCCGCGCATAGTCTCACCTTTAGTTTACTCTATCCCCCTCCAGCTGCTTGCCTATCATATGGCTGTAATGCTTGGCAGAAACCCAGACAAGCCCAGAAATCTGGCAAAGAGCGTGACAGTTGAATAGCGAAAAATCCTTTTATATTATCCCAGCCTGAGAAAATCATGTTTCAGAATCCAAAAGGCATGAGAGACTTTTCGCCAGATGAAATGATTTTGAGAAACTCTGTTTTCAGGCAAATCGAGTCAGTTTTTGTGAAGTATGGATTTGACCCAATTGAGACGCCTGTGCTTGAGTATTGGGAAACGCTTAAGGGTAAGTATGGACAAGAGGCAGATAGCCATTTGCTTTATCATTTTAAGGACAGATGGGGTGAGACTGAACTAGCGCTTAGATATGATTTGACTGTTCCACTTGCCAGATATATGTCTAGCAGACGGATGCCGCTGCCGTTCAAGCGACATCATATTGGTCGAGTCTGGCGGCACGAAAATCCCCAGAGGGGCCGTTATCGAGAATTCTGGCAATGTGATGCAGATATAGTGGGTTCAGACAAGCCAGAAGCAGATGCAGAGATTATTTCGCTTATGTCAGCAGTGATGGACAGCTTTAAGTTTCCAGACACTGTTGTGAAAATAAATGACCGGCGACTTTTGAAAGGTATTTTTGAAAACGGGATAGGAATAGCCCAGAACAAGATTTTGACAGTCTACCGAGAAATTGATAAGCTCGATAAGCTAGGACTCAAGCAAGTGACCCAAAACCTAAAACAGGTTTTGCCAGTTTCGCAAGTAAATCAGATAGCTGACATACTTCAGCTGCATGGAGACTTAGAAGATGTGCTTAGTGGAGTGGAGGCCAGCTTTGGTGAGTTGGATGGAACAAGCTATCTAAGAGAGATGTTTGACCGACTTGAGAAAGGCGTGATGGCACGGCTTGACTTATCGCTTGTGCGCGGACTTGATTATTATACTGGTCCGATTTTTGAAATAAACATCCGTGAGCCAAAGCTTGGTTCGCTCGGTGGTGGCGGCAGGTATGACGAGCTGATTGCCAGATACGGTGGACCAGACCTGCCTGCGGTTGGTAGCTCAATCGGGGTGGAACGATTGATAGATGCAGGCCTGGCGATTGGGATATTCAAGTTAGACCAAAAGACTCTGACTGACATATTTATCGCTGCAATGGATGGAGCGGCTGACTATGCTATAAGTATTGCACACAAATTGAGAAAGAGCTTTAATGTGCAGACTGACCTGATGCAGCGCAATCTGAAAAAACAGCTTGATTATGCAGACAAGAAAGGCATAGAGTTTGTAATAATAGTCGGTGAAAAAGAGAAAAAAGCAAAGACAGCTGTGCTTGTCGAAAAAAGGACTGGTAAACGACATGAGATAAAGTTGATTGGGTTGGAAGCGTTTTTGAAAAAACTTGTTAAATAAACCCGCGCAAGAGCTTGGAAATCTCGTAAATCATTATTGGTGCAGCAGTTGCTGAATCCATTCGCCTGCTTAGCT
>JAAOXV010000047.1 GCA_018220955.1 Candidatus Altarchaeota archaeon | reverse complement strand
GTTGGGATAAGCCTGGTTATGCAACTGTAATGGTAGACCAAATTATAACAGCTATCTCGACCAATCAGTCAGCTAGCTTTTCTTTACCATCTGGTGATTATGATTTGATTGTAATGTTGACAACCGAATCTGGATATAGTTGGTTTGGGTCGACCGAGATTTCGGTCAGCTATCTTTCTGGATTGTCAACACTCAACACGATTTTTGCACTTATTGTATTAGGATTTATTGGAATAAAATTGGTGATTAAAAAATGGAAGCCCTGATAGCACAAGGATTGACCAAGCGATTTGGTTTGATAAAAAAGTTTGAGGCAGTCAGCGGTCTGTCGATGAGCATTAAGCAAGGTGAAGTTCATGGTTTTATTGGTCCGAATGGGGCTGGTAAGACAACCACAATAAAGATGCTTGTTGGTGCGCTTAGGCCAAGTAAAGGGAGTGCACGTATTTTAAACGAACCAATCGGGTCTGTGAAAGCAAAGGGATTTATCGGTTATTCACCAGAGCACCCCAACTTTTATTCAATGAATGCGCTTGATTTTCTAGTTTATGCTGGCATGTTGTATGGAATGACTAAGGAAGCGGCCTCAGCCAAGGGAACTGAGCTAATGGAGATGTTTGGGCTAACTGGTTTTGAGAACCGGAACGCTCGGAATTTCAGTGCAGGAATGAAACAAAAGCTCTGTGTTTGCCAGGCCTTGATTGCAAACCCACCTGTGTTGATTCTTGATGAACCCACTGCTAATCTTGACCCAATTGGGAGATATCAGGTACTAAAGATTATTGGTGAGATGGCAAAAAAAGAAAAAAAGACTGTGTTGATAAGTAGCCATATCCTGCACGAACTTGAGAAAATAGTAGACCATGTTACACTCATTAGGCAAGGAAAAGTATTATTGCAAAAGGATATGTCTGAGCTAAGAAAAGAATTTTCACAAGGTCATTATGTGATTGATACCAACAATAATCAGCAGGTACTCTCAAAAATCAAAGGAATGAGTGGTGTTGAAAAAGTTTGGATTGGACCGCGTGGGATGATAGAAGTATTAACAAAAAAGAATATTGATCTGGGCACGGCTGTGGCAAAACAGGTTTTGTCGTCTGGAATTCAACTAAAGAAATTTACAGAATTTGAAATGTCGCTTGAAAACATATTTCTCAAGCTAATAGGAGGTAAGGGAGAATGACAGGCACGATATTCACAAAAACGTTTGGTGACGGGGTCTCTTTTAAACAGGCGTTGGTCTATTCAGCACTTGTCCTGATTCCAGTCGTCCTGTTTGCTGTAATTGCAAAAAGCATTCCAAACTTTTTGGGCATAACCCTGGCAGTGAGGACAGAGTATCTCAAAGGATTTTTCCTTGTTTTTTCACATATTTGGGTTTGTGGAATGGCACCTGTACTGCTCTCTGCTTTCAGCTGCTCTGGACTGATTTCAAAAGAAGTAGAAGATAGAACATTATTAATCCTAATAACCAAGCCAGTCAAGAGATGGTCGATAATATTTGAGAAGTTTCTGGGTTTTTTGCTTAGCTCGCTTGTGCTTCAAACGCTTGTGATTTTTTCATCAATATATGTCTGGGCCTCAATGCTTGGACTTGGACCTGGTTCGATTGCTAGTTTGATTAAGCTTTTACCTTTATTACTTCTATATTCAATGCTTGTGTTCTTTGTTTTTGGTGCGCTTACGCTTGGAATATCTGTCATCAGCTTGAGTAGGTCAAAAGCAGCCTTTATCGTTTTCCTGTTAGGCATTATCACATTTTTTGCATTTCCACAATTTAGGGCTGGTCTGATTGCGGCAGGTGCTTATGAAGGTCATATAGTTGGAATGGCTGATGTCGGATTTGATTTAGGAAATATTCTTGTTGAGATGATAGACTTGGCCGGGATTGAGTTGATACCGCCAGCTCAGGCAATAATTGGTCAGTTCTCTGGTGCTTATCTGGTTCCATCAAGCTTTTTGAAGGTCGATTATGAAAGTGGGATAATAGAACAAAGCCTTGACAGATTTTTGATTCGATCGCCAGTTTTCTCATTCATTAAATGGATACTTGTAGCACTCGCATTGTTTTCGATTGCTGCAACAATTTTCAGAACACGAGATGTCACTTAGGTGATTTCTGAAAAAAACATGGCAGTGATTTCTGTTGCAGCTTGTCTATGCTTTTCTTGATGAAACCCATGTTCTGAGCCAGAAAGCGTGGTGAGCTTGGCTGTCTTGATAAGCTGCGAATATTTTTGTGAATGTTCGTATGGAATAACCGAGTCCTTATCGCCATGAACGAATAAAATAGGAATATTTAGATTAACCAAACATATCCAAGGAGCAAGTGTCTTCATTTCCTGCACAAGCTTTTTTCCAATCTTGAATTTTTTGCTTCCAATCTCCATATATTCACTTTTCTCAAGTAAAGCTAATTTATCTGGGCCAAAATACTTACTGGGCCAAGGCAGTTTGGGTTCAAGTAAACAGCTAAAATCTATAACTGGATTCCAGATTGCCAACAAACTTAGCTCTTTTTGATATTCATGTGCAAATAAAGCACAGCTTGCTGCACCAAAGCTTGTACCTAATAGCCCGAATTTCTTGAATCCGAGCTTGTGTAAGAGCTTGAATGCAGATACAATATCATCTTTTTGTCCTGTGACCGTCATTTCAACCGAGTCTCCCTGGCTTTCACCATGCCCCATAAAATCAAATCGAAATGATGCGATTCCATCGTCTGCCAGTTTTTTTGCCAGTTCAATAAAGATTCCACCTTCCTCTTTGTCGGATCCTATTCCATGACACATTACCACACAAGTGTCTGTTTTTTTGTCTGGTTTGGTCAGAATTCCACACAAATCAATTTCAGCACTGTTCTTGAAC
>JAAOXV010000046.1 GCA_018220955.1 Candidatus Altarchaeota archaeon | reverse complement strand
ATTTCTGGCCTGAGTCCAATCGATGCGCCTGCATGTGTTAGCGCTTCTTGAATGCTGAGATAGGTATCACCCTTCCCATACTTACCTATTATTCCAACAATAGTTTTCTTGCCGGTTCCGACTCGGTCAACAAAGCCCTTCCAATCTCGGAGTTTTGGTTTGTGCAAGTCTAGACCGAGATTTTTTTGTATGATTATGTGAAGCTCGCGATTCTTTAGCTCAAGCGGTAGAGAATAAACACAGCTGAGATCGGGGTTATCAATGACTGCTTTTGGTTCAACATCACAGAACAATGAGATTTTTTGTTTCACCTTTTTACTCAATTTTTTTTCAGATCTGCCGACTATGATGTCAGGCATTATCCCGAGCCGCCGCAAAGATATCACACTGTGTTGAGTTGGTTTGGTTTTTTGTTCGTCTCCATAGCTTGGTACAAATGTTAAGTGGATATTGATTAAGTCTTTGTTTTTCTTGAGTTGTCTGAGCGCTTCAATAAAAGGAAGCCCTTCGATATCACCGACTGTCCCGCCAAGCTCGATTATAGTAACATCAAACTTCTTACCTACCGAGATAATCATATTTTTTATTTTGTTAGTTATGTGTGGCACAATTTGAACAGTTTTTCCAAGATATTCTCCTGCTCGTTCTTCTTGGACTACCTTGGAATATATTTTACCAGTCGTGATATTGTGATTTGCGTTTAGATGATCATCAATGAACCGTTCATAATGACCGAAATCCAAGTCAACTTCTGCCCCGTCATCCAGCACAAAAACTTCTCCATGCTCGAATGGACTGAGCGTGCCAGCATCCTGATTCAGGTATGGATCCATTTTAATTAAGCTAACTCGATAACCACAGGACTTTAGGAGTCGACCAATTGATGCACTCAAAATTCCTTTTCCAAGTCCACTCATAACTCCGCCGGTGACAACAACATACTTGGGCATTCATTAGTTAGGCCTGGTCAGATATATGCATTTTGCAAGCACTTGTGTCGACATCTCTTTAAACTCTGGAGTAGAGTCTTTTGATGATCGACCTGGAAAATCAGCTAGAGTTGAAGTTGATTGATTCTGGACCGAGCTTTGGTGATTTTTCAGCTGATTATCTATTGGCAGCAACAGGCCTGCTTACACTTAAGTCGGGTGAGCTAGCTGAAACACTTGAGAAAATGGACCCGAAGTTCGTGAAAGGTTTTCACAATGAAGCTACAAAACGCGGGCACGCGTCTCTGTTGACCACACCTGTTTTTTGGTTTTGGGCTAAAGGGTCAAGAATGCTTGATTATTATGGTTCAGCTTGGCCGTTCGGTTCTTATTTGATATTCAGTAGTAGACGAATCAAAATTACACCTGAGCTACTTACTTTGCCCAAACCAATTAAGGAGAACCCGGCTGCAAAAAAAATCTATGAACAAGCAGCTAACAAAATGATTGAAATATACAATGAGCTGATTGATGATGGTTTTAGTATAGATGAAGCTCGTCGTGCTCTTCCAATGGGATTTGCGAGCTCAGGATTTTTTATGTGGCCTGCTCAGGTGTTGTTTGGAATGGTAAAAGAGGCTGAGCGGAATAGATGGTTGCCAGAAGAAATAAAAGAGTTGGCAAGACAGGCACTTGAGATAGCTGAAAAAAAGATGCCAGGAATTTTCAAGGGCAGCAAAGAGATTAAGTATGATACCACATATCCGCATAGAACTTTATTTGAAAAGCCAAGAAAGATGCCTTGGACTGGCAGCAAGCTGTTGATGAATGAGCTTGACTTGTCAAAATATAATTCAAATAATATGACCTTGGATGATTGGAAGGCGCTGACAAACGAATCAAAATCAAGATTTATTGCAAAGCTTGAGCTTGAATTGTCGTTGGCTGCCTGGAATGACGTCAAGCGACAGAGAACAGTTGTTCAAGAAGCTGAGACTATATACAACGCAGCTGAACGCGGAGACATATTTGTTCCAGACAGAGTAGCTGGAAACAAGGCAGGACTTAAGAAATTCATGAACGCGAATAAGCTCGGACTTCAGACTTATCATAAGCTGAAACAGCTTGTTCCTGCGCCTGAAGCATCATATGTGCTTCCACTTGGTCTGGTTGTCAGGTCAAGACTTGTATTGAATGGTTATCATATGTTTGACCCGTTCGGGTTTTACGGAATCCGACTCTGTTCGCATGCTGATTTTGAGATAACAGAACAGATATCAGCCGAGCTTGATAATTTGGTGGATAAAGAACTAAAGAGCTTTGTTGGTCCTAAGTGTAAGATGGGATTTTGTCCAGAAAAAGAATACTGCGCTAGCATATTCAAGTACAAAAAAGATTATGACAAACAAAAACATCAGATAGCTAACTCTTCCAAGTAAAGTGAATTTTCTGGAAATCTGCTCTAAATTCAACCACTTCTTTTTTTACTTTTTCTGGGTTTTCACCTATGATGACTCTATGAATTAGCTCGCCGACTGTTTTCATCTCAGCTTGCTTCATTCCGAATCGTGTCAGCTCCTGTACACCGAGCCTGAGCCCGCTTGGGTCATTCACAGTTTCCCAGCTGAGCTTATCCCAAGGTAACAGGTTCTTATTAGCTATAATATTGGCAGACTCGAGTGACTCTGCCACTTTTCTTCCCCCTCCTTCTTTACCTATGTCTACCACGATTTGATGGCTTTCAGTATATCCTCTGGTTTTTCCAAGTATGTTCAGCCCTTGCTTGTCAAGCTCAGCCCCAAGGGTTTTTGCATTTTTGATTATCTGATTAGCATAGTCGGCACCAAACTCCTGCATTTCTAGTCCAGCCATCAACAAGGCAGGTATTCTGTGCAGATGATGGTTGCTTAATATGCCTGGAAAAACAGTGTTTTGAATAGTGTCCCAGCTATGATTACCGACTATTAGCCCGCCTTGTGGACCTGGAAAAGTTTTGTGAGTTGAGCTGGTCAGGAAATCAACCCCTTCTTGAATTGGTTGTTGGAACTTGCCAGCGAATATTAGGCCAAGCACATGTGCTGCATCATATACAAGTACTGCGCCTGTCTCTTCACAAGCCTGCTTGATTGGACTGATTTTGAATGGGAATAGAGTAAGTGAAGCCCCCAGCATAACCATTTTCGGTTTTGTTTCAACTATTTTGTCTGCTGCAGCTTCTGAGTCAATCGTCATTTTTTCATTGTCAAACGGAAGCGAGCTTGTTTTGAGTCCGAGCAATCCTGCCACCCCGCCTTCTGTGTGGCTTGAGTGTGCACCCGCAGGAATTGGAATACTTGCGATACGGTCGCCTGCCTGAGTAAATGCACCAAAGATGGCCATGTTTGCGATTGCACCAGAAATCGGTCGGACATCTCCGTACTTTGCTTTGAGCTGTTTTGCAAAGAGTTTGTTTGTTCGGTCCTCTAATTCATCTATGAACTTGGCTCCTTGATAGAATCGTTTGTATGGGACCCCTTCCGCATACCTATGTGCAAAATCACTCTGGTATGCTTGGTCAACCCAGCTGCTTGTTATGTTCTCGCTTGCAATCATGTTTAGACACTCATGTCGCCACTTGCCTTGTTTTTGAATAATTTTTAGAACATCTTTTTTGTTCATTTCACCAATAGCTCTCATGATTTTAATACACGCTTGTATTTCAAAGATTGTTTTCAATAGGTTTTTTAAGGAACAATCAAGCTTTGTTATAGAGCGGGGTAGGGCAGCCTGGAGTGCCCGCTGGGCTCATAACCCAGAGGTCGGAGGTTCAAATCCTCTCCCCGCTAAACTCCTATTCACATAGGTGAATTTCCGCGCACGCAAAAGTTTAATCAAAACAAACTCCTGCTCGCGCAGGCGAGTTTCTTCCGTAGAACAAAATTTTGATCAAAAACTTGATAAGGGTTTCCCCACGCGTGGGGTTTACCCACCGCGGTGGGTGAAGAAAGGGGCGTTTTTCTTTTTATTTAGATTTTTTACTGCGTTTTTCTTGACAGCATAAAATACAGAACAACCAATGCCAAGACTAACACTATAAAAATCACAATATTGTTTACAAAGATTTGTCTTATGTTTTGATCTATCTTGCAATCTGTTGTTTCTGTCTTTGAAACACATATGCCATCAACACAACTATATGATGTTCTGGTTTTTTCTTCATCTATACAATCACTCCATTCAGTAGGAGCTTGACAATCACAATCAGTTATCTCGCTTGAAACTGTTTCTTCAACTACTCCAATTGAAAATAATGACAGCGAGTCCAAGTGAACTTCAAAATAATAGTTTTCTGAATCCTCTCCAACATACTCTCTATTAAGCTGCGTCCAAATTTCGTCTTTTAGTTTCATTATCACGACATGTTCCTTTTTCTTGTTCAGATCATTAAGCCAAGATTTCTTAATAGCGAACTTCAAACTAATATTGCTTATTTCTCCTTCAGGTTCTATTTCGACATATTTGTATGTTTTTTTGATTTCTGGGGGATTTTGGAAGCTTGTCTTTAGTCTAATCACTATTCTGGTACCTGTTTTTCCATCAAAGGACATGCCTGCAAGAGTTTTATTAGTCTCTATTTTAACAAAGCTGTCTTTGGTGACATTGATTTGAATTTCTGAATCCCAGATTAACATCCAAAAGTTCCTGCTAGAACCAACACCAGAGCTTGATGTTGTTTGATCGTCATCTGGTGTGGTGACTGAAATTGGCACTGTCTTTGTGGTTGTTCCAATATTTGAAGAACTTACTTGAATGGTTATTGTAGAGCTAGATGGATCGGTAAATGAAATTATCCAAGCAGTTCCTATACTGCTTCCACCAGATATGTCTCCTAAGTTCTGACTTGCACTGTCACTTGTAGACATTCCAGAAGGCCATGAAATCGTTGCATAGACATCTTGTGCTGAATTATCTCCTAGATTCTCAACAGTTAGACTGATTTGTTTTGAACCAGATGGGTCGCTGAAAGAGGTTGGAGAAACTGTTGCTTTTAGTTCAGGGGGCAGTATGACCTGAAAACCAGAGCTTGTTTCGCTTTCAGGAGGAGAACACCCGCTTAATGAAACTGTTATTTTTTGATTGGAAGCGGTTTGGCTGGAGACTACTGAACTCCAAAACACAGATTGCCCGCTGATTGATTTGACTGTTTCTTCATTTTGCAAAGAACAAACCGGACACTCTGAAAAATCAATATTTGCGCTAGTGCAATCACCGTTCCATCCAGATGCAGTGACTGAGAAAAGCTCGCCCTTCATTATTTTGCCGGCATCGGCTCCAGTCTGTTCTGTAGTAACTGTCATAGCGGATACAATAACAATTGTCAAAGCCAGCGTAAGTAATATTTTTTTCATTTGATTACCTTATTCCCCTTCTTCCCATACTCCCATCCACCCATCTATCAGATCCGAAATTCCTCCATTTGTTACATTAAGTTTTATCCAATATTCGCCTTGGCTCCAGCCACTTGATGACAAATCAAATACCACATACCCTTGGGTGGTTGTGGTGTTTATTACAGATGTAACATTATAATCCACTACTTCGCTCAACAGTTTGGACAAGAATCCAAATTGTCTTATTTGTACGATTTCTACACTCGCTCCTGTGACAGGCTTGCCATAAAAGTCATAGATTCTCGCCATAAAGGTCGCTGTTGTGCTTCCAGGAGTTACGCCGTGGTTAAATAACAACAGCGTATTTTCGGTCGCTTCAGGAATTGACCAAGACACATTGTCGTTGCCTATATTACCATACCATCCACCTTCAGGCAAGTGACCCCATAATTCTTCTTCACCGCTCTCAACATCATAGTCATAGGCATCCCAGTTGCTGGTAGACGAATTATACGCACTTATCCATGGAATGAAGTGAGTATCATCATCAATCATCACAGCAGTCTGTTCTGCCACACTGTTCCTCCAATCATCAAACATGAGCAAATAAACATTGGTGTACAAACCGTCTCCATTCAGGTCAATACCATTGACATTCTCATCATAGAGGTTATAAGACAGGTTTGTATCATCCTCACCACGATCAGTCAAGAACATAGCGGTGTTGGTGTCTGCCACCTGCACACGCCCACCCCAGGGCTCTATGTACTGTAGATACAGACCTGGCGTGAAGTTTTCTCCAACAGAATAATTTGCGCTTCCAGAGAAGTTGCCATCAAATGACACATAAACAGCATGCCCGCAGCCAGGCATATTAAAAGCATTGCAAATTCCTGCGGTTTCATTCACAATCACAAAGTCGATTATGGTTCCGCTGACATTCACACCTACTATTTCCCAGTGATCATGTATCTGACTGGTCGAAGGCAAGTTAAATTCAGTTATGCCAATTCTTGTCTGGTTTATTGTAGCATTGAGTATCCTTAGTGTAACAGTATTCTCGTTCAAAACAAAATCATATTGCGGTACTAAGCTGCCATTGAGTGCCGAGACTCCACTGAAGTTGCAGCTCCCTTTCTTTATCCAGACCATTGATGTGTTGGCAGTGCTCTCATAAAGCCAGTAATTCTCCCAAATCTTGTAAGTATGGTTTGTTCCCGAACCAGCATCAACAGGTTCCTTCCAATCGCATGTGGGATTCCATTCAATATTCATATCAGTTGCCCACATCACAGTATTATTGTAATAGTCATCAATCCACATACCCCAACCAGTTCTGTAAGCCTTGGATTTGTTGAAATCAGTAATATATGCACCCTGCCCCGATTCGGTGCTGGAGAAATATGTTCTTATGAACACATTTGGCCACATCCAGTCTTCCATCTTGATGAGCTCGGCGGTTCCGCTCACATTGGCTATAAGAGCAAGGAAATAATTACCGGTTTCATTTAGCTCGCTTGCGTTGACATCAATTTCACCAACTCCGGTTATGCTGGCATTAGGATTATAGGACATAGTCACAAAGGAATCCCCTGATTCTGTTATTCTTCGGAACTTATCAATGCTTACATTAGCTGACGAGAAAGTCCCGTTTGGCATGGTTACTATGACCGGAACCCTGAAAATACCAGAGCTTGGCATCTCCCCGAGCCACGGCATTTCCCCCGGTTTTTCTGCGTACAGTGTTACCTGACCACCCCTTGAACCTATTGATAGTAGAGTGATATTTTCACCATAACCGACTTGCCGTTGGATTCTGGCCGAGTTGACATTCACATAATCAGTGATATTGCAGGTTTCTAGGCCCACGCCAAGCATGTCATAAACTCCTGCTGTGGTGCTATCCATTGTAACAAAGGCAATTGAACCATTCGTGAACCCGTCATTGTTAAAGTCCACCCCCATCTCAAAATCGGACTTGTCGTGTTCCATGCCCTCTTGAATCTCACCTATCTTTACTCTGGTGCTGGTGTTCAGGGCTTTGCTGATATTCACATAATGACCAGAAAATAAGCGGTTGACACTTCTGATTGTGAATTGCTCTACATCAAGTGAAATTATTTTCCAATCAGAGCCATTTAACTGGAGGTTTTGGTCTTTTATTACTGGAGTAACTGCTGAGAGGTTGGCATTGACCTCGCCACCAGAAGCTGTGACATTTGTTGCCCAAATATGGGTTTTGTTGTGAAATGCGATAAAGCTAAATTCCCCGCCATTGCAGCTTTCTTCATTGTCTCCAAAGTTTTCCCAGAAAAGACCTGCCACGCCGAAATAATACTTGCTAAAGTTTTCATATCCTGTCGGCGGAACAAACATTATTGAACCTTTCTGGCAAGGTCCGGGTCCATTACATATCTCATACGAGCCGCATATCTTATCAGTGGCTTTGATTGAGAACATCTCCCCAGGCCCTATCTTCACGATAGTCCAGTTAATGCTCTTTGCCACAAAGCTGTCTCCTTCTTGTAATGAAGCAACACCTGTGAAATCCTCGTCAGTGTCAAACCAGAGATGTGTGCCATTTAAGATTACATATGCGTCTTTCTGACCTTGTGGGTTGGTATCCTCCCATCTTCCATAATCCCAGCTTGTGTTTATGATTTCAAAGACTCTTCCTTTATAGGAAGTTCCGATGGTCTTGTTTTCAGCCAATGTGAAATTTACCCAACTAAGACATAGAGTGTCATTTTGTCCATTAAAATCGCATTGATCATTTTCCAGATTCCTGTTATTATCGCATCGGTCCTCTGAATTCCATAGACCAAAATTGTTTTCCAAATCCACTTCATTCCAAGACCAAGCTTGGATTAATTGTGGAACAGCAAGTATTTGGTCCTGTATCCGCAACATAATTTCATTCCAGCTTGTAGCGCCGGTATAATCTTCAATAAGAAACTCTACAAAGTATTCGTTCGTGAATCCTGTCAGATTAAAGCTAACATTGCACTGGTTCTCGCTACATGTAGTAGTGTAGTTCTGTCCATACTCAAACTTAATAGGCATCATATTATTTTTACTAAATACCACCTCAATTGTTACATTGTTGAGATTGTGTTTTCCTGTATCATTGCTACTCTCAAAGCTTACAAGAACGGTTTCTGAATTTGAGTAACGAACCGGCCACTTAAACTTTCTGTCTTCTGGATACAACCGCATACTGGTCCTAAAACTGGCTTTCTGAATCCATGCAGTGCCGATGTCTGAGCTATCATCTTTGGTCACTTCAAAAGAGAGCCGATAGTATTCATCCTCGGTTGCGCTTGAGTATATTTGTACAACATACATTGGCACACACCCATTACCTTCCACACCACATACTTGTTCTATTCCTTGGGTTGTTATTGTGGCAGGTACATCAATCACATACTCAAAAACATCGAGCCCAAAAGAGGAGATGCTCACCGAATCTGGCGCAGATGGTCCTATCATGGTTTCAACCATGACACCAAAACTGATATTATCAAAGCTGGAATACTGCCCTTCTTGGTTCATTGTGAGGTTGCCACCATCATCCATTAATGGGATGACATTCACCCAGAAATTTCTTAGCTCAAAACCGCCCCAACCCATATAGGAGGCTGTTGGATTCTCAGGATCATAGAGAGTGTACTCAATGGAATACCATCCCGGATTCATCCCCACAGTATGAATTGTAATGGTAAGGCCAGAGGAGGAACTAGTGATTGCAGTGGAGCTATATGAAATCTCATCTTGAGTATAAACCTTTCCTGTTTGCTCGTTTCGCAGCCTACTGACATTTGCAGTGAATCCAGTGCAACCAGTGCATGAAGAGCCCCAACTAGCACTGTCAGCATCTGTTACAGACACTGCGATAGTTACATTATCTCCTGGAGAATACATTTCACCGCCAAATCCATGAATGAAATATTTTTTTAAGCTAAGGAACGCATTACCGTCTCCATCAACAATACTGCCACTGAGGTTGGCTTTAAATCTGAATTTAATCTCATAAAATCCTTCTGAGCTGGGTGCTGTGAATGAAAGCACGCCGTTGCTGATAGATTCATTGGCAACACTCTTATTGTATCCTGCTTGTTCAAACATATCAAGATTGTTTGGATAGACTTGTCTAACTTCAACCAGCTTTGGGTCAAGAAGCTGGCTTGAGTTCACCCAGATGTCGGTCGACAAATCCTTTACCCTGAGTTGGAGTCTCACTGTCCCATCCGGCTTAAAGAATCCAAAATCATTTCCTTCTGAATCCACGGGCGCACCAAAAGCATGGAGAGATTTGACAGAGAAATGAGTCATTATATCACCGCTAAAGCTGGAGTGATTCATTCTGACTACAGCCATATAATCCCCAGATTGGTTGATTGTGGGAATAATCATCATACACTGGTTTCTTAATTCCTGCGGAGCGTCCTCGCCGACAGTGGCCGCAGCCTCAGATACATTCATTACAAATTCGTTGCCCATACTGACAACATCACCATATTCGTTCACAATCTCCACAAGACTTACTCGGTCCGAGCATCTTGAGCCAACAGAAACATCGTCCAATGCAATGCAGCTACCTCCCATACACGGTTCCTTTTCCATGCCCACGGGTTTTGAGAGATTATAAAGTGTGATTAAGACTGTTACATTTTTGCTTGGTCCAAAACTGTTTATCATCAAGAACTGATCCACATAGTCAAGGTTAATTGCCATTACATCAGGTTTTGCATTTCTTATTGAGAAACTGGCCCTGGCTTTCTGGACTTCACCATTATTAGTGGCTATAGATTCAACACCATATTCTCCTTGATTGAGCCCTACAAGCGATAATTTCCCTTTGTATAAGCTCCCGTCCGCAATCAATGAGACTGTGACCGTGGTTCCATTTGGATACCTTACCTTGAGTGAAGGTGAACTTAGAGTCACAGGCCCATCACTATTCTTTCCAGAAACAATGAATTTGGCTATGCCGGTTGGTCTAAAAGAGTGTTGTGGATTATTGTTGGCGTCATTCACTTGAACAAATAACTCAAAGTTTTTCACAAAAACAGTCTCAACCGGCTCATCATTTACCAAAACAAAATAAAGGTCTGCTGTGCTGGGTGCAGTTAGATTAAGATAAAGATAACCATCTGAGTTGGTGGTGCCTGACTCAGAAGCATCAATGTTTCCATTTGGGTCTCTCAGTGAAACAGTCACAGACCTGTTGACTCGTTGACTTGTTTTATTAGCAGTAATAACAACAAGATGAATTGTGTCAGATGGAGAATAAGTTGGTGAACCAATTGCTTCTGCAACAAAGAATCCTTGTGAATCCACATAGGTGATGACCTTGTCATCTATGACTTCCCAGAGATTGCGTCCCTTTTCCACAACATCATTGGTATCCTCTATATCATCATAAAGCAAAAAAACAGTGTCATCGTCTTTATAGATAAGATTATACTCGCCCGATGTTTCTGTATCGATTAGTACATATCTATTATTGGGATTAGGTGATGTTTCGTTTCCCATATACAACGTGCCTGAAACAGAGAATCCCAATAGGTTTGTGAAATTGCCTCCATACTCGCCACCACTAGTTATTTCGTGTGGAGTGCTTTGATAACGGTAATTGTTTAATCCAGTAGTCTGAAAAGAGAAATAATTGATTAACTCCTCTTTGAGCTTGAACGGAAAATAAATGATTTTTCCTCCGCCACTCAATCTTGCTTCATAAGAACCTTCAGACATATCAAGTGGCAATGAGAGATTGAAACTTCCTGTAACAATTGAGCTGGTCGAATTCACAAGAGTGCTGCCTGAATATATTCCTAAGCTCAGACTTGTGGACGAATCAACACTGCCTGTTACAGATAGAGTATCGTTAACCACATAAACTGGTTTCTCAATCGAGGCAGAAAGGTCAACAGAGAATCCTATGACAAATAAAAACAATAAAAAGAGAACTTTTCGCATATATATTGATGCTTGAACCAATATATAGCTATTTTGATTCTACACTAAAATTAAATTCAAACAACAAAGTTTAATACTCGCTATATCTTGGTCTGGTATGATACTAGCTGACTTGCTCTTGCTGCTCTTTCCAGTGATGGCTTATATAATCGCAGAACTGGCGGCAAAAACTATGAGTGTCTCAGGCGCTCGCGCGCTGTTTGAGTCAATGGTCGCACTCTTTCCAGTCGCTTATATGATTCTTCAAGCTCCCTTTTCCATAGGACTTTTTTCAGCAGGTCTATTCATCATTGCCAGCTTTTTGTTGGTGAGCAAAAACATATTTGTTATGGATTGGGATTCGGTTCAGTTTCCTTTTGCAGTCCTAGTTCTGATGTTGGTCTCAAACATATTGGCCGATCCTATTTATATGATAGTTCCGCCTGTGCTGGCGGTTTCAGTCATGGTTGGTTTTCTTTTTGTTCCTTCCCAAATCCCGCATAGCTGGAAGCTTGACATAGTCGAGGATGTGTTGAGCTTTTTGATAACATTAGGTATTGCGTTTTGGTCATTCAATTTTCTTGGTCAACTGAGTATTTTTTGGCCAATAATGGTAGCAATGACTGCTGTTTGGGCATATCGAGCAGGGGATAAAAAACGAATGTTTTCATCTACCCTGTTTGTTGCAGCAGTTATAGCAGCTCAGCATGCAGATTGGTCTGTAATAATGATGGGTCTTGGAGTTTCACTTGTGCTTTCTTCGCTTGCGTTTTATATGAAAGCTCTTACAAAGCATGGACTGATTGCAGCAGTCCTTCTTGGTACAGTTACCTATGCAGCTCATCCGATGTTTTATTTTCTGTTACTTGCGTTCTTTCTGACATCCGTCCTGCTGACCAGGTTTCGGCACAAGGATAAGGATATGTCTGACTATCAAAAGGACGACCAGCGTAATCATGTTCAGGTACTTGCAAATGGTTTTCCGGTTGCACTGGCAGCAGCACTCCATCTTGGTGGGTTTAATGCAGTTCCGGCTGCAGTGGCAGCTGTGGCAGCGGCTGCAGCAGATACTTGGGCAACCGAGATAGGCACACTTAGCAAGCAGAAACCAAGATTGATAACAAATATGAAGCCTGTTGATAAGGGCAGAAGCGGTGGTGTAACTATACTTGGATTTTTCGGTTCCTTGCTTGCATCTTTTGTAATTTTCTTGCTTTCTTTTCCGTTCTTTGGTTGGATTGTGTTTCCGGCTGCACTTGTTGGTGGGTTGATTGGTTCGTTGGTTGACTCGCTACTTGGTGCAACAGTTCAAGCTCTGTATGTGTGTCGGGTCTGTGGAAAGCTAACAGAGAGAGACTTGCATTGTGGTAAGTCTTCGCGTCAGGTAATCGGAATGGGTTGGATGGATAATGATATGGTTAATATTGTATCTATTTTAACAGCAATGTT
>JAAOXV010000045.1 GCA_018220955.1 Candidatus Altarchaeota archaeon | reverse complement strand
TAAACCAAATCCTTATAATGCCCAAACTCGCGAGGAGTAAAAGGGTGAGAGAAGCGTTGAAATTGCGGTTTTCTCTCGAGACTTTAGAGGTGAATAAAAATGAATTTCGAAAATATGAAAATAAGTAGAGAGACGATTGGAGCTCTCAAGCGAATGGGAATAGAGACTACGTTTCCTGTTCAAGAAAAATCAATCCCAGCTTTGCTGGAAGGAAAGGGTGTGGGCGTCAGAGCCAAGACTGGTTCTGGAAAAACGATTGCGTTCGCAGTACCGATTATAGAAACAATCGAACACAAAGGGTATCCTCAGGTGTTGGTGGTATCACCAACACGAGAGTTAGCGCTACAGACCTACACGGTCATCAGAAAGCTGACTGGTAAACTAAAACTTGCCATCATATATGGTGGAGTTGGATACAGACCACAGCTTGACCAGCTAAGGGATGCAGACATAGTAGTCGGCACTCCAGGTAGGCTACTTGACCTTTTGAACAAAGGCAATTTGAGTCTGTCAAGTGTAGAAACAGTTGTATTAGATGAGGCTGACCGGCTGTTGGACATGGGGTTTCTACCAGATGTAGAAAAACTATTGAGACAACCAAAAAATAGCCGACTCTGGCTGTTCTCAGCTACACTCGGACGCGACATAATGAAGCTAGCTAAGCGATACGGTGTCAGCGAGTTCGTGAAGGTGGGTGAAGAAATGCCTACCGAGATAGAACACTTGTTTGTAGACCAGGGACACAAGATAACTAATCTAAGACAGTTTCTTGGAAAAAACAAGGTACTTGTATTCACAAGCACAAAACGAATGGCAAGAAAGCTCAGTGAGATTCTGCGTGTTCCTACGATTCATGGTGACATGAGTCAGAATGCACGCGAAAAATCGCTGAGACAGTTCAAGAATGGTGCAACCGTGTTGATTGCTACTGATGTAGCAGCTCGTGGGCTGGATATACCAAACGTAGAAACAGTTGTGAACTTTGATATACCAAATGATTCAAAGACCTATATCCACCGAGCAGGTCGAACTGGTCGGGCAGGAAAAACAGGTCGGGTAGTCAATCTTCTCAGAGATCAGGACTATGATGCATTTAGAAAAATATCAGGAACACTTAATTTAGAGCTTAGAAGGGCTTAGCTCTTCTTTGCCTTTTTCATTGTTCCGCTGATTTTCTTGGTTTTGAACTGCCATTTTAGCGACAGCACAGCTATTATTCTGTCAGTCCAACCGCGCTCACATGCAATCAAGCCATCGACTATCTTGAACTGTGAGTCTGCAAGTCCAAGCTGACCGATTGCTTGTCTGACCTGCTCAACAAGTTCTTTGTCAGTCGGCCACTCATCTCGAAACTCAAGCTTCAGGTATCGCATAAGCTAAGTTGATGATGAACTATAAAGAAGTTACTCCGGGCGCTTTCTGACCCAGCCGCTTCTTGCTTTTTGCCAATAAGCTTGCTGGAACTTCGCGCACAGCTGAAATTGAGACTTCGGGTCTGAGTCCAAGCAAAGCACCGATGGCGGCCAACTCACGACCTCCTCTTAGCTGACTAGCTGAATCAGCACCAGAACACAAAACCAGCTTTGTATTGTTTGCTTGTATCAATCTAAGATTATAGCTGGTTCTTCTCAAGGTTTTTACATCCATCAAAAAGACTGGTGCGAGCGGAACAGCTAGTGCTACTTCGTATCGCCTAGCCATTCTGGCTCCTCGTTTGCCAAGTCGAAACAAGGGCGGAATAATAAGAAAATCATAGTATGTGTCGGTCAACAAAGATGTAGTATCGGTTTTGCTTTTTGCTATGGCTGTAACAAGCTCATAGTTATGTCTCTGCTTTCGAATCTGACTATGATTGGTACTGATGAGCAAGGAAAAATGACCTGGTGCTATTTTTGTTCCAAGCCAATCAGCCCGCTTTCTTTTATCAACACCTGGCTGACCAGCATAGACATCTATGAATTCCACACAAGTCAAAGCTAAGCCAGTTTTAATCATTATTCTATCATCTTTTTTCCGCTTGGCTGTGGAACTATTCGCATTTTCGCGTTTGAAAATTTTGTTTCCAACTCGTCTCCCTGAAAAAACCTGTCAAGAAAAACTGCAAGCGCGGCTATCTCACTATGTGGTTGACTTCCAACTGCAATATTATAGTCAGCTAGTTCATAGACTTCAGCAGGTACTTTTTCTGCACCCAGGAATATCAACAGGTCCTTGCCAATTGTTTTTACTCTGATTTCATCCAGCTTATCCTGCACTGGCAAACCATACATGGTTAGATGAACCAAGACTGCTCCTGCTTTTTTGAAATCAATCACTACTTTTTTCCAGTCTTTCTCAAATCTAAATTCAAAGCTGCCGCCCCATCGGGCCACTATATCCTTTAGTGTTTTTTCTGTGGTTCTGTCTGGCGTATTTGTGACGATTATTTTATCTGCTCCAAATGCCCTGGCCACCAAACCAATATGAGTAGTGGTGCGCTTATCCCTCTCCAGTCGGTGACCATATCTTAGAACTGATATCATATAATCTATTGGCAAGCTGGTTTTAATTTCTTTTTATCTTAGATCTAAGCTTTCTTGAGACTATCCGGGTTGCCTGTTTATGGACAGGATTGAAACGAAGAACTGACTCGAAATCACCTTTTCTAAGCGACTCTAGTATCTGCTCAACAGTCTCGCCCTGTATCACATTATACTGTGTTCCTATCTCAGATATTTGATGTGCGTCGCTGTTTGAAACAGTCTTTATCCCTTTTCTCATGGCAGTTCTTAGTGCTCGCTCAGAATATTTTTTGAGTGACATTCCATTTATCGCTTCGACTGCCGTGAATTTTTTGTCAAACGCCAGCTCACCCATTCCATGTCTAAGCTTGTCAAAAGGATGGGCAGGTATAGTTATTGCATGATTGCTCTTTGCCCACTGCATAACTGAATCAAGCGAATCAGCTGGCGGCATTTTGTCGATGCCTAAGACCAGCAGATGCCCTTCAGGCAAACTGAGCTCAACACCAGGGATAATCACGAAATTGCGTGGACTAATGTTTTTCCAGCCAAGTACATTATGGTCAGTTATAGCTATCCCTTGCAGACCAGCCCGCTTGGCGGCCGCTATCATCTCCCAAGCAGTACTGACACCATCAAGCGATGCGTTTGTGTGAACATGTAAATCAATCTTCATGAAAGTTCCTGTTTTTTTACAGATTTATGCTTATCCCAGAAGCTATTCGGGTCTTGCCTAGCAGGGACAAGTGTTTTGAAAAGAACTCCTTCTCCTTTTTCGAGCTTGTTACTCATGATAGCTTGCTTACTAAGCTTCAGATACATCTGATTACCCTGTACATACTCGGCCGGATTGACTAACACACTGTCCGCAATCCTGGAGATTAACTGAGATGATTCTTTTTTTTCAAACCGCCAGCTAAGCAAAAGAATAGGGTTACCCCAATGACCTCCTAACTTTTTTTTCGAAAAACCAGGACCAAAGGTCTTGACAGCTGCCTGTTCAATTTTTTCCCAATCTTCTGTTGCATGACAAATAATTTCTATGCTAGATGAACTCATATCACCAGAAAATCTAGCAGGATAAAAAGATTATTGACCAGCTACTTACCCTTGCCGCCCCTTGCTCTCACGCTTGGCCTTGACTTATAATGGCTTTTCTTACTCAAACCACGGCTTTTCTTACCAGCACTGGTCAGACCACGGTGCACTCTTGACTTATGCTGTTTTTGTGCTATCCAACCGAGGTCCTTATCCTTTCTTATTGCCGGATGAGAGGGGTCAAGCAAAATAATCTCAAACCATTTATGAACTCCATCCTCGCCAACCCAATAACTATTCAACACTTCTAAATTTGGATATTTTCTGACTGCTTTCTCTTCTGCAATAAACTGCAGGCTCTTTTTTGGATAATACTTATTCATACCCATTTTGCTCGGTTTTCTTCCAGCCCTCCACCTAGGCCTAGTTCGACCACCTTTGAGAAGCTTGACTCGCGCAACAACAAAACCCTGCTTTGCCTTATAACCCAGGCCCCTGGCCCGGTCTGGCCTGGTAGGATGCTCGATTCGTGTGACTACTTCTTGTCGCCTCCAACCAAGCAATCTTGATTTAACAATACTGGCCGGCTTTTTCCAAGCAGCTTGTATATACTTGTAGTATCCCATCAGAGTTTGCCGAATCTAGACTTTAAAAATCCTGCGTTTAGTCAGACCAAGTGTTTCGATTACTCCAATTAGCTCTGGTAGGGCCTTGATAACATAGTTCGGATTACCCTCTAGCTTGCGATTATCAGGATTGAACAAAACAGAAACAGCACCGGCAGACTTGGCAGCTCTTATGTCAACAGTCTTATCACCAACAATCACCATTTCAGGATCATCGAATTTCTCAGTTATGACAAAAAATCCCTCTGGGTCTGGCTTGCTCTTGCCAACATCATCTGCGGTAATCACTAGCTCAAAATATTTGCTGAGTTCAAACTTATCAAGAATTCGTGTGGCCATATTCCTACTTGCTGCAGTGAAAACTACCTTCCTATGCTTGATAGCATCAAGGGTCTCATAAACTCCGCTTGTTGCAGAAACGCAGTCCAGATTAGACATCACATAGCGTTCGTGCTCGCCGATTATCTTTGAAATTTTGCTCCAATGCTTTCGTTCCAACAAAGTCATCAACATCATTTTAGCTGGCAAGTGCAGATGCTTTGCGATTTTATCAGGTTCAATCACAATACCCTGTGCTTCAAAAACCGAGCTGAATGCGTTTATGTGAAGCTGTTTTGCATCCACCAAGGTTCCATCCAAGTCAAACACTATTATCATTTTATCACCCTGACATCTATTGCCCATGCGCCTTTGCTATTTATTATCAGCGGATTGATGTCAAGAGAGCTAAACTCATTCTTTTCTGAGAATCTTGAAACTGACTTTACCGCTCGTATCAAGGCTTTTTTATTTGGTCTAATGCCTCTAAAATCCTGAACAAGCTCAGCTATTCTGAGCTCAGTCAACATTAACTCAATATCTCTATCACTGACCGGCACAGCTCTGAATGCAGTATCATCCATTATTTCTGTCATAATCCCACCTGCGCCAAGCATGATTACCTTACCAAAAACAGAATCATCGTTTACACCTAAAATCATTTCAAGTCCTGAAACAACCGGCTGGGCCAAAACCGGTCCATGTTCAGCTATTTTTTTGAAAGCAGAAATGATTTCCTGATCAGTCCTGAGCCCGACAAACACAAGGCCCTTTTCTGTTTTGTGCTCAGCCGAATCTAGTTTTAACACAATTGGTTTTTCTAGCTTAAGCGCCTGATTAAGTGAAACCACACCACCAACCGGCTCAAGTCCATACTTGCTAAGCTGTTTCATTGCTTCGGAAATCCTCACAATCATTCTAAGCCTGCTAGCTAAAAAGCTTTTTGTGGCCTTGTTGTCCAAAAGGTTTTAATGTAACTAGGCCAAATCTAGCTGTGGACACAATAAAAAAGAAAATCGATATGCTTGGTGAAGAGGTATTAGAGATAATCCAGAAAGGACAAAACCCATTTGTCAAGATGCCGGTCCGCGGGTCAAGCAATGTTATTTGGGATCCAAAGCTTGGTCTACTCAAGCTTGGCGACAAGTCATCTAAACGATTTATGTTCAATATAGCTCATTCAAAGAAGTTCATGCAAACTATGCTAGTGGCTGCGTTCTCAAAACAGCTCTTGGACGAAGGGGTACATGCCAGTCTAAGAGAAGCATACTATAGTTTGAAACACACGATTGGTGATAGTAATGAGAACACGTTTGAAGAACAGGAAGAAAGCAACAGTGTTTTTGTCGACCTAGAAGTGGCAGTAGATGCTCTGCGAGACGAGCTGCACATAAATGCCGACAGACGCGGAGTTGCAGCAGGTGATGTGATTATCAAAGATAGAGGTGATAGGATTGACCTAAGCAAGCTTGGGTCTGGTGGTTGGGCCATACCAGGCAATGTCGAAGATATCGAGCTAGCTGAAGTGTCGGCTGACTTTGTGTTGGTAGCAGAAAAGAACGCAACATTCGACCGGCTACATGAAGACAAGTTCTGGAAAAAGCATAACTGCGTGTTGATGGGAACTCAGGGACAGGCAGCCAGAGGGATTCGCAGACTTATATACAGGCTGAACAAAGAAAAGGGTTTACCAGTCTATGTTTTTACTGATGCTGACCCATATGGTTGGTATATCTACAGTGTTATCAAAATCGGAAGTATGAATCTAGCACATATCAGTCAAAAGCTTGGCACACCACAGGCCAGGTTTATTGGATTAACTGTGTCTGACATAGACACATATGACCTTCATAACGCAGCAATCAGAGCCAAGGATGTTGATATCAAACGGGCGGAAGAGCTACTCAAGTATCCGTGGTTTGACCACAAAGAATGGAAGACTGAGCTTAATCTAATGAAGAAAAAGAGAATCAAGGCCGAACAGGAGGCGCTCGCGCAAAGGCATCTGAAGTTCGTGAGTCAGGAATATTTGCCGGAAAAGATAGAGAACAAGGATTTCTTACCCTAAATGCCGGGTTGGTTAGACATTAGACTGGCATGAGCTTTTGAAACAAACCTCATTAGCTCTGCCTCTTGTTCAGGTGTCATCAGATAGTTGATTTTTAGTAAAGAGAGTCCGAGCCCGAGTGGAAATACCAAACAAACTCCGCCCTTGCTTTCAATAAGCTCATCTAGCTGCTCTTTTTCTATTATGTGTTTGTCAACAAGCTCAGCTGGGTTAATGTGAAACATCTCGATTAGCAGACTGCCAGCTTTAGACATCTGTTTAATAAGCTGGTTTGCGATTACAGGAATTTTCTCACATACAAACAGAATTGTGGGTGATGAGTTGGCCATTAGCTCAACAATCTGAGCTATCTTGATGCTTGCTATCTCGCTGCTCACCAAGTATTATAACTTCTTTAATATTTATGAGTAGATGCGATTCTCAAGACAAGAAGTCAGGGAACTCCTAGTATCTGCCTCAGTTATCACACTCATATTCATTTGGCCAAGTTTTATCAGCATGTTCCCAGCTTCAATCATACTGTTTCTACTTTATTTCCTGTTTGTCGGACTCGGGTTCATGTTACACGAGATTGCACACAAGCTAATGGCACAGTCACTCGGTGCTTGGAGTGAGTTCAGAATGTGGCGCGACGGGCTTATGTTTGCATTAGTCATGCGAATAATCGGGGGTCCAGTATTTATCGCACCTGGAGCGGCCTATTACTCTAAACCATTTGTCAGTCGTGAGGAAACAGGCAAGATAAGTTTAGCCGGGCCTTTAACCAACCTAGTTCTTGGACTCTTGTTCAAGCTCTTGGTAGTGTTGACAGGAATTCAAATCTTGTCTATTGGAGCCATCATCAATTTCCAGCTCGCATTCTTTAATCTGCTGCCCATTCCTCCGTTTGATGGGTCAAAAATCCTTGCTTGGAACAAGAAAATATATGCTGCTAGCTTTGGAGCATCACTCATATTGCTCTTTATCTAAAGCGCGTGAATTGCGATATTGATTGATTTATCAACCTCATCACCAATAGCCCGCATCTTTTTTTCCACATTCTCGGCTATCCTAGAGGCCTCAATATATTTGTCGGTCTCAATTGCGATAAGTGCAAAATGAGAACCGTCCCGTGTCTTAAAGGCCTTTTTCAAAAACACGTTCGAATCTGTCTTTGCAGAAACATAGGCCAAATAAATTTCAAATCGTTGCTTGATTTGCTTGAGTGTTTGTGGGGACACAGAACTCGGGGCTAGAAAAACCCTTGCCACAGAGGCTTTACCAGTCCAAAGCACGATTCTTGCCATATTTACTATATTCTCACGATGTTAAATAGCGTATGGGTTTGTTTGCCGGAATGCCAGTCACTCTGTTATCACAATCGCTTGGGTCGGACAAGCTGACTCTGCCTGCTTAGCTAGCTCAAGCTCTTCTGCACTTGGTTGTTTGAGAACTTCGCTCTTCATTGTATCCATATTCATTTTGAATAGGTCTGGCGCAATTGCAACACAGGCACCGCATCCAATGCACTTATCATCAACAATACTGAGTTTTACCATGCTAGCTCTGATAAACACAATGATATATGCGTTTTCTTTGCAAAACCTTTATAAATTATAAAAGGATTTTGTTCGCATGGTAATTCAAGAATCTGATAAAAAAGCAGTAGCTGAATTTTTGTCTGGAATGGATAAACGGGTCACGGCTCTGTTTTTCAAATCTGATGGTGATAGTTGCAAATTCTGTGATCAAATACATGATCTTTTGAAAGAGCTGAGTCAGCTCGGTGATGAGTTCTGCTATGAGATGGGAACAGATGAAGATATGAAAAAATTTGGAATCAAATATGCGCCTGCGATTATTTTCAAAGAAAGACCGAATATTAGGTTTCTCGGAATCCCTGGCGGGTATGAATTTAAAGTGTTTTTAAACACGATTTTGATGGTTTCTAACCAAAAGGTCGAGTTGAATGAGCAGCTGAAACACGAAGTTCAGAAGATAGACAGCCAGGTGGATATCAAAGTGTTTGTAACACCAACCTGCCCATACTGTACTGGTGCTGTAATGACTGCACACAAGCTCGCGATGCTTAATCCAAAGATTGTCAGCAACATGGTTGAATCAATTGAGTTTAGAACACTTGCAGGAAAACATAGGGTAATGGCAGTTCCAAAAACCGTAATCAATGACAAAATCGAGTTTGAGGGTTCTGTGCCAGAAGACATCTTTGTGAAAAAGTTGAAGGAAGCGCTCTAATTGCGACCAAAGTCATCCTGTTCCCTGACTATATCATCCTCACCAGTATAGTCACCAATCTGGACCTCTATTATCTCAAGCGGGATTTTTCCCGGATTCTCGAGTCTATGCTTTGAGCCAACTGGAATAAAGACTGATTCGCCGGCGCGCAGCACTCTCTCGTTGTCTCCGATTGTTGCCTTGGCAGTCCCTCTAACCACCACCCAGTGTTCGCTTCGGTTATAGTGCTTTTGTAGGCTGAGTCGCTTGCCAGAATACACGACTATTCGCTTGAGTCTATACCTACCCGCAGATTCTAAATCAACATAAAAACCCCAAGGCCTATGTGTTGATTGATGCGTAGTTGCCCTAGAATCATCATTCTTTTTCAGGTATTTGACTATATCTCCTACTTTCTGAGTGCTCTTCATCGGAGCTATGAGCAAAGCATCAGGCGCATCAACAATAACTAAATCTTCTACATCCACTAGCGTGACCAGCTTCTTTTTCCCATTCTCGGTAAACACAAGTGAATTGCGGGCCCCATGTGACAAGACCTCTGAGTTAGTAACAATATTTCCATTCTCTTTTTTCATTATTTCAAAAAACGAGCTAAAACTTCCTAAGTCATTCCATTTTGCCTTGAGCGGGATGACCAATGAATTATCTGTTTGTTCCATGATTCCCTTATCAATCGACTGGCTAGGAAGCGTGTCAAACGCCTTTTCACCTATCTCATATGCCGGCATTGACTCAGGCGAATGTTTTCTGGTCTCTTTTAACAACACCTCTGAATCAAAAACAAACATTCCTGAATTCCAAAGAAATCCATCTAAAAGATACTTTTTTGCGTCAGCCTCACACGGTTTTTCAAAAAACTGTTTGACTCTAAATCCCTTGCCGGTTTTAGAACCTGGC
>JAAOXV010000044.1 GCA_018220955.1 Candidatus Altarchaeota archaeon | reverse complement strand
GCCTCAAGAAGCGGGTCGCTGACACTAAAAGCAACTCCATATGATGAGCTTACATATTGTGTGCTTGCATTTGCATTCGTAATTGACAAATCTGGTGCTGAGGTGTCTAATATGATGGTTTCAACAGAAGTTAGGTTGGAATTGCCTGCCCAATCAATTATTGTGGCGTTCAGATAATATGTTCCATCTACCAAACCAGTCGAGTTCATTACAAGCGGAGAGCTTGAACCGCTGGTTGAGTTGACAAGTCCAGACGAGTTGATAAGATAAGCAGTTATCGTGTTTATGCCAGACCCTGCATCGCTCGAAGTCACAGTTGCCTCAATATAGCTTTGTGAGTGCGTGCCTGTTAGCGTGCTTGGCGCAGTCAGCTGAATCATTGGTTGAGTGGTATCAAGTACAATAGTCAGCGTGGCAGTCTCATTTGTGTTTCCAGCACTGTCATTTACAGTCGCATTCATATAATATGTATCTTCTGCAAGACCCGTGAAATTCAGAGTCAAAGGTGAACTAGACGTGCTAGTCCAGTTTACTAAGTCGGTTGAATTGTAAAGATAAAATATCATAGTATCAAAAGAACCAGTATTGTCGTTTGCAGTCAGGTCGACCTCAATATAATCCTGTGAATAATTGCCTGTCTGGGTTGTAGAGGCAGTGAATTGGATTGACGAATTGGTCCTGTCAATATACATCATCCATTCTTCTGAGGCTGAGTAATTACCGCTTGTTGCGTTTGAGCAGTTTACATACCACCACCATCCGTATGTGTAATTCTCTGTAAGTGAGAAGTTTGAATAAAGCATGGTGCTGGTGTTGACTACAACTGCTGTGTCAAGCCCTGCAAGACTCCAGCTTCCAGAGATGTTAGTCAGCCAAAGATAACATGCCATAGTCTCATTACCATATTGAATAAAATCAAACTGGATAGTGTCATTGTCCTGAAAAGTCCAGCTTTGATTTGTTGGTGTTTCAAGCGTGGTGTTGACAATCCATGCAAACCCAGAACATAGTGAGAATAAAGCTATGACGAGCAAAAATTGGGTTTTATGCATAGAACCAATAGATGTAGCCATTATTTAACATTAGCTCTAAATCCAACAAAAAGGATATTTAAATCCAAACGACCTTGACTAGTGTGGCACTATGTCCATCATTCGCGGCTGCTCTCAACTCTTGTCTGGAGAGCTTTTTCCTAGGCAGTGAGGGTGAGCCTTGGCCGCTCTTGAAAATTCTGGCCTGGCAGGCAAATCAGCTTGTCCGACCCACCCACTTAGTTGGCCGGTCACTTGAAATGTCGTGTCGGGAATGTCCTGGCGATGACGGATGTATACTCGACCTAATGCGAGAGCCGGTTAGATTGAGAAAAGAGCTGGAGAACTTTTTGAGTCCAGGCTTGCTCGGTTTTTCAGAAGGACTTGAGTATGCCATGCTTGGTCGACTGCCCTGGGAAAAGCTGGCGGTTGAGTTCCCATTTATCTGGTTGCTTGGTAGAGCTAGTTGGAGGATAGATATAGCTATACCCTTGCAACACAAAGACTATACACGTGCGGCTTTTCTTGTAGTCGGACCAATGAACCAACAGCTCGTGCTTGTGCCAGCAGCTGGCAAGACCGACAGTGAGGCAGAGGCAATCGGCAAGACACTGTTGGAAACCCTGCACAAATCCTGGAAAGACCATCAAAACCATATACATTATGCAGAAGTGCCGCACTATCTGGTTACACTCAGTCGAGAGAATAAAGGGAATATGACAGCTGACACCGTCCGACTCCATCACTTGCCAGTCTTTCTCGCATCACGCGCAATCGGACGTTCGTAAGCTCTTTAAGTCACTCAGCTTATCAAATATATGGAAGAACTAAAGGCAGTTATAGGCATAAAGTGCAGGGAAGGCAGGCTGTCTGAGATAGGTAAGCAGCTCAAGAAATCAGAGGAGATTGTTCAGGCATATGAGGTGACTGGTGAGTATGATGTTATCGCGGTTGGTAGTTTCAAAGGCACAATCGGGCTTGAGAAGTTTGTTAAGGGCGTGTTGAAGTGGAAATGGATTGAGAGAACCACCACTTTTGTAGTTCTGACAACAGTGAAAGAGTAAGTTTTTAAACAGGGCTTTGTGAAGCCCAAGAGAGGTGATACAGATGACTTCACATATAAAATTTAAGGTTCCAGAAGCGCTGGCAGAAAAGATTTTGCAGGTTTTGGAAAAAGCTAGGATTAGCGGAAAGCTCCGCAAAGGGACAAATGAAGTGACCAAAGCAGTCGAAAGAGGAAAAGCACTACTGGTCGTGATGGCCGAGAATGTCGACCCTCCAGAGATTATAATGCATATTCCTTCGCTCTGTGAAGAAAAAGGCATTGAGTTTGCATATGTTCCAGAAAAAAAGGAGCTTGGGGCAGCAGCTGGTATGGAAGTACCGACCGCAGCAGTCGCAATCGCTGAAGCAGGCAAGGCAAAGCCAGAGCTGGATGATATTGTCAAAAAGCTAAAGGCACTCAAAAAGGAGACTTGAAATGGTAGATGGTTTTCCAGCCCGGGTGGTTGAGGTGATTGGTAGGTCTGGTGTTCGAGGGGAAGTAATCCAGATTCGTTGCGAAGTACTGGAAGGCCAAGACACTGGTAAAGTGCTGGTCAGAAATGTGCGAGGGCCAATCCGGGTAGGAGACATATTATTATTGATGGAAACTGCCATGCAGGCACGCAAGCTGGAGGCACGAAGATGAAATGCGACTTTTGTTCAAAACAAACCCCTCCAGGCAGGGGAATAATTTTTGTTAGACGAGACGATAAGATTTTCCGTTTTTGTTCAAGCAAATGCGAAAGAAATTGGGGAATGAAGCGAAAGCCACAGAGACGCACTTGGTCAGCCAAGCCAAAAGAGTAGGATTATAAACTATTGAGTGGCATCAAAGAATGTCAGACTCATTACATCAAATTAGAACAGGAATTTATTATTCTGATATTATTGATGAGCTAAAAGGAGTCAAGCTTAAGCAATTTTCAAGGACTCCGGATGGAGACAGAATAGGTGTTTGCATGGATGTTTCAGATAAACTATATGAGGAAAATGGATTAGTATTTGATTCTGGATTAAGCACGGCAATACAGAAATTATTTGAAACTATTTGGATACCTCATCATCTTGACCTTAAGACCGAGCTTAACCAAATAAAAGAAGAGTTCAACCAAAAACTTGATTTGAATCTTGATGATTTTGTGACTGAATTGATTTCATCACTCAAGTCAGTCGGAGTCAAGTCAAAATATCTCAGTAGCTTTTCTGATGTCTACAAAACTCAATATTCATTTGATAAACAAAAAGCTGTGGAGATGGAAGTCTGGAAATTTGATCCAAAAACAGACCTCTCATTCATATCAGGATATATGATAAAATTATACTCACATCTCAAAGAACGACCGAATCCAAAGGAGTTCAATGTTATGAAAACAGTTTCAGATAAACTTTCTGAGCTTGGTGATTTGCAAACTTTTGTTTATTTTATTCCGATTGAGCGTACTAAAGACCAGAAACAGCTTTTGTCAGTCAAAGTCAGTGAAAAACGATTTCCAAGAAAGAAGTATGACGTCAAGGTATATTCTGATTTCAACCCTTATACGGTGGACGCGCCTTTTGCATATGCTGAATTTGATGAGTATCTGAGTAGATCAACATTTTCTGAGGGTCGTGACGGCAATGTTAGAATGAAATCAATTCTTTTGATTGATAAACACGAGGTCGAAAAACAATGAAACCTCAGAAATACCTGGAAATCGCAAAGGTCTATGCCGATTCATTTCAGGATTTTAGAAAAGAAAGTACTGATGTGACAAACTTAATTGATGGAAAAAAAAACTTTGAACTTAGAATTGCGTTTTCACAAGAGAAATACTTGGAAATAGAATCTGAGCTAAGAAAGTTTCTTCTTGAAAAAACACTTGGTGATATCTTAAAACAAGAGATTCCTAAAAAAATTGACAATGACAGTTCAATTCATCCAAAAGATAGGCTTTGGTTTACTGAGGTTTGCAAAAAAATCTCAGAGGCAGAAACACCTGTTCTTGACGAATATGTTTCTGAGCTTTTTAGTGTGATGTCTAAATTTACTTCGCTTTATGACCAAATTTTGAAGATTAGTGACAATTATTATGGGCCTTTATCTTTGATTGAACCTGATGCAGTTGCCGAAAAATTGTGCGAATCCAGCGATTTTCTTGAGATTCTTGATGACTCTTGGAAACACTATCTTTTTTTGAATGATTCCTTGAGAATCACAGCTGAATCTACAGAGTCACTGAGTCCAGACAAATCAATGTATTATATTGTTCCTTTAGAAGGTCGGACAACGGATATTGTGGCTGTAAAATTGAGTTCGAGTTCTGGTGACGGATCGAGACGAAAATATTTTTTTGATGTTATCGTTGATAGGGATGTTTTTGATTTTCAGGATATAGAAGGGATTGTTTATGCTCCTAATGGGAGTTCTGAAATAATATCACCGATTCAAGAATTATTTAGATTTAATGTATTTGCTAAGCCTCGAATAATCAAAGAAGTCGTGACCGAGTATGGATATGGACTTATTGAAGAATATGCAGGTAGCTAGACAAATCTTTTAACCAACCCGGCCTGGCTTGGATATGATAATCTC
>JAAOXV010000043.1 GCA_018220955.1 Candidatus Altarchaeota archaeon | reverse complement strand
TTCTCAAATCATATTGCTGGATTCTCTTTCCAACCACAATAAGCATATGGTCTCTTGATTATAATTCTATCAAACCAAGAAAAATCAGTAGAAACTTAGTATCAATCACTTCAATCATTTGATTGAGTTGTTACAAGTATTTGCCAGAATTCAGAAAGGTTATTATACTCTAGATTAACTAATCAAGTGAATCCATATATCCGTTTGTTGAGGCTCGAGATTTGGCCTGATTTTTTATTGGTTTTTTTGTTCGGAGCTTGGTTATCAAGTGGATATCCAGTCTGGAAACTTGGGTTAATGCTTGTATCAACAGCATTCTATCTTGGGTTCGGGTTTGCAATAAATTATTGTTGTGATACACAAGAGGACAGTTTGCACAAAGAAAAGAGTAAAAGAAATCCAATAACAAATAAAGAAATCAAAAAAAGGAGCGCTTACTTGTTCTCTATTATCCTAGCTATTATTGGGCTTTTGATAACCATCCCACTCGGCATTCCGGCATTCCTAATCTGTTCACTGCTTCTCAGTTTGGTCTACATATACTCAGCTCCTCCACTAAGACTTAAGTCAAGACCCTGGCTCGACCTGATATCTCATGGTCTCTTTGCCGGTTCTCTCCCATTCTTGTTTGCAGTAGTTGCTCTAAACACAGAGATTAATATGATTCATTATGCGATTGCATTTTCATTATTTCATTTTTGGCTAATCTCAGAATTGAAACAACATATAGGTGATTATGAAAGCGATAGAGCCGCAGGACTGAGAACCACTGTATGTATTCTTGGAAAGCCAGGCTCAGAAAAACTGCTCAAGGCGCTTGTGCTTCTATTACCTATCACAATGCTTCCGGTTTTTTTGTCAGCTCTCAATTATTTTCTAATCCTGACAGCCGGTTTCTATGTATATATTCTGAAAACTCAAGATTACATCAAAGATACAAGATATAACGCGGTTTCTTATTTAGCGGCAATCGTGTTTGGAATTATCTAAGCCTAAGGAAAAATTCTTAAGCACCCTGCATTTTTTTGTGTATGACAAATGTATTTCATTCATATGATTTTGACAAGCTGCTCGACAAGCTTGATTTGAGCAGGCTTGGACACTCAGTGGGGATAAAGGTTCATATAGGTGAAAAAGGATGCACTACTTTCCTAAAGCCTGAACTGACAAAAAAACTGTATGACAAGATTGTGGCGTCTGGCAGACGGGCCAACTTGATTGAGTGTAATGTATTGTATATTGGGCCGCGCACAAGAGCAAGCACGCACAAGCAGTTGGCCAAAGAGCATGGTTTTGATTTTGCTGAGTTGGATATACTAGATGGTGAAAAAGGCGATGAGTCTATTGAGCTTGGTGGATGCAAGATAGGCGCAGGGATAAAGCAGTACGATAGTTTGATTGTGCTAAGCCATTTCAAAGGACACGGAACCTCTGGCTTTGGCGGGGCTGTGAAAAATATTGGTATGGGTCTAGGCAGTCGAGCTGGCAAGCTGGATATGCACGCAACCACTCATCCGACGGTCGATTCAGCTAAGTGTGTTGGTTGTGGTCTATGTATACAGAGCTGTCCAGCAGACGCAATTCAACTAAAAAAAGGCAAGGCAGTGATAGACCAAACCAAGTGCATCGGCTGTGCTATGTGTATCTCAGTCTGTCCAGAACAGGCAGTCAGAATACCTTGGGGCTCCAGACACGGAGAAGAGCTGCACAAACGGGTGAGAGAATATGCAGAAGCTGTCGTGAACAGGATAGGTAAAGACAAGCTGATATTCATAAACACTTTGGACAATATCACAGACAACTGTGATTGTATGAACTATCCGCAAGAGCCGATAATGCCAGACAAAGGATTTTTGCTGAGCAATGATATGCACGCGATTGACTTAGCAAGCCTGAAGCTTACAAAAAACATAAAAGGACAAGTAAAGTTCAACCAGCAGAACAGGCAGACAGACTATGAACTAATCGAGCTATGAAAATTATTTAATGTCATAAGCTGGTGAAAGCCGTGTTATCCAGACTCCGGCCTTGGTGGAATCCATTTGCTGAAAAGCATTTTGGCCCGATAGGTAAGTGGTTAACGCCCAACCAGCTTAGTGTTATCAACCTACTAGTCTCTATGATAGCCGGCTGGTATATCTATATTGAGCAATACCAGCTAGCTGCTGTGCTCGTGCTGTTGAGTGGGCTGATAGACTGTATGGATGGAGCAGTAGCTCGCGCACACGGACTCACAAGCGGTTTTGGTGCGATTCTAGACATGACACTCGATAGATTAGGTGAAGGTGCCATCCTTTTTGCATTGTCATTCAAAAACCCGTTGGCTGTGTTGGTTCTGATACTATCTTTTACTATGAGCAGTATGCGAGCAAAGGAACCAAGAATCAAGAGCGGCTTTGCAGAACGCGCAGAGCGGCTCGGAATATTGGCGCTCCTGCTTTTTACAGAGCAGATTCATTATGGACTCTTGCTAATGACAATAATGGTCGGTTATACTTTGCTAGACCGACTAAACTCAGCAAATAAGCTTAATTATGAAAAAAACAAGTGATTAAAGTGTTATCAAAATACAGGCCTTGGTGGAATGATTTAACAGCCAGAATATTTGGGCCTTGGAGCAAATGGACTTCTCCAAATCAAATGACTTTCCTAAATCTTGTCAGTGGAGCACTAGCCGGCTGGTTTATCTACACAGACCACTTCAAACTGGCTGCCCTATTTGTGGCGCTATCCAGCATATTTGACTTTATAGATGGTGGAATAGCAAGAGGAAGTGATAAAGGAACCAAGTTCGGAGCAGTGCTTGATGCTACCTTTGACAGACTGAGTGAAGGGCTTGTCTTTATTGGTTTGGCATTCAAAAGTCAGTTAGCGATAGTCGCTCTGGTTATCTCATATGCAATAAGTCATGTAGGTGTAAAAGAACCAAGAGCACATAAGGGAATAGCTGAACGAGCTGAAAGAACCTTCATCATTTGTGGTTTTCTGTTTTTTAATCAAATTTATTATGGACTCTTGCTGTTGATTGCACTACTTTTCCCTACTTTACTAATCAGACTCTGGTCTGCGAGAAAGGTCAATCAAGCCTGAAATATCACCAGTCATAATACTCAAGTGAATAGCTATGCTTTGTATCTGCCAGCTCGATTGACTTGTTTGAGCCGGTCAGGTCAACACTCGTTGGCCTATGATACATCCCGATAAGCTTTTGGCGTGCAAAAATCAATTCATGGTCAATAAACATTATCAGCTCGCCGTTAGCTGAATAAACAGGTAGAGATGCTATCACACTTGTGTTGGTTAACTGTGTTAGCTGGCCGTCCAGACTGATAGTATAACTGTTCCAAGGCAAAACAGCCGACACATTATCAAGCACAAAGCTGAGATTTGCGATATTAATCCAGGGGATATGGCCTTCGAACCGCATAAAGGCCAAGCTGTTTGAATCAGGAGACCAGCTCGGGTCATGGTCAGACTGCCAACCAGTTGTGGTGGTCAGGCGTTTGATACCTGTGCCAT
>JAAOXV010000042.1 GCA_018220955.1 Candidatus Altarchaeota archaeon | reverse complement strand
GCATATGCAGCCACAAGTTTTGATGGTTCAAAAAGGTCAGGAATGTTGTTCGGCGCATCAGTAATATTGGCGATGATGTCAAGAGTGACCGGCGTGCTAGTAATCCCATTAGCTTTATTATTTCTTGGAAAATGGTGGTATGAAAAACGAAAAATTGATGAGGGTTTGAAATACGGAGTAGGAATCCTAGCTGGTTTTCTTGTGTTGCTGGTTCTAGCCAATATTGCCTTTTTTGGAAACCCGCTACAGTTCGGAGGAGCCAGTCTACAAGGCGGGATATTCACCGGCTCGCGGTTATATTATTTTGAAGCTGCTGACTTGATATATACTCTACCTATCTTTTATCTTGCATTGGCAGGGCTATATTTTGCAATTGATGAACAAAAAGCATGGCCGACCGCAGTCGCATTTCTTACTTACTTTCTATGGTTTTCAATTATTGCAGGTGAAAAAGTGCCAAGATATATTTTACAAACCGTTCCGATTGTAGCGGTCCTTGCGGTATTTTCGGTTTATTCAATCCTAAAGAAATTAAAACTTGATGAGCGCTTTTTGGCAGCTGCTGCCGTCCTTGTGCTGTTCAGCTTTCCACAGATTGCTCCACTTGTGCAAGGAAAGGTCTATTCATATACTGGATTTCAAGAACTAGGGACACTGGTTGCTGAACTCGATTCGACTAAAGGTTTCTCAACAATTTACTCACAATCGACCAGACAGATTCGTGCGTTTTCTGGAATAGACTATGATGGTGAAGGTGGAAACATACGGGGTTTGCCACAGGATGTGAACGAGCTGTTGAATCAAACCAATATAGCTCTGCAAGTTGATGTTTGGGAATATTCTGCACCAAGCTGGATTTATCCTATAAGTCAAGAAAAAATAAACTTCTTGCTTGCAAACAACTTCACTATTGCGCACACAGTGATACGGGAATATCCAACCAATCAGGGACTTCAAGAAATGGCGGTCGGGGTATTACTCGTCAAATAGCAAAACTGATAAATCTGGTTTTTTCTAAAGATTGTGAAAAAGCTAGTTATGTTGTTGGTCCTTGCACTCGCAGCACAGCAGCTGTTCTTTTCAGGTTATTTGATTGATGATGCGTTCATATCTTTGAAGTATGCAGAAAATTTTGCACAAGGGAATGGGCTCGTCTATCAACAAGGCGAGGCAGTTTATGGTGTTACATCTCCGCTTTGGTCACTTTTGATTGGGACTATTTCAAAAATAAGTGGATTCGGAGTTATTGGAGTTGTATATTTTCTTCGAGCCTTGTTCTATCTTAGCTCGATTTGTTTATTTTATCTGCTTGTCAAAAATACAAAACATCCTCTGGTTTTCAGCGCTCTGTATGCTTTTGACGCACATATCCTTCATTATGGTTCAAGTGGACTCGAAACCCCGCTCTTCCTGAGCTTCTTGATGTTGTTTGTCTATATCTTTGACAGAGATACAAAGAACGAGCGAGCAGGACTTCTTGGAGCTTTGCTCGGACTATGTTTGATGCTCAGACCCGAATCAGGACTGCTTTTCTTGCCAATAATTTACAAATATCGCAAAAATTCTGTTGACGTGATGTTCAGCGCTTTCCTGGTTTATCTACCGTGGTTGATGTATGCACTAAAAACTTATGGTAGCTTTATCCCTCAAACCTTTTGGGCAAAAACAATCATTCACAAACAGGCGTTCTCTCTTAAAGGTCTGGTCCTGACATTATATCCGATTGGAATGTTATTTTACAAATACGGGGCTTTTGTGTTTTCTGCACTCCTAGCTTTGAAAAAACGATTTGAGCCAATTATCCTATTTCCAATTGCACTTGCAGGATTTTATGTACTCGCAGGCGTTCACACATACAGATGGTACTATGTCCCGCTTGTCTTTTTCCTAATTTATTTTGCGGCACAAGGAATCAAGAACAGTAAGTTCTCAAATCTATTATTGCTTGTCCTGGTGTGTTCACAGCTCGCGCTGGTGTCAAGGGAATATTATCTAACCAGATCAAGTATTGTAACTGAACACGAGATTATCGAGTTCTCAAAAAGTCTTGCCGATTATCCTGGAATAACTATTGCCACAGGAGACTTGCTTGGAATGCTTGGATTCTATAGCCAGGCACAAATGCTCGATTTTGATGGGCTTGTCAGTCCGGTCCTTGAATATTATGCCACCAACAATATTTCTGGTATGTTTGATTTCTATTCACCTGAACTTGTTATCTATTTGTCAAGTCAACCTTTTCCTGATTTGAACAGGTATTTTGAATCGAGTAAGTTCACAGACAAGTACGAGCCGGCAGGAGCTTTGAAGGGACATGATTTGTATGTCAGACAGGACGCTAGTGGCTTATTTAAACTTCCAAACCCGGTCTGCCAGTGAAGCTTCCAAAAACAGCTAAGCAGGCATCTATTTACGGAGCTTCCAAACTCTTATCTCGCGCGATTTCATTTTTAATTTTTGTATATATTGCCAGAGCAATCGGACCGACAAATTATGGAGTATATGTCTATCTGATGTCTGTTGTGACGATTCTGCTCCCGCTCTCTCGTCTTGGCATGGACCTTGAACTTCTAAGGAAATCAAAACAATTTGGGGAAAAGGTTGCTGAGAACGCGTTCAGTCTTTATTTGGTGGCTTCAATGTTTGCAGCTCTACTCTGTTTTGCAATCATTCTTTCTCGCGGATATAGCTGGATTCTCGCAGGTCTGACAGCTGG
>JAAOXV010000041.1 GCA_018220955.1 Candidatus Altarchaeota archaeon | reverse complement strand
GAACCTGGGATTTTGGAATCGCCTCAAACAACAACTTTTTCTGGTATATTGCAAACAGTAACTCAAACTTCAAAATAAAATATGCCGCAAGCTCTGGAACAGATCAGTGGGAGCATATAGTTGGTGTGTTTAATGGAACACATACATCTGTTTTTGTGGATGGCGAACAGATAACCACTGAGCTGTTTGGTTGGGACAGCCTACAAACATCTGATACATCACTCCATATTGGCAAGCTCAGAAACCAGCTTGATTATTTCAATGGCATTATCGATGATGTTAGGATTTATGACCGGGTTCTGACTGCTCAGGAGATTCAGGCTTTGTATATTGCGTATCACTGATGAATAACATTATAAATCACTAAAAAGTAGGTACACCATGGAAAACAAAAATGGAGTTTGGCCCACAAGTGATAATGACTGTGGAGGTGTTCAGTGGTATTTGAACCCTGATAAAGATGTTCCGAGTGTTAGAATAGCAACTCTTTTTGGAGAACAAACCAGTTCAAAAGAAGTTGGTGAATTTCTAGAAAATGTACATGAAATAACTGGCGAAAAAATCAGTTATGCAATATTTCCTGTTGGAACTGCTTCTAGAGATAGAATTGCAACTGAACTGAAACTTAAGTTTGCAGGATTTGAAGGCGTTAATGAGCCGTATGATACCACTCATGACAAGAAACCAATTTTCTGTAGAGTCTATAATGATGTTTTGATGGGTTCAAAAATTGAAGTTCCTAAAGGAAATTACGAAGTCGCACAAGCAATTGTGGATGGGCTTGGAATAGACAGAAAGATTGTTGAAACTGAACAAGAAGGGACAGTTCTGAGAATTCTTCCTGACAATAGCGTCTGCTATACTCAGCATCCTGTTGTGGTGACTTCGGATATTGGAGAAGGGTCTGATACTACAGATTTGATAAGAGGAAAACAGAAAAACTTGAACCTTGTTGCATATTCTGATGTTTCAAAACAATATGCTGATATGATGAAGACATCCTAAATTGATTGCCGGCCTAACCGGCACATCTTTTGTTTATTTTTTTAATTCACATCAGTCTCTCGTTCTGGACCGATACATCCCTTTCTGAAATGACATTTTGATCAAACTTTTGCTCTGAGGAGGAAAAGTTTGGGACCGGTGGGATTTGAACCCACGACCACCAACACCCCAAGCTGGCATCCTAATCCAGGCTAGACGACGGTCCCGAGTTTTAAGAAAACTCGACTAAAGTTTAAAAACAATTACTTACCAAACCGTCTTTTCCGGTTCTTGTATTCTGCAAGTGCGCCCTGAAACTCAGATAATGTGAATTCTGGCCACATCTTTTCTGAAAAATAGAGCTCAGAATAGCCGGCATACCAGGTAAGAAAGCCAGATAACCTATGTTCTCCACTTGTCCTGATTATCAGGTGTGGGTCTGGCAAATCAGCTGGCAAGTCAAGCGCCGCCCTAAAGCTATGTTCGTCTACTGGCTCGCCAGCATCAACCAGCTTTTGTGCTGCCCTTATCAGCTCGTCCCGACCATCATAGCCAGCCAGAAAGATAAGTGACTTGTTTGTGTAGTTGGCCGTGTCTTTTTCAAGTTTGTTCATGATAGCTATCATGTTATCTGGAAAATCATCCCTTCGCCCGGCAAATACAATCCTGATTTTCTGCTGCTTGGCCAATGGTAAAAGCAGCTTATGATTCTTCATCATTAGCTCAAACAGCTCGGTCTTCTCCTTTTCAGTCCTATCAAAATTATAGAGCGAAAAAGCATAGAATGTCAGCTGTTTTATGCCAGATTTGAAAGCATACTGGATTATTTCAAACGCCCGCTTAACTCCTTCGGCATGGCCTTCCCAGCTTTTCTTTCCTTTGGCGTCGGCCCATCTCCTATTGCCATCAGGGACTATTGCAATATGCATTGATTGACAGTGGTTCTGTAGTTTAAAATATTACAGGCTCACCGTAAGATAAATAAAAAGAGCGGTCTGAGTAGAACATGAGTTGGATTGAGCTTGGAACTGGTCTTGTTGTCCTGATTGTTGGACTTATACTGTCAAAATGGCTTCAACGGGTCATGAGAAATCAGCTTAGAAAGCGAATGCCAGAAGGTATGGCGAACAATACAGCCAGACTTGGGTATTATGCACTTGTGTTTATGGCACTAATTTCAGGTTTTATGACAGCTGGACTTGATGTCAGCGGATTGATGGTGGCTGGTGGGATGGTGGGTGTGGCAGTCGGTTTTGCAAGTAAGACAACCGTATCCAACCTGATATCTGGACTTTTCCTGTATCTGAGCCGACCCATCTATATCGGTGACCCAGTTGAGATTGGTGGTGTTGCAGGAGTCGTGCAGGACATAGCGCCTTTTGCGACTAGAATAGAGACTTGGGATGGTTCGGTCGCAAACATACCAAACGACAAGGTTTTTAGCTCTGTCATCAAAAACTACCGGGATGTTGCAAAGACCAAGATGAAATATAATATTAAGATAAAGCATACAAACAATCCAGACAAGGCGATTGAAGCCATAAGAAACCTACTCAAGATAGAGCATTTTTTGCTCAAGAAACCAGAGGCAGCCGTGTATTTTAGCAGGATAACAAAAGACTATCTTCAGCTAAGCATCCGTGCTTGGTCCTCTGCTAGCAAGGATTATCCATTAAAGCAAGAGCTGCTCAAGCGGATAACCAAGGAGCTAAAGAAAAACAAGTTCAAGCTGCTTTAGCTGGTTGCTCAGTTTTATAAATCACAATTTCCCTTGCTTAATGCCTGACGGTCATAGGCCTTAGGATACACCCGTTCCCATGCCGAACACGGTAGTTAAGCTATGGCGCGTTG
>JAAOXV010000040.1 GCA_018220955.1 Candidatus Altarchaeota archaeon | reverse complement strand
TCTTGTCTCAGGGTTTCACCGAGCCAGCGGATTGGAATAGGTGAGCCCTCCATCTTGCCGACACCTGTACCAGTGTGAAGCTGGTCGACACCGAGCAACCGGTAGAGCTTTTCCCAGAACATAAAGCTGACACCAAACTTGCCGCGTGTCTCGGCTGCATATCCAGCTCTATGTGCATGAACAATGAACTTCTTTTTGTGCAGTTCGGTCAGTACATGCTGCAACCCAGCCAGTCCAATTACATAGACATCTATCATCGCCATCTTCCAACCAATCGCGTTCAGAAAATCTATCCGCTTGAGCATGTTTGGAACAAAGTCGGTTATATTTGATAGGTAAATCTTGCTGTTACCTGTCTCAGCTTTTGCTTTTTCAGCTACATCAATCGTCTTGACTGCTCTGTCCTCCCATCTACAGAACTCTTGGTTCACTAGATTCTCATCGTCCTTTACCAAATCCAATCCCCCCATAAATGCGTTCTGCGCGACTTTCGCGAATTCAGCTGGTTTGAGTCCGACTTTTGGTTTTACTATTGTGCCTACATGTGGTCTTCTTGTCTTATCAGTCCCAAGATATTTTCTCACGCCTTCTATGCCCTGGCAAGGGCCAGGAAACCGTTTTTGATATTTGGCCGGAATCGACCAATCAAGTACTTCCAGCTCTGTTAGCTCTTTCATTCCAAATATGTTCCCGCGAATGCTGGCAAGCAGCTGAAGTATATTGTCATGGTCAAAATGTTCGAGTGGGTAAGCTATTTTCACAAAGCCTGACTTGCTATCTGACTTGTGAAGCCAAAAAATTCTAGCTCTGAGATTATCCCATACAAATTTGTTCATGGTCTGTATTCCTGTCCAGGTTCCGACTGAACTTTCGCTAGCTATGCCTTCAGCCAGCTTTTCTAGGGGCTCTGTTCCTTTTATCCAGAGTAATGTGACAAACTCATCTTTTCCGGGTGTGTATTTAGTATCAATATATCCATAACCACCATATACCATATCACAACCTGAGCTGTGCATATATATTTAGGTTTTGAGGCTTGTTGTGGAGCCCAGACCAAGACGACTCTTTATTCTATCATTCGTGTTATTGTTATTATCGCCCTTGATTGGGTTGATAACAAAAAAAAACATAGCAGAATACGAAACTACCAAACTCAAGCTTGGTTCGGATGAGTTTGAGCTTGAAATAGCTGACACGCGCGACAAGCAGATAAAGGGGTTGATGAATCGAGATGAGCTTGGAGATTGGAAGGGTATGCTGTTTGTGTTTGAACCTGCCACGCGACCGGCTTTTTGGATGCGGAATGTTCGTTTTCCTATTGACATAATCTTTATTGACCAACAAGGGATTATCACAGAAATATGGAAAAATCAGGAACCGTGTGGGTTTGTCTGCACAGCTCAGCAGCCAGCTGAGCTGACTAGATATGTAATTGAAATAAATACAGGTGCTAGTTCACAAATTAGTATAGGCGACAAAATCAGGATTTCTTTGCCTTGATCCATTTCCCAAACTCTTCGCCCTTTACTTTCAAAATGCTAGCTGCCTGTTTTACAAGTTCATTCACAGGCATATTGCCCAATGATTCAACATAAAATTCAAAGTTGTTCTCTGATTTTTGTTCATACCCAGCTATGCCTGCCTGCCATTTTGCATGAGTTTGAGCTGTTCCAACAGTTGCCCAAGCCTCTAGTTCAATCTTTTGTCCTTCATCCAAATAAGCGATTGGAATGTCTGGGAAAGCTGGTTGAATTTCTGGGTCCATTGAGCTCAAATCTTTTGAATAAATCCATTTTGGCCCTTCGACTTTTAGGACAAATCCTGTTTTGAATGAGCGTTTGTTTTCATACAGACTTGGATTGGCTTTGATTGGTATCAAGCCCAGCCTTAGTGCTAACATTTCGTCATACAACACCGAGTTGTTCTGTAAAATTTCTACATCCTCTATTGATAAGATTGGTACTTCGCTAACTATTATTCTTCTGAGTGCATTCACAAAAGAGACTGGCACATCGCTCAAGCTGAACTTTGCCCATTCAACTGGTTTATTCCCGGTTTTCTTTATTTCAAGTTTCATAGTCTTCGCCCCCGTCTGCCTCCAGGTTTCCTGGTGGTGTCGTGTGGAATAGGAGTTACATCCTCTATCTTCCCAATTTTGAGTCCTGCTCTTGACAGAGCTCGAATGGCTGGTTGTGCACCTGCGCCTGGGTTCTTTGTTCCATGCCCACCTGGTGCCCTGACTTTGATATGTACGCCACCTACGCCTTTTTCGAGTGCATCTTCAGCTGCCTTTTTTGCAGCAGACATTGCGGCATACGGGCTTCCCTCTAGTCGGTCAGCTCGAACCATCATGCCACCACTGCATCTGCTCACTGTTTCTGAGCCAGTGATGTCAGTTATATG
>JAAOXV010000002.1 GCA_018220955.1 Candidatus Altarchaeota archaeon | reverse complement strand
TGGGGAGTTTTTGCAGAGCAGGTGCTGGCGATTGAGGACACCGCGTTTGAGCAAGCTGTAAGAGAACCGGCTGATGAGTTGGAGGACTATTTCACTGACTCAGACAATATCGCACTTATAGTTGAAAACCAAGAAAAGGGCATTATCGCATACACTGTCGGCGGTCCTATGGAATTTTATATGAGCTTTAGAACAGATGACCCGCACTATGGGCAAGAAGACAGTTTTTACATTGCTTCAACTGCAGTGCATCCGGATTATCAAGGGCGAGGAATAGGTAAGATGATGAAACAAGTATTGATTGACCAAGTTAGACAAGACGACTATAGCAGAATATGTTGTCATGCGACCAGTGATGCGATGGTGAAGTTGAACCAACAGTTTGGTTTTGAGAAACTCAAATTTTTCGACAAATGGGTCGGCGACAGGTCGGCTTGGTATATGGCGCTTGAGCTCACCAAGACCCAGACCTGACCTTCTTGACCATATGTCCTACACCTGGGTCAATACCCTTGAGAACTGCCTTGTAATAAGAAAACCATTCTGCTTGAACCATCTGGGCTTGCGGGCTCAGCAGGTTGTTCAGCTTATGGTTTGTACAGACTCTCGGTGGCTCAAATTGTGTGACTTGTGCGAACTTGCTCCAGGTCTTGCACATTTTTTCTGCACTGTGCCGGCTGACCGCGTCGTCTGGCGGCATAAACACAATAGTATCAAGCTTGCGTGGGTTTTGTGTATCTAGGGTTTCTATCAGCGAGTGTGTGAACTCTTCAGTCTCAATCGGTGCAGCGTTCTCTTTTGCTCCTTCCATCAACATTATCATAGATAGCTTGCGTGCCAACCCATAGCGCGGCCCGTCACCAAGCACATACTTGGTTCTATTGCCGAGCCGGAGAGAATCCATAGCCAGCTCAATCATCTTATGCTCAAGTGTTTGGTCCTTGCTGAGCTTGTCTACTATGCCTGTCAGCTGGGCTAGTTCGGTCTGGATTGAAAAGCCAGCTAGCTCTGAAAATAGTTGATATAACAAAGCCAGCGATGCATGAAAAGTCATGGTGCTAGGCAAAGCCTTTTCAGGATAAATGGGCGTATATGTTTTGAGCACAGAACCGCCTTGATCTTTGATAAACCAAAGCGAGTTTTCTTCTTTCTCCCGTAGATTTGTAATAGTCAGCATGCTGGCACCAGTCTGTGCGACTGCTCGAGCTGCGTCCATTGTATCGGTCGTCTTACCAGATTGGGACACAAAAACAACTAGGGTTTTTTTGTCGATATATTTTGGCGGATTGTCTGCAAGTGTTCTAGAATGTATAATCTCAATCGGCTTTGTTGCATAGGCCCGCCAGAAATGCGAAGCAATCAGTGGGACAATATACTTGTCACCGGCACCGTTTACCACCAGCTTGTCAAAATCGAGCTCGGCTGCCAACTTTTTTGTTTTCACTCGATTTCGACTCAATGTCTCTCTGACCGCCAGGCCCTGCATACTTATGTGTGAGTGCATATCTAGTGAGTCGTGCTTACCTATGTCTATCTCCACTTTTACCTCTTGTAGCCAGGAATTTAAGCATTGATTATTACTCGACTGTGAACTTGTGCATAAACTCAGCTGGTATTTCAGCTAGCTCAAGATGAAGAAGCGCGTCCAGATAAGCCCAGGCAATCGAGTATGCTTCAAGTGAGTCGTCCAGCTTGCCTGTATCAAAAAAATGCTGTGAATCTGACAAATAGGCTTTGGCCAATCCGAACAGCTCGTCCGCCTGCGGGTCGGTCAGCTTGACTGTGCCAAAAATCCGATTAAGTAGCTCAATCTCCTTTGTTAGCTCCATATACCCAAGAATCCATAAAGGTTTTAAGCTTTCCAGCTAGTTGATTGTATGAGATTCAGGGATGTTTTCGGCGTATTAAGGAATCAGCTGTTTGTGGCACTCTTTCTGTTCTTGCTATTCAGCTTTCTTGGCGGAATATTTTCAGGCCATCTTGCGCTCAACAGTATCAATTTCAGGGACATAGCAATTCATATTCCTTTGTTCTCATTTGACTATGTTATCACTGGTGATTATGGTTTTTGGATTGGGGTTCTGGCGACATCTGCCACACTAGCTGCTTTTCTTAGCACCTATCTAGGCAAGCGACTGCTAATTAGCTATAAGTATGTCAATTATCCAGAAGACCATCTGAAAACGCTTCGGTCAGTAAAGGGCAAACCAAAAACTGCCGGTGAGCTGGCGCTTGAGTTTGATGTTCCGCTCTCAGTCACTCAGCGCGTGCTTGATGATTTAGAAAAGGAAGGGTTAGTAAACAAGATGGGCGATGGCAAACACACCGTTTATTATTTCCCATTCGAAAAACGATTGGCTGAGGACAAGAGGGGCGTACCTTTAAAATAAAAAAGAAAATCCCTCCGCTCAAAGAAAGAGCGGTAATAGGGTTATTGCCACGATATTTTGTAGCTTCACTAATATGTGCAGACTCGGTCCAGCCGTATCCTTTAGTGGGTCACCTAGCGTGTCGCCAACCACGGCAGCTTTGTAGGCCTCCGGGTTGTCTTTTTTGTAGGTGTCGCTGACATACTTTTTGGCATTGTCCCAAGACCCGCCACTGTTATACATAAACAATGCGAGTAAAGGAGCAACTATGTTTACCGCAATCAGGTAGGCCGCAAGCGCAGTAGCGCCAAACACAAAACCTGCCATAATCGGCATTCCAATTGCAATCAATGTTGGCAAGACCATTTCTTTCAGCGCAGCTGTAGTTGATATGTCAACACATCTCGCATAATCTGGTTTTGCTTTTCCTTTTAGTATATCTTTATTCTCGCTCCACTGTCTTCTGACTTCATCAACCATCTTGTCAGCTGTTTTACCAACTGCCTTGATAGCAAGCGCTGAAAACCAGAATGGTAGTGTTGCGCCAAAAAACATAGCCACAATCACTATCGGGTTAGTCGCATTAACCATGACATCCATAAGTCCGATGCCTTGATTAACCGCTATTTCCCGCAGATACGCAAATAGCATAACTATGCTTGTCATAAGCGCGCACGCCATTGCATATCCCTTTGTTGTGGCCTTTGTAGTATTCCCCACTACATCCAGCTTGTCCGTGATTTTACCTACCTTGTCTTGATATCCACTTAGGTCACCTATACCATCTGCATTATCGGCAATTGGCCCGAATGTGTCAGCAGCCATGATAATTCCTGTCATTGACAAGATACCAAGTGCGGCTGCCGCAATTCCATAAAGCCCAAGCATACCGCCACCAAACATAGAGAATACTCCCCATATGACCGCTCCAATAAAGAGCAGTGGAGGCACGGCAGACTCAAGCCCATAAGCCATACCATTTATCAGCAGAACTCCAGTCCCTCTCAGGGACGATTCGGCTATTGACCTAGTCGGTTTAAACCTGACATCCGTATAATACAGCACAATACCAGCTATGACAATGCTTGTCAAAAGTCCGAGCGCACCAGCATAGAATAGTTTGATATCACCAAGATATTTCATGGTCAACCAATATATTCCAACAAGTGTTATCAGTCCTGTAACAGCAAAAGACAAATAGATTGTCTTTAGCACATCTCTAGCTTTTCTGAGAGTCATCAGCGCGCCCACAGTCGCCACCAATCCTATTGCCTGAATCAAAAGCGGAAATATTACCGCCTGCTCACCAAACAGGTAAACAAAACTCAAGCTGAGTATCATGGTAGCGATTATGTTATCGCTAAAGCTCTCAAACAAGTCTGTGCCACGGCCAGCGCAGTCACCGACATTATCACCGACAAGATCGGCAATCACGGCTGGATTCCTTGGATCATCTTCTGGCAAATCAGCTTCCACTTTCCCGGCTAGGTCTGCACCAACATCCGCTGCCTTTGTGAAAATTCCTCCACCAAGCTGCAGGAAAAGTGCAGACAGGCTGGCCCCAAATCCGAAACCGGCTAGCGGTATAGGTGTTTTGAACCAGCTGTATAGCCCGGCTATTCCAAGAAGTGACATGGACACAATACAGAGACCGGTTACAGCCCCTCCTTTGTATGCCATTATGCCTGCTTCTTCACCGCCTTCTAATGCATTAGCTGCTACTCGCACATTCGCAAGCGTGGAAACTTTCATTCCCACATATGCAGCTATGGTTGACAAAATTGCGCCCAGCACAAAGCTGATTGCTGTCTGCCAACCAATCGCAAAATAGAGCAGAGCCGAGATAATCGCGGCAAACAGCCCGATTGTTTTCAGCTCTCGATAAAGAAAGGCATCTGCGCCCTCCCGGATATAGGAAGCGATTGTCTTCATTTCCTCTGGACCTTCTGATTGCTTTTTTATGTCACTAACAAGTTTTGCAACATACAAAAGACCCAAAAGACCAAGTACCATCACAATCATTACCGGATCCATTCCCAGCACTGACTCAAGGTATTAAAAAGGTTTTTAGAGGGTCTGGAGTAGTTACTGAATGACCGTCCTACTACATATGAAAGACAATTATGTAAAAGAGTTTGATGCAACTGTGGTCAAATTAACAGAAACAGGAGTTGTGCTGGACCAGACAGCTTTTTATCCACTCGGTGGCGGGGTTGATGGCGATACAGGCACACTAACAGTAAATAAGACTAAACTAAAAGTCAGTGGAACTGTTTGGCAAGATGGACAGGTAGTTCATCTATTGAAAGACATGAGCTTGTTCAAACCAGGGACAAGCGTGCACGGCAAGCTTGATTGGGACAGGAGACACAAGATAATGAGAACTCACACCGCAGCTCACTTGCTTGAGGCCATAATATTCAAACAAACTGGCGCATTGATTGGGAGTGGACGAGTCGATTTGAAAAGCAGCTATCTTGGATTCACAATCGAGCAGATGGACAAGCAGCTGATTGAACAAGCTGTAGAAACAGCAAACCAGCTTATAAAAAAAGGTGCAAAAGTTGCAATTTACTTTATGGACAGAACAGAGGCACTGAAAGCTCCAGAGATGGTCAAGCTAGCTGGAAAAATGCCACCAGAATTAAATGAGCTCAGGATAGTTGAGATAACAGAGCTTGATAGACAGGCCTGTGGGGGGCCACATGTAGCTGACATATCTGAGCTTAAAGAAATCAAGCTAGTGAAGATGAAGAACAAAGGTAAGGCTAATAGAAGATTGTACTATCAGGTGATATGATGATACCAGCTACACTTTTCAGAACCAGATTCGCAAAAAAAGCCGAAACCATCATAGCCGGTGCACCATTCGAGTCAACCACCAGCTTTGGTTTCGGTACACGATTCGCACCGCTCTATATCAGAGCTGCCAGTGATGCCACCACTCACTATAGTCCTTTTCAAAAAAAAGGACTTGAGCCCAACAAGCTAAGTGATTGGGGGGATTTTCAGGTATATCCTGGTAATTTTGCTGATACAAGAAACAGCATGCTACACGAGCTGACAGAGATAAAACCAAAGAGTCTGCTGACCCTTGGTGGTGAGCATTCTATCAGCGCAATCTTGGTAGAAGCTCTCAAGCCAAAACGAGTGGCTGTACTTGATGCACATCTTGATTTAGAAGAATTTGCAGGAATAAAGCATAGCCATGCTCGGGCAGTCAAGAGTATTGGCGAGCTAATCGGGTTTGACAAGCTAGCTGTGTTCGGTGCCAGGTCATTCTCAGAAGCAGAAAAACAAGATGCAGTTGAACTTGGACTAGAATACTATACCAGCTTTGAGATAGCAGAAGACCCGACAATTCTGAAAAAGCTGAGCAACTATGATTATCTGTCAATCGATATGGATTTCTTTGACCCAGCTGACTCGCCAGATGTCGGAACTCCGGAACCATTCGGGATAGGTGCAGAAATGTTTTTGAAAATGATAGGTAAGCTAAAGCCAAAGCATGCGGATATAGTTGAAGCCACACCCAAGTCGGTCACAGACCCAACTGCCGTGCTAGGCGCAGTAATAGCAAGAGAAATCCTAATAAGAATGTCGTCACTGCGGCGACAGTAACGCATATAAATTACTATCTCCTAGTAGTGTAATATGACAGAATCTTATGCAAATAGTGAACAATATAGCATGAATGTCGAGGTAGAATCTTATTTGACACCCAAAAATAAAGTTGATTGTAAAATCAGTTCTAAGGTTATAACAAGTACCATGGAAAATCTCGGCAAAGAATGTCAAAAAAACCTTATGGAAGACCTTGGAATAATCTGAGGTCGGTTTTTTTATATTCCCTCAATTCCTGGAGGAACTTCCAGCATCTGGGTTTCATACTCC
>JAAOXV010000039.1 GCA_018220955.1 Candidatus Altarchaeota archaeon | reverse complement strand
GAGATATTGACCTATTCTTGATGTTCAATCCAGCTGATAAGCTGGAAGACAAGCTAGACCTACTCAAGAAAATCGCTGGCAAGCTAGGACCAATCAGGTTAGAATATGCGCAGCATCCATATGTCAGCACAGAGTTTGGAGGATACGAAATTGAGCTCGTGCCAGCCTATAAAACCAAACCAACTCAACTCATCAGTGCAGCTGACCGCAGCCCCTGGCATGTAGACTGGGTAAAAAAACAATCTGAAACAGCCAAACAGGATGCAATGCTACTCAAGGCATTTTTCAACGGGATTGGGGTATATGGTGCTGACCAGAAGGTTCAGGGGTTTTCTGGCTATGCGCTTGAGGTAATAGCTGTCAGGTTCGGATTCAGAGGCATACTTGAAAAAAATCTCAGCTGGCCGTTAGCTATGCAAGACCCAGTCGATTCTAACAGAAATATACTCGCATCTGTAAGCAAAGCTTCTTTTATGTTGCTTGACCGGGCAATAGACGCGTTTCTTGAAAAACCATCGCTAAAATTCTTTTTCCCTAATCCAACAGCTGTTCTGGACAAGCTGCCGGTCGATGAAGCCATTCTGCTTATTTTGTTTGACAAACAGGATAAGCCAACTGACGTCCAGTGGGGTCAGCTCAGACGCAAAGCAAAATCAATGCTGAACCAAGCAAAATCAAATAGAATCAAAATAATTGAAAGCCGGTTTTGGGTAGGAGATATGAATCATATACTGGTAAAGCTCGAGCTTGAGCCAGAGATAACCCTGATGGGCCCGCCACTCGGCCATAGCGGACATTGTGAACGATTTAGAAAAAAGCATAAACATGTGTTTGAAAAAGAAGGCAAGTTATGGGCAAGGGAAACAGCACCTGATGCGCTGGCGTTCTTCAAACAATTCGGCACAGTTCTTACAAAAGAAAAGCTTCAGAAGAAGTATGATAAAATGAGTAAACAGGAAAAACAAGAGGCCTCAAGCTTTTTTGTTAAAAAGGACTCGTGGCTGAGCTAGTAACACTGATTGGTTTACTCTCAAGATAGGTTTTTTCAGGGGTAACGAAAACAGAATATTTTCTATGAACATCGTGGCGAAAGACCTCTAGTTTTGCGAATCTAGGCTGTTCCTTAAGCTCACAAATCTTGGTTACATCCTTCAAAACCTCTTGGTATTGTTGTTTTGTGCCTTCTGACCTCAGGAGCATTAAATTTTCTTCAGTCACTCTATATTGTGCTTTCTTGTCTTCATCAGTCTTCACTAATTCTTTTTGTCTTGAATACAAAATCCCGCTTAAATCGAAAAAAGGAGACAAACAATCCGGCCATCTTGCTTGAAACGCAAAATATGGTTCACCTGGCGACTCAATAAGATGCGAAACTTTTTTCAGGGTTCCAACAAGGTCTTGAGTTTGTTCTGTGATAGCATTTACTTCGAACCTTGGAACTTCGACATCTGGAAATCTTTTTTTAAAATATTCTTCAAAATCGTTTGGTCTGTCAAAAATTTCCTCAAGCTCAAAACCGATTTCAAAAGCATCCTGTCCTGTAATTGTTACAAAAGGCTGGGTTATTTTGAAAACCATACAGTCATCCTCATATCTCATCACAAATCCGTCTCTGTGAAGCTGAACTTCATCAAACTTTTTATTATTCAATACATCATAAATTTCTTTGAATTCTCCTGTGACTTTGCTTTTATCAATACCACCAATCAACGGAAGTTTCTCTCTGGGAATGGGTGCTTCTGAATCAAGGGGTTCAAGTTCAGAATATTGACCTATGCAAGGTATGCGCTCAAACAAAGTCAGAGTGATTACTTCAATAACGGCATGTTCTTCACCCATTAAAACAGTCGTTTTTTATGGTTTAAAACTCTTTAGAATCAGGTCAATCGAGCTATCGACCTGAAAGAGATGACTATCAAGTCTAGAATCAGATGCACCAAATCCAGGGACAGAACCAAAGCGTGAAGACACGAAGTCTGCTATCTCTTGCTCGTTTAGCTCTTGCGACCAGTAAACCGCAGTTATCTCTGACCGCGCCAGCAGATAATCAATATGCCAGTGAAACTTTTTGTCTTGACCAAAGTGTCTCTTGACCCGATTAAGCAGACCAGACTTGGCAGAACCAACATATGCATAGCTACAAACAAAATCTATCAAACCAAGTGAGCCGATTTTCAGGCTTGTAGCTGGCACATTGAGTATCAGCACATATGAGCCAGACTTGTTCTTTAGCTCATCCAACTCTGTCAGCTCAGCCAATCTATTCATACAAAGCTAAATAAAACCAGAATAAAACAAATTCGGATGATAGAAACATGTGGAAGAATGGCTGGCAAAACACTTGTGCTTGGTTTTCATGGTATTGGGATGGTTGGGTTTATTGCAGTCGATTTTCTGACTCGCAAACTCGGTGCAAAAAAGATTGGCTGGATGTTCAGAAAAGAGATGCCTGAAATAGCATATGTAGACAAAGGACTAGTTGGAATGCCAATCGAGCTATTTTCCTACAAAAACTTGATTTTCCTAAAAGTAAATGTCACCATGGAGCGGGAAGTGATGAACCTAGTCACAAGTGAGATAATAAGCTGGGCAAAAAAGAAGAGAATTTCGAAAACAATTGTCATTGGTGGTTTGGCGGGAAAAAAGAAAGGAACGGTTTATGGTGTGTCGAACAGCTATGGTAACAAACTCAGACAGGAGATGGGACTAGCTGAGTTTAAGCAAGACTTGCGAGTTTTTGGACCAATGGCAGCAAGTCTGATTTATGGAGAAAAATCGAAGATGCCGGTTGTATGTATGTTGCCTGTCTCAAGATTCGATCGCCCAGACCCGGAAGCTGCGTCAAAAGCCATACAGGTTTTGAACAAGCTATGCAAGTTTGAAGTTGACACAAAAGCGCTCAAGCAAGAGGCTCGAAAAATCGAGAAAAAAATATCAGAAATGGGCGAGAAAAAGGATGATTCAGCAGATAGGATGTTCCGATAAACCACTTATAAATTAATCCTGAAAGACTTATATGAGAACAGAGCTGAGAATTTTGATGGCTTATACAAATAATGAAGATATCAAAAAAGCGAAAAGAGCCAGTCTTGTTCTGAAAAAGCTGATAAAAAAGATGCGGCACGCCATCAAAACTCAAGTAATGAGGTATGTTCCAAATGTCCAAGACGGTGTGGTTGATAAGATTCTTGAATCAGAGAACCAAGAAATTGAAAGAGCGACACGACAAGTAATGGCAGAGCCAGCCAGAAAGCAGGAGATTATGAATGATTTGGTGAGGCGGGTAGAGTCCAAAGTTCCAAACAAAGTTGCCAAACACCAACAAGTCGCTCCAAGTAAAATCACATCTAGACCTTTGAAACATATGGTTACACCAGTCAGGACAGTCAGAAGGCTGGAGGACACAGTCGAACGACTAGAGAAGACCGTGGAAAAACAGGAAACCAGACAAGAAAAAGATGAGAATGTCCATGAATTTGTTCAAAGAATCAAGATAATCGGAAATATTCCTAATATGCAAGGGATGCCAAAAAAGGGAGAGAGACTCGGAGCAAAGGTCGGCGAATCAAACGAAAGCAGGTATATGGTGCCGTTCGGGTTTATGGCACCGATGTATAAGAGAATGACAGGACCACAGATAATCGAAAAAGTGCAAGAGCTCTACCATGTCCCATTCGAAGCAGGAGACAAAATCAAGCAGACCATCAATGTGAAATACCCACTCACACCCGAAGTGCCAAAAAAAGGCGAAAAAGTGTATGCTTGGGCACATATTGCATGGGACTCAAAAAACAGGGACCTTGTGTATAATCTAATTGAACCCAAGCTAACTCCTTATGAAGCTAAAATTCTGAAAGGGATAGAAACAAAACTTGAACAAAGGCTCGATGTTCTTTTTGTACCAGAAAGAGTAGAAGACCATAGAAAGTATCTGAAAGAAAAAACAAAAGAAATGGTAGACCTATTCGGCTGGTCCTTGACACCAGAACAAGCAGAGAAAATTGAATATTTCATTGTCCGTGATTTTATTGGGTTTGGGCTTATCGAACCGCTCATGCATGATGGTAGTATAGAGGATATCAGCTGTGATGGTATCAATATTCCAGTCTATATCTTTCATAGAAAACCAGAATACGGCCAAATCAGGTCAACTGTGTTTTTCAAAACAAAGGGTGAGCTAGACTCGTTTGTGATAAAGCTGGCTCAACGGTGTGGTAAGAGTATCTCGGTCGCACAGCCGTTGCTAGATGGTTCACTTCCAGACGGCTCGCGTCTTCAAGCCACACTCGGTGGTGATATTGCTAGACGCGGCAGCAATTTCACTATACGAAAATTCACAAAAGAGCCGCTCACACCCACGCATCTAATGGATTTTGGGACTGCAAATTCAACCGTGCTCTCGTATCTATGGATGTGCTTGGAATATGGAAAAAGTATGCTTATATCAGGTGCAACCGCCACCGGAAAAACTTCGTTCCTGAACGCAATCAGCCTGTTCATTCGCCCAGAGCTCAAGATAGTTTCAATAGAAGATACAGCTGAGCTCAGACTGCCATTGCCAAACTGGATTCCACATATATCAAGAATTGGTTTTAGTGAAAGCGGTTATGGCAGTATTGAAATGTATGACCTACTCAAAGCATCACTCAGACAGAGACCAGACTATGTAATAGTCGGGGAGGTCAGAGGTAAGGAGGCCAGTGTAATGTTCCAAGGAATGGCAACAGGTCATCCAGGTTTATCGACCATTCACGCAGACAGCTTGCAGCGCGTGGTTGACCGGCTCACTACCGCGCCGATTAATCTATCGGTCGCACTACTAGAAAACCTAGACTTGCTGATTTTCCTTGCAAGGACTAAAATAAAGGGCAAGTTCGTCAGGCGCGTTGCTCAGATTAGTGAGGTAACAGGGGTAGATATTCGCGAGAATGAGATATTGCCAAACCAGTTATTTAAGTGGGATCCAGTAAAAGATGAGATTGAACTACTTAATCAAAGCGCTATTATCAAAAAAATCGCGGAATTCAAAGGAATGGATTATGACACAGTGTTCAAGGAAATCGAGCGGCGGGCCATGTTCCTTGAATGGCTCAAACTAAAGGGAATAAGGGACTTTAAGCAATTCGCATTATGGATAAAATCATATTATAATGATCCAGAAAAGATAATGAGACAAGTCAGCACCGACTTACAAAAAATTGTAAAATCAAAAGCGTGAAGTTTATTACATAGACCGCGCTGGTATCAGTGTGGATACGCTTGAATTCAGGAAATGGTCGCTAAAGACATTTGGGTCGTATCTGACCGACTCTGACATTGTGTCTAATCTTAATTACAAGCTAAGAAAGGCCGGGATAGCATTGTCTGGCGAAGAGTATTTGTCAATGACCATGGCAATCTCGCTCTTTTCTCCATTGATAGTTTGTTTTCTGGCCGTGCTTGTATTAATCTTGCTCGGCGCATCTTTATTAACAACCTTTCTTGTCTTTATCGTCACCTATGTGCTTCTAGCAGTGACTATATTTCTAATAGCATACTTGTATCCATCCTTGAGCATATCTGACATTCAAAAATCAATATCAAACAATCTGCCGTTCGCGACCATTTACATGTCCACTTTGGCCGGAGCTGGAATGACACCATCAAAAATCTTCAAAATTATGTCTGAGTTCAAAGAGTTTGGTGAGGTTAGTAAAGAAGCAGGGAGGATAACAAAGGACATTGATTTGCTTGGAATTGATCTCAAAACTGCGTTGGAACGGGCGGCAGATAGGACGCCAAGCAAACAGATGCGAGAGCTATTCTGGGGAATAAAGAGTACCATCACCACTGGTGGTGACTTAAAGAAGTTCTTAATGGAAAAATCAAAGAGTTATATGGCAGACTACCGAAGGTATCTAGACCGATTTGTCGACCAGCTCTCTGTGCTTATGGAAGTATATATCACTGCAGTCATTGTCGGCTCAATTTTCTTTATCATAATGGGAACTATCCTTGGTCTGATGGGTGGAGGAATTCCACTCAATTTGGTCAGACTTCTAATATATATCGGCATCCCAATGATGTCTATAATGTTCATGATAATGATAGCAGGAATGTCACCAGAGTGATAAAATGAATTCAATAAAAATCTCAGTTGGATTGGGGATAGGCTCAGCAGTCATTATACTGGCAATTGTTGGGTTCTCAATCCAACAGGCCTTGCCGTTCCTGCCGTTCGCGGTTATGATTGGTGCTTCTCCTTTGTTATGGTCAAGATACACAAAATACGCAAAACTGAAAGCAATGGAGGACGCGCTTCCGGAATTTCTGAGAAACTTAACCGAGGCACAGAGGTCTGGTATCAACCTACCACAAGCCATTATCAGCTCATCTCAAATCGAGTATGGTCCGCTTAGCAGTGAAATCAAGGTTATGGCAGCCCAGCTAAGCTGGGGCATACCACTACAGCGAGTACTCAAACTGTTCTCTGAACGTGTGGCAGCATCTGAATATCTCACTAGGTCAATTGCAATCATAATCGAAGCCTATCGAGCTGGAGGTAATATAGCAGAAGTGATGGAATCAACAGCAGAATCAGCCAGAGTCATAAAAGAACTCGAGATGGAAAGAAAAAGCAAGTTCAACCAACAGATTATGATTATGTATGCGATTTTTATCATATTTATTGTTATTATAGTCGCGTTAAACAGGATTCTCATTCCAATCTTCTCGCTTTCTGCCTCACAAGACACAGGTGAAATGGGATTTTCATTGGGTTCGATTGACCCTGCGTTTTATAGAACCATCTTTCTGCATATGATTCTAATTCAGGCTATTTTTGGTGGACTCATAGCTGGACAGGTCGGTGAAGGTTCTGTGGTGGCAGGCATAAAGCACAGTATGATAATGTTGGTGATTGGGTCAATCGCGTTTTTCACACTAATTCCTGCTAATGACGTAATACTCAGTGTCAGTGTTCCATACCAAGTCTTTCCACCAGGCTCAACCTATGAGCTATCTGGAACTGCGATACTTCCAAACAAAGCACCCTTAACTGATGCAGAAATTTCAATTCAGATAAATGATAAACAATATGTAACAAGAACCGACTCACTCGGTACTTTTACTGCCAGGATACAGCTTCCAAATCAAAGAGGAAATTATGAAATTTCGCTTGATGCAAAAGGAACAGAAGGAGACAAAGGAAGCTTCAGCTTTGAGGTGAGTGTGGGATGAGGCATGCACTAGTATGGGTCTTTCTTTTTTCGCTCATTCTCGCAATGTGCGGAGACCAAATATGTACAGCTGACGAAGAGTCTAGCTGTTCTGATTGCTCAATGATTGTATCAAACTATGTTTGCAATAGCTACTTGACTCAATATGACCCTGACTGCACCAACACGAATGGTTGCTATGGTCCAGACACAAGTTGGTTTTTGTATGATAATGGACGCGGAACCAATTGTTGGCCAGGAAGATGTGAGGCAGGCATCTGCAATACCAGCTGTACTGTTCAATCAGACTGTACCAGCCAGTTTTGTATACAAGGAGCTTGCTCTACTGTTTGCGCAACTGGAACTATCTCAGCCAGCTATGGGGTTTCGTGCTGTTATAATCATAATGCAACAGCCGGGGCTTGCGAAACCTTCGAGAATCCAAGCAAGAGTTGCTCATCCGGTGAATGGGAAGTTTGGCCGGTTTCATCAGGCATATTCACTGGCGACTCACTGTCGATTGGGTTCAAAATAATTCATTATTGTAACTCAAATAAAACAGCTGATCTATTGGCAACTGGACCATGTGAGCTCTCATACTATAGTTCTATCAGCTTTTATGGGCCTGGAAGCGAGACAGTTTATATCAAACTAAGTGAATGCAAGCTGACTGGAGCTGGCAGTATCAAGCTCTCTGTATCTGATAGTTCCGATTCTGTAAACGCTTCTGCGTATTTTCTGTCATATCCGTCTATACTTTATCGATATGGGGAAGAACCCAGACGAGGGGCAGGAGAATCTATGTTCGCAAGCTTACTCAATAATATTCCAGTGGAGGTAAGAGCATGGATAGGATGAAAGGTCAGCTTTCGATTGATTATGCGGCTTCGGTCTTTATCTTCGCAACTACGATTTTGTTTATGTTTGTTCAGCTTTTTCAGCAATACCATGTAAGTGTCTGGGAAGTGGATGCAATTCAAAACAAGCTAGAGGCAGAGCGAATAGTAAGGTTTTTGACACAAGAGACCGGTAACTGGTCAAGCTATCCCTTCAACTCCAGCTCGCTGGCTTTTGGAGGTAGTGAGCTCAATCAAACCAGGCTGGATTATTTTGTAGGAATGCCATATTCACATGTTCAAAACAAACTAGATGTACCCTATGATTTTCAAATTGTCATAAAAAAATTACCTTCGATTGTGATAATTCCAGACATCAAAAAACAATATTCAACCAATAGCTCGGTCGATACAGTCAGGATTAGGTTTGATACTATGGAGAATACTAACCTAACCACCATAATCGTGGGCTTGACAACAGACGGACGGGGCGCATCTCACTATAATACTAGCTCAGGAAAGTTTCATAGCTTCATCTTTAGTCTAAAAACAGGTAATTATGAGGTATTTGCATTATCGACTGTTGGTGATGAGTACGGAATTTATCAAGGTTTCTTTGAGGTGATTACTGTTGCTTAGGAGCATGGAAGCTATTATCATATCCATTGTTATTATCGGAACCTTGATGACGGTTTTTTATGTTCCCAGAATCGAGACTGGTGACTATGATTCTGGTTTTGTTAAATCGCTGCTTGAGTCCTACCATAATCAGATTTCTGACTATGTTTTTAGTTCACCAATCTCGCTGATTCATCTGATTGAAGAAGCACTTCCAAGAACCTTTGACTCACGCGTTAGGATTACATATCATACCAGCTTTCCAGTTTACACCGGCTATTCTGGAGAGCTCCCAATAGAACTCTATTATCTTGCACCCGGAAGCTCGGAATATGAAGGACAAACCATGCAGATTGATAGTAGCTGGTATAGAACGGTTTTTTCTGTGGTAAACAGTGGGAACGAGACTATCGAGAACCAGACCCTCTCTACATCAATCTCACTCTATAAGCTAGACAGTAATGAAGACGGGCATTTTGAACCGATTGATATTGAATCTGTCAGGTTTTTTGTAGATGATGTTGAGGCAGATTGGACCATACAGAGCTATGAAGAAGATGATTCGAAAATCATATTGGTTATCAGAGGAGTGCTGGGAAAAATAGAGCCAGGACAATCAAAAAAAGGATATGCCTATTATCTAGTAGGGGAGGACTATGAATAAGACAGCTATTGTATTTTTGTTGCTAGTCTCGTGCTTTGCCTGGTGGGACTTTGACTGGGAATACAGAAAACAGGTTGTCATTATAGGTAATGCTACTAACTCAACTATAATGTTCAAACTAGATACTGATACACTGGTCAGCAATGATAAAATTCAACCAGACTGCGATGACCTGAGAATAGTATTGGATGACCTGATTCCAGCCAGCTATTTTGTGGAAGCGTGTAACACCACCAACACACTTGTGTGGTTCCAAACTTCTAGCGCAACCAGCTTTTATCTTTATTACGGCAATCCTGACGCATCCAACTCAGCCAGCTCAGCAGCTTTTGAATTTCTTGAAACATTTGAGTCAGAGTCTATCAACTCAAGTGGTTCAAACTGGGTGCATCAGAACGGAAGCTGGACTGTCGGCACGCACGCATACTCAAGCTCAAATCTGCTTGGGTTTCAAATAAATGAAACAGGTTATCCTGGATTCGCATATGCAAATCAACAAATCCAGCTAACCAACTATTCAGTGCATGGAAGGCTGATGGACAGCTATGTAACCAATAACAACCCACATCCAGGTATGCTGATAACATATCAGGATGATGATAATCTTGATGCGGTTTATTTTAGGTCGGCAACAAATCAAGTAGTCTGGTACAAAAAACGGGCAGGAAGCGTAGTTACGCCAACCATTGCTTCTAGCACAATTGATGCAAATGAGTGGTATGGCCTGGATGTTCAGGTATTTGAGAACAACGCAGATGTCTATCTGGATGGAAGCTATATCGGAAACATAACCAGCTTGGATTCTCCAAGCTATTCAGGAGTTTTCATGGCAGCTGTTAGCTCATCTGATACTGGCTGGTGGGACAATTTGGGTTTTTACTATGCCAAAAATATCACAAGCTCGCTTAGCGGTGAAATCGAAAGGCCAGAGACAGGTATAGAGTATATAGGAACAGAGGCCGCCACCATGAAAACTATCAGTATGTTATATGATGCTGGCTGGGACGCACAACGAGTTTATACGCGCGTTAGAGCAGGAGAAGAGACAGAGAAGACCGGATTCTTGTCAAATGGTTCTGCAGTCCTAAGTTGGGCAACTTTGACATACAACCAAAGCGGTTATTCAATAAACGGTAGTTGGAGATGGCTTTTCGCAGACCATCTTGAAACAAGGGACGGACCACTCAAAGCCAGGTTGATTTATACAAAAACCATGGGAAATCATAGCTTTTATCATATAGTCCATATATTCAAAAACTATTCTGTGATAAAACACTCTGTGATTGGTTATTCAGAGTCAGCCGGCAGTACTGACTATGCACTCCAACTTGATGGCAGCTCGGTCAACTTTGTCTGGAATGGTTCAATCAACTATGGTGGTGCCAACATAAAACACAATCCAACAGGCGAAACAAATGTCGGCGATGCAGTCTTTTGTCAAGCTCATTGGGTTGTCGGAGACCCACCAAAAATTATCTGGAAATATACTGGAACTGCAGGTAGACAAGATAAGACTGTATTCTGGGAGAACTACGGAATTCCTTGTGATCCCTTTGGAAAAGAGATTGAAATATTGTGTGGTCATGAGCTGCAGAATTGTACGGTTGAGAGCTATAGACCACTCGGGTTGATTGCATACTATTCTGGAACTCCGGGACCGCTCGGAAGCTTTTATACAGATAATTCTAATATCAACTGTAGCCTGAATGGCCAGACACTCGGCGAGCTTTTCAACACATCCATAATTACCAACCAATCCAATATCATCAGCTGTTCCTCTAGCTCAAGCCAGCCCATCAATACTATGAGATTGTCCATCCAATACCCGTATACCGCCACTGCCTTTTTTGGTGAAAAACCCGGGCTAATAAAAGCAGAGTTTGAAGGAGGCATAGGTGGCGGTGCAATCGAGATAAGTGGGTACGGAGTTCCTGTCTTTGGAAACATAGTTCCATTCAGACAAGACTCAAACCTGCTGAGCTTTGATTATGACTTCCCAGCAGGAAATAACAAGCTGTATATCTTCAAGCTCAGCAGCCAGCTAGACTGGCACGAATCCATTGATGTTATGGATACTATAGCTGTTAGTCTAGATGAAATGGAAATGCCAGTGCTTCGGTTTTTCTCAAGCCAGGAGTTCCCAGTCTATTCCTTACCAAGAACCTCCTCTATCTCGTCAGCCAGAACCATATCATATTCAAATAATACATTCGCAGAAATAAGGGTGAGTATATGGAAGGTCGCATGAAGGGCCAGTTTTATGTGGTAGCTGGCTTTGTGATAAGTATGTACTTATTTTTCCTAAGCCAGATAATGACTAGTATTGAGCTAAGTGGTAGAATCCCACAAGAGGAAGTGCCAGTTGACCAAATACTGACAGCATTTCAAGAAATGGTAGATGCAGGAGAAACCAATCTTGCAGCTAAGATAGACCTACTTTATGACACGATTGCAAGCATACCTGAGAGTGTTTCGGTTATATGCGATGGCGGGTGTGAACAAGAGTTCGCAGATTGGGCCTGCGGAATTCAGGTAACAGTTCAGTATACTGAAAAAAGTATTAGCTCAAAAAGCTCGTTTGTTCAATCCAGATATGATTTTGTTTACAATGCTCCAAGAAAGCCGATAAAAGTGACAAGCAATGAGAGTGGCAAGTTAGTCAATATAACCATCACAGCTCCGAGCGATTTCAAAAACCCGGCTCTGCTGGTTCATAGAGGCACAATTATTCCAGCTAATTGGTCAACAGACATAACCGCCAGAATAAACATGGTCAAGGATAGCTCAGAGATAGTCTATGTCTATAATATCACTGGAAGTGATTCATACATTTTCCGAGATGTCGGAGTGCTAGATGAAGAGGTCTGGGATGGAGCAGCACTGATATCAGCAATAGAGTCTAGCTGGGGAACAGAAGCCATGACTATCAGCGAGCTAGTGGCACTACAAAGCTCACCAAGGGCAGGACCACGAGTCATCCTAATTCCTGAAATCGGTTATCCACTCACAGCACTAAATGCACTAAAGACATATGTAAAAACTGGAGGTGTGCTTGCTGTCGTAGGTGGGCTATGTCACGGATATTGTTCTGGCACGCCTTGGTATGAATGTGACGCTGACTGCAGTCTAGTCAGCGAAGAAACGGTTACAGACGGTCACTGGATTACGGCAAAGAGCCCATTCAATACAAGCTGGGACCCAGTGCTGGACTTTAATTCCAGCTTGTTTGCTTCAACAACACTGAGGTGGTTTGTGTATGATTCATCTACCGGAGAAAATCAGTCAAGGTCGGCGGTTGGAGCTGTCAGATACGGAGAAGGTTATCTTGTCTATGTTGGAAACGAGAGCTGGTTCGATCCTAGCTGGGGGAATTTCACTGAGTCTATCAATGATTTTCTTGGTTGGGCTATCGGGAGCCCAAGCATAACCAGTAGCTCTTGCCCAACCCAAGCTCCAACCTAAAAGCATATATCATTTGATTTTTTCTGTTTCTTTATGGAAGGGCTTGAACAATTAATCAAGGCTCTGGAAAAAGAGAGAATCCGGGACTTGAGAAACTTAAGCGAGGACCTGCTCAGACAGGGTGCGGAATCCGGTGACAAGGAGCTGATAAAGCTTGCAGTCATCTCACATTCGCTCTCAAAGCTTTTGGAAAAGGGTTATTATAGAAGAAAACGAAATGTGTGGAAAGATTTTGTCGTTGATTTGAAAAACCTTGTTCGCGGAGTCCAGAAAGGTTCAGTCAAGATAGATGAGCTGGAAAAGAGAATAATCGAGCTTGACAGACATTTTGGACGCTATGTCGACCGAATTATCAATATCTCAAAAGTCAGAAAAGGTTCTACCTTGTATGCTTGGGGGATGAGCTTGAAAAAATCTTCTGAACTTGTTGGCGCTCCAGAATGGGAGATAATGTCACAGGCCGGCAAGACAAGGATAGTGGATGAAGAGGACTTGAGCCTGTCGGTCCAAAAGAGATTCAATATAGCAAAGGAGGTAATAGAATGAAGGCTATTGTTGCTGATGCATCTTCACTAATCGCTTTGTCAGACAACTGTCTGATTTGGGTGCTTGAAAAATTTGATACGCCCATACTTGTTCCACCATATGTGAAAAAGGAAGTATTTGATACACCAATTTTCAACAAAAAGTATGGGTTGGAGGCAATGAGGACAGGTCTATTGTTTGGAAAAAGAATAAAGATTGTTGACACAGACCCAGAAATGAGGGACAAGATAGTTGACCTATCAAACAGACTTTATACCATAAAAGGCCGCCCAATGGAGATTATTCAAAAAGGTGAAGCTGATGCGATTGCGTTGCTGAAAAAGCATGAAGGGGCTCTGTTGGTTGATGAAAAAAACACCAGGATGATAATCGAATGTAGGGAGACGCTTAGGCGAATCATGGAGAGCCGGATTCACAAAAAAGTTGAGATTGACCAGCAGGTTGAGCAAAAACTGAGCAAGCTACTTGATGGAATAAAGGTCATCAGAAGTGCGGACCTCGTAGCCGCAGTAGTGGCAAAAGGCCTGGTCAACTGGCCTTATGACAAGCGGGAGATGCTGAAGAATATGTTGTTCGCACTCAAGTTTTCTGGTTGTTCGATAAGCGAAACAGAAATTTTTGAGTATTTGAACTTAGTCAGATAAATCATACACAGTCTCTAAGCCTTCAATAGTCTTAAGCAGACTGTCAAGCTCATGATCCAGATTTGGTTTAGGTTTTTTTATCTTTTTTCTAAAGGTCTTGTCAAAATCAGTTGAATCAAGCTTTTCTATCAAATCAAGCTCTTCTCTCAACTCAGGCATATCACTATCCTTCTGCCCCTTTATTTATCCTTTAAAAAATCCAGCAAGACATAAATAACGATCTAAACAAAGAACCGAGTGGAGAATGCCATACTTGGTGCAACTATCTCTTTGGCAATAGGCGGACTTATCGGACTCGAACGAGAATGGAGACACAAGGAGATTGGAATAAGAAGCTTTATGCTATCAAGTCTTTTTGGATATCTCTGCTTTTTTCTTGGCGTACCAGAATATGGTCTGATAGCTCAGGCAACACTGGTTCTATTATTTTTATGGAAAAAAGAGACAAAAGGAGTCACAACAGAGATAGCAGCTTTTCTCGCATTCCTTCTTGGTGGCATGGTAGCAAGCGGGCTCGAGCATTTCGCTGCTCCGATTGCGATAATAATTGCGTCGGTTCTGGCTTTCCGAGATGTACTCCATAAATTCAGCTATAGCTTCACAGAACAAGAAATTCTCAAAGCACTACAATTCAGCATATTCTCATTTGTGATTCTACCACTTTTGCCAAACACCGCAATTGACCCGTTTGGATTGATAAATCCTTTCCGAATTTGGTTAATGGTCGTAGTTGTGCTCGGACTCAGCTTTTTGGCATATATGACCATGAAATATATGGGGCCAAAAGGAGGCATGATTTCAACTGGTATTCTTGGTGGAATGGCTTCATCAACAGCAGTTAGTTTCAATATGGTTGAGCTCAGCAAACAAAAGGGGCTGTCCAGTCTTGCAGCAGGTACAGCTGTACTCGCCAGCTCAACTATGTTTCTGCGGCTCTTGTTCATAATCGGACTTTTTGACACAACAGTCCTGACTAGAGTTGCACCAGGATTACTGACAGCATTTGTGCTCGGAGCGGCCATATCACTATACTTGTTTAGAAAAAAGCAGAACTCAAAAGAGCTTGGAATAAAGAGTCCGCTTGGAATTTTTGAAGCCTTCAAGTTTGCAACACTCTTTATTGTCGTAACTATTATAGTCAAGCTCGGAGAAACCTATTTCGGAACAGCTGGTGTTTACGCAATTGCAATTCTTGGCGGGTTGACTGATGCAGACCCACTCGTGCTTTCACTGCTCGGCGCGTACACTACAGGCTCACTTAGTATTGATATTGTGAGTCAGGCCATTCTACTCGTGGCCGCATCAAACACAGTATTCAAGGGTATTGTCTGTGGTTCGCTTGGAAAATATGAACTCAAAAGACTGGGCGCTGTTTCGCTTTTCATAATTGGTGCATTATTGTTTATATGGTGATGAATTGGACAAAAAACAAGCAGCGATGCTAAGGGTAATAGATGGCTTATGGGAAACTCATGAATGGGTACCTATCAGCAAAATAGAGACAAGACTTCCATGGAATCGGTTAGTGATTAAGAATAGAATTCGTGACTTAGAAAAAACAGGAATGATTTCCTGGAACCTGTCAAAGATGAATGAGCCTGCAGTCAGGATGACTGAGACTGGACGTGATACGCTAGTTGTCTGGGAGCTAAGAAACAAGGGAATAATTGATGATATAGGTCATGTAATTGGAGAAGGTAAAGAAGCAGTAGTAGTCTTGGCGCTAAAGGATGAGCAAGAGCGAGTCATCAAGTTTCACAGATATTATTCAGCAGAGTTTCAGAGAATTTCGAGAAGCATGGCATTCACTGCGCTCAGGTTATTCAGAAAACGGATTGGCAAAACTAGCAGACCGATTGATATTGCCAAGGCAAAGGCAAGAATTGAGTTTAATGCACTCAAGACTTTGTGGCCAAAAGTGAATGTGCCAGAGCCGTTTGCAATAAACCGGCACGCAATTGTGATGGAGTTTATTGGCGATAAAACGGCTGCACCGCTCTTGTCAGATACAAAACCAGAAAAGGGTCTGGAAGACGAAATACTCACGCAATATGAACGCGCAGTTTCGCTTGGCATTGTCCATGGCGAGCTAAGCCAATACAATATTCTTATGCAAGATAGACCGGTGATAATCGATTGGCCTCAATCAGTACCAGCTGATTATCAAGGAGCCGATTCAATCAAACAAGCTGATATCGCCAGAATTGAAAGCTTCTTTAGCTCTTTTTCCTTTTCTTAACTGCTCGCCTTGGCCTGCTGCGTCGCTTGGGTCTAAGCTTTGTGCGCTTTATTTTTCTAAACCGCTTTCTTACTTTGTAGTATTTGCTTCTCTCACGGCGTCTCATAAGCACAATCAATAACATTGTTATCAGGAGTGGAATTGCGATACCAACAATTAACATCAGATTGAACTTCACTACTTCGAGCTCAAGATATTGTTTGAGTGTTTTTACCAACAAGCTTCGTTTCTCACCATACCTGAGATTAACAGGGATTATCGAGTTTGCTAACAAGTCCTCTTCTGTCAGCTCGATTTTCACTTTTAAGACTCCGGTTTTGCCGGATTCAATCTTTAGATCACCACCATAAAAGTCCCGCAGCTCTCCATCAAGGGTCAGTTCAACATAGCCAGACACATACGCTGTCACACCTGCAATATTCTTGATATAAACCCGAATCCAGGTTCCATCATAGGTGGCTCGAATCATCTCTATATTGCTGTTATCTTCAAGCACCCCAAACTCAATCGGTCTTTCTTGTTCAATTGTTTTTACAAGAAAGTCTTCGAACCTACCATACTTACCATTGAGTATGGCAGTCATATTCTCTGAACCTATGCTGGCCAGGTCAATCGTGAAAGTCTGCGTAACCTCCTCACCAGGCCAAATAAGAATCATCTCATTGTCTCTAATGCTTGAGACAACACTACCATTCTGAGCGATTTGAAGATTGGTCAAAAAATACGCAGCCCCATCACCTTGATTAAACAATGTGATATAGAGCTTGTTTGTGGTTGAGTCATAGATTGCACGAGTAAAAGTTATGTTTGGTTGTGGCATAGGAATCTGAAAGATAGTAAGTGCAAGCACTTCGCTGAATGTGCCGGCCTGCAGATATCCTTCACCATACTTAACCATTACACCAATTGTCCTGCCAGAATCTTCCCTGATTTTCTGTGCTACTGAAAGCAAGTCTGAGCCAATCACATAAACTTGGTTAATTCCAGCAGTATCAAGTGATTCAATCAACCCTTCCGGATACTGCTCTTTTCCAACAAGCAAGACAGGGTGAGAACCATCAGACAACGTAGTCTCAAAAAATTCACCGGTCGTCAGTATTGCCTTGTCTGTCCTACCCCAAACATCAAGCACTGCCAACCCATTCGCATACGGAGACCCTTGATTAATTATCTTGACTGATTTACCGAGTGCACCTGCTGTTGACAAGATGGTTCTCTGATGGTCTCGCTGCAGATGACCGATAATGTATATCTTCTCGACCACACCCATTCTTGAAAAGATAGATGGTTCAGAAACAAATACAACTCCGGATTCCCGAAACATCATAGGCAAAGAGAGAACTGCGTTCTCGGGTTCATACTCTGATATAAACGCGATTGAGCTTGGTTCATAATACCTAAGTATGTGATTTTGTATTTCACGATAGTTTCTAAACAATAACTCGTTGGTTTCAATGTCATACGCATTTTCAAGATAATTCGCATAATCCTGCATTATCGGATTGCTGGTCTCGATAACAGTAACATTGTTCGGTGGTAAATTCTGTGCGAGAACATCCGCCTGTCTGACAGAAACAAGAAACCTAACTTCGTGTCCTTCCAACTTAGCCAGCTGCATGCCCGCCAGAACTTCTCGCCAGTCGTTTGAGTTGATGACTGCTGTTCCAGCAAAGGTCGGAATCAACAAAAGAAACAAGAGAAAGGCTGAGCGTCTCATCCGACTAATCACTATCTAGGATTTATAAAATGGCTGGCATTCAGTTAGAACCGACTAAATCAGCTCAAGCCAAAAGTAGTAAGTGGTTGTTGAGTACTGGCCATCATCCGGCTCCTCGTTCTCAGGAATCAAGAGTTGATAATCAACTGTTGTGCTTTCAAAGCTGGTCTGACTTTCATTAACCTCACAGGCCCAGACAAGTTCTTGTGTGACGGTCGGGTTAGTAGTCCCATCACGCATTTTCAACAAATAGTTGGTCCAGTTTGGACTGGTAACCGGAGTTGAGTTGGTGACAAATCCTGCAAGTGATGGAGGGTCATATGTAGCATAGTAATCATAGGTATTTGATATGCTGTCAGTTACCGTAGTCTCATAACCATATGCTGTGTCGACAGTGGCCAGGTCACCACCTGATGCATTGATTGCATAGAAATAGTCGGTATCAAGAGTTGAGCTGTTTGTTGTAGCATAAATGAATGAGCCGGTCTGAGATGCAAGTGTCCAAGTATAGAAGCCATTCCCGCTTGAGTCTCGCAAAACAATATTACCTGCTACGGTTCCGTAAAAGCCAGCCCACCTATATGTCTGTTCTGCGCTTGTGAAGTTGGTGAAATAGATATAACCGGCAGTGATGTCAAAGCTGTTTGGATTAGAAAAGTTGGTTTCAGCTATGTATGCACTTGTGTTGGTTGCACCTTGAATGGCATAGCCAGCTACAAAGAATGCGACAAGAAACATCAAATG
>JAAOXV010000038.1 GCA_018220955.1 Candidatus Altarchaeota archaeon | reverse complement strand
GGCAGATTCATCTCAAAAAAAGTCCATGCGGCCTTTACAGGTACTGTTTTGCGTGACATCAGCTATATAGCTCTGTCAATAGCCGCACTGGCATTAGGAGTGATGATATGTTAACCATAGCTATGTTGTTATTGAGCTCACTGATGGCATTTGTCCTGCCAGAGCTGGCAGTGCTAACCGCACTTGTGTCCTTCCTGTTTTTGTATCATAGCTGGTCAATCGAATGGTTGCCCGGCATTATATTTGGTTGGGCACCAGCACATCCAGAGCTTTTGGCGACATTCGCATTAGTGGCAGCGGCTGCGTTCGTGTATGCAAGAAACTTGGAAAAAAAACGGTTGGCTATGGTCCTGTTATTTTGTGCAGGCATGCTTGGTTTTCTCGGAGCCACTTCTCCATTCCAACTCATATTCTTTCTTGAGCTAATGCTCTTCCCGATTTTCTATATTCTATTACAAGAAGACTCGGTGGCTGCCTTCAAGTATTTCGGGTTTATGCAGGTTAGTACCATCTTAGTAATGGCAGGGCTCTTTGGTTCTGGTCAACTTGCCTCGGCTCTATTGACCATTGGATTTGCAATAAAAATGGGTCTTTTCCCATTCCATAGCTGGTTGCCTGACGCTCATTCACAAGCACCGTTCTCTGTGTCTGCCTTGTTGAGTGGGTGTGTAGTCGCGATAGGTGCATACGGAATTCTGCAATACTCAAGTACACCACTATTAATCCTACCGCTCGGTCTGATTTCAGCCATATATGGAGCTTTTACTGCCAATGCAGAAACCGATATCAAGCGGTTACTGGCATACTCGACCATCTCACAAATGGGTATAGCCGCTGTCGCACTTAGTGTCGCACCCAGTTGGGTAATAGCCTTTCTGATAATGCACTCAGTAGCTAAGTCTTCATTGTTCTTGGCGGCTGGTGAGATAGCTAAAAAAACAGGACAAAGAAAGCTTAGTGCAATCAGCATTCGATCCTGGACTCTGTCAATCGCGATGTTTATTGCACTGCTATCTATGACCGGGTTTCCACCGATGCTTGGATTCTTTACTGAGTTCAATATTTTGCTACAAGCTTTTCGGTTTTCTGGCTATGTTGGACTTTTACTGGCAGTCTCACTTTTCCCAACCATACTCTATGCTGAAAAGCTTTTGTCAATATTCTTCAAAAGTCCGTCAAAACGGCTTGAGCCACTCACGCCGCTTATATCAGTCATACTTTTACTAATGGGAGGTATATTATGGATGAGCTGATGCTGCTGGCGCTGATATTGCCTTTTGCAGGCAAGCTGAGAAAACCAGCGACCGCAGTCGCGTTTCTATATGCCTTCTTGCTCACACTTGTAAGACAACATCTAATCGCCAGCTTCTTTTTCGGACTCTGTTTGATTCTGATATGGCTTTCTGATTGGTCAGTCTACAAGTATCCGCTCTTCTTTTTGGCGATGTTCGACCTGATTGGTATCCTACAAAGCTCTAACCTGCTTGAGCTATTCATTTACTTCGAGCTGGCAATATATGCATCATACTTCCTGATATTCGGAAAAGAGCATTTGAAAGCAGTAATAAGATATTTCATCGTCAACTCAGTCGGTAGTGCATTCATGCTATTCGCAATAGCTGTCAACTTTTATCAGACCGGTTCGTTAACCCTGCTTGGCCAAGGTCCACTCATGTTCTTTGTGCTCGGCCTGCTAATCAAGCTCGGAATAGCTCCGTTCCAGGACTGGCTGGTAGAGATTTATCAAACCGTCAAACTGAGTGGACGACTATTTTTTGCGATTGTGCTGACAGAAATAAGCCCACTTGCCCTGCTGCTGGTTGTACAGGACCAATCTGTCCCATTACAAGTATTTTCTATGGTATCCATGCTTATCGCAAACCTGCTCTTGCTGAGCGAAGGAAATATGCTAAGAATACTGGCACTGTTTGATGCGTCAAACCTGGCATATGACCTACTCGCGATTGGAGTGGCATCACCAGCTTCAAGAACAGCTGCCTTGTTTATGATGTTCTCACATGTTCTTGCCATGTTGTTTGCGTTCCTGGCAGTTGAGGCATCTAAATCAAGAAAGCTGAGCGAGCTAGCTGCGCCAAAAGGAATGGTGATACCATTCTATGCTGCTTTCTTTGCACTGTCTGGTCTGCCACCATTCCATCTGTTCCCAAGCAAGCTGTTGCTGTTCTCGTCTGTGTTTGTGTCGAGCAAGCCGGTCTCATATTTCCTTATCCTAAATATGTTGCTCGGTGCACTGGCAGCCATGAGAATTTTTGCATCTATCAAAGGCACCAGACAAGTTAAGGTAGACCGAAAGGTCAAGATACTGCTCTACTTAGTCCTGATTGTGTCGGTTATACTCGGACTATTCCCACAAAAGTTCTTTGAACTGGTTTCATCACAAATGAGCTTTTTTGTCAGATAGCTGCTATAATCTACAAAACACATCTATAAACTACAAGACAGCTCGGCCGCCTGTTGTTTCAGAACTTCGTACTCTTGCTTGCTTAGCTTTTCTATCACCACGCTCGCATGCACCAAAACAAAATCACCTTTTTTCAGCTCAGGTACAACTGACCTTACCTTCTTTTCCTGGCCAGCTATGCTGACCAGACCCTTATCAACAAATATTGCAGGAATCGCCATACACACTTCAATCACCTTTACAGCCAGCTCAGCGTTTCTCTTGGCTGACTGGCTGAGCTCATCACGCAGACTTCGGTTATATGTTTTTATGCCTAATAACACAAGCTCGGCCTGCAAGAACTTTGCCAGCTTAGCCAAACCTGGCCGATGACTATAGCTGGAATCACTTAGCTTGTTTGTTATCTTAAATGGCTCTTGTCCCTCATAATGAGCAGCATCCAACACAATTATCTTGTCCGAATCCAGCTGGTTAAACACATTCTCCGGGTTCTCATATCCAAACACAACCGGAAAACCCTTGTTCTCCAAGAGCTGGCCTGCATAAATCCCGACTCCATCATCGCCTCTGAGCTCGTTGCCGATTGCAAGTATAATCATAGTTTGAATAAGCGAATGCTTTTTTATGTCTTGGTCAAATCCAATTGTGGATAAAGAACAGCTGGGAACGCTTCTGATATTCTTAACAGCACTTGGATCAGGAGTAGCCATCATAGTAAATCGGTTTTTTGTGCTAAAAATTGATCCAGTAGTTTTCACAGCACTTCGTGCACTTTTTATCGGGCTTGCATTCTTTTTATACTCCAGATTTTTTGTAAAAAAAGAGCAGAAAAAATGTTCAACACCTCAGCTAGCAGTGCTAGGATTCATAGGTGGCGGGCTTGCATTCCTACTATTCTTTACCGGACTTGGCATGACGACCGGTGGAAGAGCGGCTTTTATCCACAAGACCTTGCCTGTTTGGGCCATGATTTTTGCATATCTCTTTTTAAAAGAAAAAATAACAAAAAAACACGCAGTCCCTATTGTGTTGGCATTGGTTGGCTTATCAATAATGGAATTTGAAAGCATTCCGACCATATTGAAATCAGGTGATATGTTGGTATTGTTAGCAACAATCCTGTGGGCGCTTGAAAACACACTTGCAAAACATTTCATGAATCTCGGCGAAACAAACTGGAGAATCAGCTTTGGCAGAATGTTCTTTGGCTCATTATTCTTGTTTGCAATAGCTGCCTTGCAAGGCAAGCTAGGACTCATTCTAGCTCTTCAACCAATTCAATGGCTCTATGTGATAATCTCAACAATGATGTTGGGCTGGTATGTCCTGACTTGGTATTGGGGACTAAAACATATAAGTCTCTCAAAAGCAACAGGCATCCTGCTCATCTCACCAGTCATATCACTTATACTCGGCGTGCTCTTTTTGCAAGAGCCGGTCTACTCATTCCAGCTTGTTGGCTCTGCATTGATTCTGGTTGGTTGCTACAAGCTCGCAAAAACAAGATCGGCAGGTGTTGAAATTGGAGAACACGCTTAAGCTGATACTGCGTTTTTCATATAAACCAAACATATTGGGCTTATGTGGTCGCCGGGAAGACGAAATCTACAAGCTTGTCACAAAATCAGGGTGGAGTGCTGGGGAGACCGAAAGAGCCATCGATTTTGTAAAAGACCTAAAGGCACTGTATGCCTATCTGAACTCGATTGCAGATGCTTGTAACAAAAAGCCACTTGATCCAGAGGTCGTAAATGCCTGCTTGATTGGATGGAATAAATGGGAGGACTATGGCAAAAAGGCTGTAGATTTTTTGAAAGGATATCTCAAACCAATCGCGCTGTCAAAAAAGACAGAGTTGATTGAACAGCTGCCAGACTATGTGCCGTTGACTCACAATTTTCACACACTTTATTTTGGTGCGATTGTATTAGATATTCCAAAGCTCGTGTCATTCTCTGATATGTGTAAGGTTTCGCAGGGCAAGATTGTGAAAAACGGAGTAGCAGAGTATAACCGACTGCTTCCTGGTCTGAAACTTGACAAGGCCAGACTCAAAATCGAGTCGCCTTTTTTGGATATAAGTCTGGGTGATGAGGTATTTATTCACCATCGTATTGTGTTCAAAAAAGCAAATCAAAAAGAAAAAAAGCTCTATAACAATGATTTACAAAAAGTTATCGAGTATACTGCCAAGAGCTGGTGAAGTAATCATTTTTCAGCTTTTTCTTTTGATGGTCCAGTATAAACAACTGGATGAAAACCGCCGTGTTTGACCCCTTTTCTTAAAGTCATGCTGGTCAAATGTTCTACTTTCCCATCAGCAACCGGATGAACTGTACTTCCCGGGTCGCTTGGTCTGTATTTTTTGCTGATTTCCTGATAGCTGTCTTTTGTCATGCCTAAGGCATATGTTGCTAAATTATATATTTTTCATAGCAAACTTCATGTTTGGAAAGCTTATTTATTTGAGCGGTTTTGAGTCATTATGCGGGTCTTGCAGGGTTTATTCACGTTCTACTTGCTTTTTTCACTTGTCTCCAGCATAGAGATTACTATTATAGCTGATAATCCAACTTATGCATACGAATCTTGGGTAATCCAAGCATATGTAACCAACAACAGTGCCCCTATCAATTATCCTGACTGTATTATTGAAATTGTTGAGGGAGTAAACGTAATTGAATCGAACTATATGGATTCTGATCAGGATTATGCGGATTATTCATATTATTTTGATGATAATGGCATATTCAATATTTGGGTTGGTTGTTATGATGAAACTGAACAGTTTGATTTGTCTGTCAATCCGAATACTCAGTTAGACTTGAGTGCAACAAGTGTAGCAAATATAGGTGACACACTACAAATCAGTGCCAGCTATGAGGACTTGGACAACAACCAACTCAGCTCTGCCAGCTGCACTGCGCGATTATATGAGTCTGGCGCACTATACAAAACCGAGTCACTTTATTACAATGCAGCGGTTGATGAGTTCAAAGCTAGTATGACCGTTAGCAGGAGTGGACCGAATCGGTTGACTGTAAGCTGTGTCTTATCTGGGCATTCAACCAGAAGCCGCAGTATTGAGTTCGATATTGAAAGAGAGCCAGTCATTGTCACACTCAGCTCTAGCTATGAGACCGGAAACTTTGGTGATGCCAAGACCGTAACCGCTTATGTAACACCTTATTCTGCCATCTGTAGCTCAAGTCACGGCTCACTTACCAAAAGCACGACAAGCAAATACACACTTAACGTCAATCTAGATTTTCTTGGAGAAAAGTATGTGACACTTAGCTGCAG
>JAAOXV010000037.1 GCA_018220955.1 Candidatus Altarchaeota archaeon | reverse complement strand
GGTTAAATAAGAAAACAGGAAAACCGGGTCAGGAGATAAGTGTAGAAACAGGAGCTCCAACTGTATTAGGTAATACTGTCGAGAACCTAAAAGCTGCAATTGCTGGTGAAAACCATGAACACACAAAAATGTATCCGGAATTCGCGAACATAGCAGAAAAAGAAGGGCTTTCTGATATCGCCAAGCGATTAAGAGCAATTGCAAAGGCAGAAGAACATCATGAAGAAAGGTTCGGAAAGCTGCTTAAATCGATTAAAGAAAAAGCTGTGTTCAAGAAAGACACAAGCGTTGAATGGTTTTGCACCAAGTGTGGTTATGCACATACTGGAACAGAACCGCCAGCAGAATGTCCGTCGTGTAGTCATCCAATCAAGTATTTTCAGCTTAAATGCGAGGAATACTAGCTTAGCTGATAAATCCAAACAGAACTATCAGAATAGACTAACTCAAATCCAGATATCTCTTCAGAGCTGAGCATTCTAAACAGAACCATCTCGAGTGCAGGTTCAAGCGGTTCATAGTCAGCAGTCAAGTAATCGTGTGGGTCAAGCCCAGCTACAAACATAATTGAATAGCTCTTTCCAACCTCTTGTTCAGTCACCAACACATATTCTGCACCATATGTATGCATAATCTCAGCTGTCTTGTCCGGGTCAGTCGTCACCAGCGCATCTGCTACATCCTCAACCCAAGCATGTGGGTTACAGTCAACACAGATTACTTTGTCTCGTTCTGCCTGTGAAAGCGCGGCGTATTTTGCAACCGAAAACAGTATCTCTCGAGAAGGTCCAAACAAAATAGTGTCACGACCAGTTTTACCGCGAATCATATGTCCATAGTCCCACCAAGCTAAGATAGTTGCGTCTTGAGCAGTGTTTTCCTGAATCCATCTCATTCCTTCCATTATTTCTGGATAAAATATACTTGAATACTCAAATCCACCCCAGCTATAATTAAAGTGTTCTGGTCCAGATTGTGAATCTTGTTGAATACAGGCTGCTGATAAAACCAGAACAAAAAGACCCAACACAATCTTGGATTTCACACCATCAAGGGTCAAGCCAGAATAAAGGTCTTTTGGTCAAGTTTTTTTAAAGCTGGTAGACCTATTGTAAGCGATGAGTGACGCTGTTCTGTTATCTGTGGCAGCCTTGACTTTACTAGTTCTGGCAATCGAGCTAAGAGAATGGAAACCAAAAAAGAACAAGGTCTGGTTGATTGTGGCATTTGCTCTATTACTTAGACTGACTCTGCCACAAGAGATTCTTGGAATTGATGAAATTCATCAGGTTAAGATAGTCAAGAATCTTATGGAAACAAAATTTGGTGAGTTTTCAACAGGTCCTTGGCCACCGGGCCTACATATCCTTGCTCTTCCATTGGCAGTTTTACTGAACAATTCCTGGCTCGCACTTAAGATAGTCAACATCATCCTCAGCTCACTAAGTGTTTATCTTGTCTATGTACTTGCAAAAGAGCTCAAAAATGAAACAGCTGGTTTAGCCGGTGCCGTGATGTTAGCCATTCTCCCAGTTCATATCAAGTTTGCAGGAATGGCGTTTCTTGAAACAGCCTCAGTCTTTTTTTTGTTATTATCCTTTATCTTGTATTTCAAAAAGCATGTCGCATTTCCGCTTGCTCTATCTTATTTTGTGTTCACCAGACCGGAAAATTATCTTGTCGCACTTGTCTTCTTGGTCGTTGCTCACAAGCAGATTATAAAAGACTCAAAAAATCCTTATTGGATTTTTCTTTTCTTGTCAATTTTGATTTGTGCATTTTTGTCAGTCAGCTATGGACCAAATGATGAATATTGGAACTTGTCGTATTACAATGCCACAAAACTTTTCATTGAAAAAGTCAAAGGCAATCTATTTTATTTTTTTAATCTAAGGCAATTCAGTCCTGTTGTCTCAATATTTGCAATCTTTAACCTTAAGAAAAAAAAGGAAATCCTTTTGCCCTTGCTTTTCCTATTTGGTCTTTATACGTCATATCATTTTGGTATCTTTACTTCATTTGAAAGCCTTGCACGTTTTTCACTCACAATATCTGTATTGATAGTTTGCCTTGCCTCGCTCTTTTTTGACTCGAAAAAAAAGCTTGCGCTACTCAGCTTGGTCTTACTTAGTTTTCCATTTACACTACAGTTCATACAATCCAGCTCACCGGTTTCAGAGGCACTTGAAATCATCAAGTCAGATACCAAACTCCAAACCACAGAACTGAAAATCTATTCTGTTGCATCATCTTTGTTTGAGATGGTTTATCCAGACAAGGCAAGGTCAGGAGAACCAAGTCATACAAGCTTCATATTAAGTCAAGAGGATTTTGTTACCAATTCAATGAATCCTGAACCTTATTTGTTAGAGTGTGAAACACTAACGGTCTGGAACTACAATTTATCATATAACAAACACTTGAATTTCTATGAATTTGATTGTTCTTAGTGATTTAGAACCACTTGTCCATCAATAATTACAGTTTTTACATCACTTGACTTGGCCGAAAACACAAGATGATTAACTAATTGTTCTTGCCGCGTCAAAGGTTGTAAGTGTGGACTGCGTGTGTCAAGTAGAATTAAATCAGCTAGCTTACCAGCTTCAATCTTTCCAGCATCAATACCCAAACTCTTGGCAGCATAGCTGGTTGCCATTTTCAAAATTTCTATGGCAGGAAAAGCTGGATTCTTGAGTTTGAGTAAAAGAGCAGTAATTTTCATGGTTTCAAACATATCCAAACTATTGTTGCTCGATGGTCCGTCTGTTCCAAGTAGGATAGGTATACCAGCAATCAAATAGTTTTCAATTGGAGCTATTCCTGAACCAAGCTTGAGATTGCTGACAGGACAATGAACTATCGAAATGCCTTGCTTTTTGACAATATCTGTTTCTTGCTTGGTTAAATGAACGCAGTGAGCAGCCAGAATGTTTTTTGACACACCAAGATCATCCAGATGTTTTAGCGGAGTCGTGTTTTTCTGTTTTTTTACCATCTCTATTTCTGATTTTGATTCATTAAGGTGAATATGCAATTTAACTTTGTGTTTTTTTGCCAACTGAACCACTGAAATTAAAAGTTCATTTGAGCATCGATAAACCGAATGTGGTGCAAATGCATAGCTGATTCTGTTGTTTTTTAAGCTAGCTAAATATTTGACTAGCTCTTTTGCTTTTTTGATTGAATCTTTTGTTCTTTCAGATTGACCGTCATCTATCATCAATTGGCCAAGAACGATTCGAACCCCCATATAATGTGCAATATGCGCCACTTCTTTGCTAAAATACGAGCAATCAACAATTGTGGTCGTACCTCCCAACAAAGCTTCTTGAATACCTGTTATGGCTGAAAGACTTGCCAAATTCGAATCAGTATCAAAATCATTAAAACTTCTTACCCATTCAAGCGTCGGCTTGTTTTCTATTAATCCTCTTGTCCAAACAGTTGGTAAATGAGTATGTGCGTTTATCAGACCAGGCATTACTATTTTGTTTCTTGCATCTATTGTTTTGTCAGCATCATCTGATTCAAATCCAATTATTTGATTGTCTTTTATCATTATGTCAGTATCTTTGAGAATTTTATCGGGCGTGATGACCCATTTAGCGTTTTTTATTAACAGGCTTGACACTTAAGTCAAAAACCGCTCTGTTTTTATTTCTTGACAAATTGTGATTCCATGAGAAACGACAAAGATTTACACGAATGCACTATGTGGTTTCCTGAAAAGCTCAG